>LNEW01000077.1 GCA_001464375.1 Rhodospirillales bacterium Ga0074136 | reverse complement strand
GGCGGTGCCGACCAGCGCATCGCGACCGCCAGTGCCGGTGATCTGGTTGATCGGCGGCGCGGGCGCGGGGTCCGGCGTGGGGGTGCCGCCGCCCTCGGCCACCAGGGTCAGGCCGAGATCCGTCCAGTTGAGGTCGTGGTCGGTGCTCACGAACGACACCACCTGCGCGATGTCCGACAGGGTGCGCCCCGAGGCTGCGAGCGCGGCGTCGTCGAACAGGTAGCGCTGGGTGCTCTCGCCATAGCTGCCCGAGAGGTTGCGCATCACCGCGTTCAGGCCGAGCGTGCCGCCATCGTCGAAGCGCAGCGTGGCGAAGACCTCGACCGCCTCGCCGATGCCGATGAAGGGGGTCGCGCCGGTGGTCGAGCCGTTGGTGAACAGCGCGATTTCCTCGCCCACGCTGTCTGCGTTGCCGCGGATGTCGTCCGCGTCATAGATACGGATGTCGGCGACCGAGGAGCTGGACAGGGTCGTGCCGAACCTGGTCTCGGAGTAGATCTGCCCGGCGAAGATGTCGGCATTCTCGGGCAGCAGGCCGAAGGCGGTCGTATCGACCGACGTGACCGGCGTGGTGCCGAGCCGCGATCCCGCGGTGATCGCGCTCGCCGTGTCGATCGGCGCGTTGGTCTGGGGAATGAGGTAGGTGTTGCCGTCGATGGTGAAGGCCAGCGCGCGGAAGCTTCCCGCATCGGTGACCAGCGTGGTGAGCACGAAGGACGGCACCACGGAACTGACCTCGATGCCGTTGATGCGCAGCGAGACCGCCTCGCCGGGGTTCAGCCGGTACGGATCGAATTGCAGCGCGAGAGGGCCGATCGGGCCGGTGTCCTCGTCGATGGTGGTGAGCGTGGCGCGGGACAGGCTGGTGCCGGCCGGTATCTCGGCACCAGGGGCGAATTGCATGCCCTGGATCACGAAGATTCCGGCGGAAAGGGTCGTGAATGCCATTCTTGGTCTCCGTCTTCGGGACGAGGCCAATACCCGCCCGGCCCCATAGTGTTCGTCGCATGGTGTCGCGCGGTTACGGGGTTCGCTCCGGCTGGCGGCCGGGGATGACGGCCTAGGACCTGGCGGCAGTGCATCCGCGCCTGTTCCATGTGCCAGCGCTTGGCCCGATCCATTTCGGGACGATCCTCCGCCGGCCGGTGCGGCGTGGCCTTGCCACCTTCACGCCACTCGCCGCGATGGGGTATGCGGAGTGGCGGTAGCGCCGTGGCGAGCGCGACCGCAACCTGGAAGTGGACGTGGTGGGCGGCGTGCCGGATATCGCGTGGCACGCGATCGAGCGCAGGGAGGCAGGTGGGCATGAGCTACGTGATCGAAGGCGAGACCGGCCCCTGGGAGCTGGTGATCGGCCTGGAAGTCCACGCGCAGGTGGTCAGCCACGCGAAGCTGTTCTCCGGCGCCGCGACCGAATTCGGCGCCCCGCCCAACAGCCAGGTCAGCTTCGTCGATGCCGGCTTCCCCGGCATGCTGCCGGTCATCAACCGCGAATGCGTGGCGCAGGCCGTCCGCACCGGCCTTGGGCTGAACGCGCAGGTGAATTTGTGGTCGCGCTTCGACCGCAAGAACTACTTCTATGCGGACCTGCCGCAGGGCTACCAGATCAGCCAGTTCGCCCACCCGATCGTGGGCACCGGCCAGGTCGAGATCGCGCTCGCGGACGGCAGCACCAAGACCATCGGCATCACGCGCCTGCACCTCGAGCAGGATGCGGGCAAGTCGCTGCACGACCAGCACCCGACCAAGTCGTTCATCGACCTGAACCGGTCGGGTGTCGCGCTGATGGAGATCGTGTCGGAACCCGACATGCGCTCGCCCGAGGAAGCCGGCGCGTACCTGACCAAGCTGCGGCAGATCCTGCGCTACCTCGGCACCTGCGACGGCAACATGGAGGAAGGTTCCATGCGCGCCGACGTGAACGTGTCGGTCCGCAAGGCCGGCGAGGGGTTCCGCACGCGCTGCGAGGTGAAGAACGTCAACTCCATCCGCTATGTCATGCAGGCGGTCGAGGCCGAGGCACGCCGGCAGATCGAAGTGTGGGAAGGCGGCGGCGAGGTCACGCAGGAAACCCGCCTGTTCGACACGTCGCGCGGCATCACGCGGTCGATGCGGTCGAAGGAGGACGCGCATGACTACCGCTACTTCCCCGACCCCGACCTGCCGCCGCTGGTGATCGAGCAGTCCTGGGTGGACCAGCTGAAAGCCGCGCTGCCGGAACTGCCCGATGCGCGCCGTGCCCGCTACGTGCACGATTTCGGCGTCACGCCGTATGACGCGCATGTGCTGACGCTCGAGAAGGAAACCGCCGCCTACTACGAGGCGGTGGCGAAGGGACGCGACGCCAAGCAGGCGGCGAACTGGGTGATGGGCGACCTGTTCGCCGCCATCAACCGCACCAAGACCTCGATCGCCGAACCGCCGGTGTCCGCCGCCGACCTGGGCGCGCTGCTGGACCTGATGGCGGACGACACGTTGTCGGGGAAGCTGGCCAAGGAGGTCTTCGAGGCCATGGTCGAGACCGGCCGCGCGCCGGGCGTGATCGTGGAGGAACGCGGCCTGAAGCAGGTGACCGATACCGGCGCGATCGAGGCGGTGATCGACGGCGTGCTCGCCGCCAATGCCGACAAGGTCGCGGAATACCGGTCGGGCAAGGACAAGCTGTTCGGCTTCTTTGTCGGCCAGACCATGCGGGCCATGCAGGGCAAGGGAAACCCCGCCCTGGTGAATGAGGTGCTCAAGCAGAAGCTCGGCTGAGCGCGCCGCTTCCCCTGCATCGCCCCGGCGTGCTTCGCTGCCGCGGCGAGTGCGGGGAGCACCATGGACACCGAATCGACCCGGCCTGCGCCCGACCGCAGCCATGCCGAGACCGTGCGCCTGGCCGAGCGCACGGCGGTGCTGATCCTGCTCGGGCTGCTGTTGTATGGCGTTTTCCGGGTGCTGGAGCCCTTCGCCATGGCGGTCGCTTTCGGCGCCTTCATCGCCATTGGCACCTGGCCGGCGCGGGCGTGGCTGGTCGGCCGCGGTATGCGGCCCGGTGTCGCTGCCGCCGCCTTGCTGCTGGTGCTGGTGCTGGCGGTGGCGCTGCCGCTGCTGCTGATGGCGCCGGGCCTGGCAGACCAGATCGCGACCGTCTCCGCGCGCGCGCGCATCATGGTCGAGAACCTGCCCGAGACCGCGCCGGCCTGGATTACCGACCTGCCGCTGGTGGGCGATCGGGCCGCCGGCCTGTGGACCCGGCTGCACGGCGTCCAGGGCAACATCAATGCGCTGGTCGCGCCGTATTCGGGGCAGATCGCGCGATACCTGGTGGATATCGGCCAGGCCGCGGCGGGCAGCATCGTGCAGCTGCTGCTGGCGCTGCTGGTGGCGGCCATGTTCTGGACCGGCGGGGATACGCTGGTGGCGCAGCTGCGCGACATCGCGGGACGACTGGGTGGCGAAACCGGCGTGGCATCGGTCGATGCCGCTGGCGGTGCGGTGCGCGGCGTGGCCTGGGGCGTGGTGGGCACCGGCATCCTGCAGGCGGTGCTGATAGGGATCGGGCTGGCCATCGCGGGCGTGCCCGGCGCGGCCGTGCTGGCCTTCCTGACCATGGTGTTCTCGATCAGCCAGGTGTTGGGGCCGCTGGTGGTGGTGACCTGGCTGGGCGCGGCCGCCTGGCTCTACACCGAGGGCGATACCGGCTGGGCGATCTTCATGCTGGTGTGGGGGCTGGTGCCGGTCTCGGGCAGCGACAACATCGTCCGCCCGCTGCTGATCCAGCGGGGCAGTGCGATGCCGCTGGGGCTGATCATCCTCGGCGTCTTCGGTGGGTTGATCGCCTTCGGCTTCCTGGGGTTGTTCGTGGGTCCGGCGCTGCTGGCGGTGGCGCATGGGCTGCTGCGCGCCTGGCGGTCGGCACCGCCGGCGGCGTGACGGCTGGGGCGGTGGACGCCGCCGACCCGGTCGTGCGATGCCGGCACATCGCATCGCGCAAGGATACCGCCGCATGGCCATCGAACTGTGGACCTGGAACACGCCGAACGGGCGCAAGATCAGCGTGGCGCTGGAGGAGATGGGGCTCGCCTATACGGTGAAGACCGTGAACATCTCCAAGGACGAGCAGTTCAACCCTGAATTCCTGGCGTTCAGCCCGAACAACCGGATTCCGGCGATCAAGGATCCCGACGGGCCGGACGGCCAGCCGATCACGGTGTTCGAGAGCGGGGCGATCCTGCTGTACCTGGCGGAGAAGACCGGTCGTTTCCTGCCGGCGGCGCTGCGGGATCGCGTACCGGTCTATGAATGGCTGAACTGGCAGATGGGCGGCTTCGGGCCGATGCCGGGCCAGGTGCACCACTTCATGATGCAGCCCGATGGCCCGGCGAAGGATTACGGGCTGAACCGGTACGGCAAGGAGACGCTGCGGTTGTACGGCGTGCTCGACAAGCGCCTGGCCGGGCGGGATTTCGTGGCGACGGCGGGCGAGCCCTCGGTCGCCGACTTCGCGATCCTGGGCTGGGCCTGGCGCGCGGAGCGGCACCTGCCGACGCAGGGCAAGGCGCTCACGGACTATCCGAACGTGGCGCGCTGGTACGATGCGCTGATGGCGCGCCCGGCAGTGAAGCGCGGGATGGAGATTGCGCTGTCCTGAGGCACGCGCGCCGCTGGACTCCGCGCAGCGCGTTTGACGCTGCGGCGGCTCAAACGCCGTGAGACTTTCCACTCCTGCGGAGGGGTGGCCGAGTGGCCGAAGGCGGCGGTTTGCTAAACCGTTATAGGATGTCAAGTCCTATCGTGGGTTCGAATCCCATCCCCTCCGCCAGTCCCTTGAAAATCCTCGATAATTTGGCGATTTGAGGTCCTGCGATTTGTGCGGGCGAGACAGTGTAACGGCTACTGTGCCGGTTTTTGTGCCGACCGGTGTGCCGACTTCTGTGCCGGGCGGTGTGCCGGATTGACCATCCAGCGCAGGTAGATCTCGGTCGTCTTCACCGACGCATGACCCAGGTGCCGGGCAAGCGCGTAGATGTCCCCGCCCTGCTGCAGCCATCGGATCGCGAAGGTGTGCCGGAGGTCATGGCAGCGGAACGCCGGCGGGCGCGGTTTGACCTTCGACAGCGCATCGGCCACCAGCATCCGCCACCGCGAGGCGACGTTGTGGTGCCTGTCCCCGGCGTTCGACCGGAACACATAGGCCCCGCCACCCTTCTCCCGCAGCTCCTTCAGGTCGCGCAGCGCCTGGGGCTTCAGCCGGATCACGCGTGGGCTGCGCGTCTTTGTCTTCGCGAAGGTCACGGTCCCGGCCGCGAGGTCCACCTGCCGCCATTCGAGCGACGCCGCTTCCTCCTGGCGGCAGCCCGTGCGAGCGAGGAAGCGACCCATGGCGGCGAGGCCTGCCGGGAAGCGGCGCAGCGCCAGCGCGAGGTCGCGCATCGGCACCGGCCGAATCGGCTCTCGCCGTTCCACCAGGCGCCCGCGCGCCTGGTTCGCCGGGTTCGGGCGATCGTCGGGGATCCACCCGGCATCGCGCGCATTGTCCAGCACCATCGCCAGCACATCGAGATCGCGCCGCACGGTCGCGGCTGTCGCGCCGCCCTGGCGCCGCGCAGCGACGAAGGCGGCGACCGCAGCGCGGTCGATCTCCTCCAGCGCCCGATCCTCGAACTGCGGGGCGAGGGCGCGCAGACTGACGCGGTATCGCTGCGCCGTCGCCTCGCGCAGTTCGGGCAGGTGAATGGTCGCCCACCGCTCCACGCCCTGCTGCCAGGTCGCGGCATCCTTCGGCGTCAGCCCGAGGCGCGAGGTTCCCGCCTGCTCGAGAAGTTCGCGGAGCCGCTTGCGCGCTTCGGTGCGATTAGTCGTGCGTAGAGACCGCCGGTGCTCGGCGCCGCCGACCTGGATGCGCGCCCACCAATAGGGGCTGCCGGGGCGGCGATAGAGATTCGAGGCCATGGTGCTCCGGGCGCGGCGCTCTGCCGCCCTAGGTATTGGTGGATGGCGTGGGGCGTGGTGGTCCAACGGCCGCCGACCTTGGCGCTGTCGAGCACGCCGTCCTGGCACATGCGCTGGTCCCGCTCCACCTCCTTGTCGAGCCGCAGGTCGGTGCACAGGAACGCACTGCCGATCTCGGCCACCAGTTCCTCGAAGGCGTACGCCGCATCGGCCCACTTCTTCCCCTTCTCGCGCTTCAGCCGATGCTCGGCGCCGGTCCAGTGCACCAGCTCGTGCATCAGGTCCGCGTAGTAGGCCGAGGGCGAGCGATAGGCGCGCGGGTCCGGCATCCCGATCTCGTCTCGCGAGGGCGTGTAGCGCGGCGGCCCGACGACAGCGGTGACGATCCTGGCGCCCGTCGCGGCGATGAACGCCTCCGCTTCGGGGATCGGGTCAAACGCGGGCAGCGGGAGTTGCAGCGCGAACGCATCCGGCAGCCCATGGATCTGATCGCCGTTGAAGACCGGGTACGCCTTCAGGAAGGGAATGGCGGCGGCATCTGGGTTGTCGCGCTGCTCCCGCGGCACCCACCTGTCCACATAGACGACGAGGCTCGATTTTTCGCCCTTGCGAACGGCCGCCCCGAGCTCCCGGGCCTGGTGGAAGGTGAACCAGTAGGGGTTCTGGTAGCCATGGATCAGCGCTGCCGCCCAAAGCGCGAGGACATTGCCGCCGCGATAGGGCAGCCCGTTGGACCGCTTCGGGCGGCCACCGAGACGCACGAAGCGCGAGAAGACCTTCGCGCCGTCCTTCTCGAGCAGCGCGGTGACCTCGGCGGCGAGGCGGGAGAGGGTTTCCTGGCGCATCAGCCCAGCGTCTCCTTCACCGCCTGGTCCGCCTCCTCGCGGCACGTCTCGGCTGCCGGCAGGTCGCTCACGCCCATGTCGCGGATGCCGAGGCCGACCTCGGCCATCTCGGCGATGCAGAGGCCCCGCAAGGTCGGGCATCGCGACCGTGATCCGCGCGAAGGCCGGCCAGGCGGCGAGCGCGCGCTGCGCGGCGTTGAGGGCATGCCATTCGGACAGGCGTGCGGATGCCTGCGCCACGGTGGCGAAGTGCATGGTGGTCTCCTGCTCGGGTGTGCGGCGCGCCAGTCGTGCGGACGCGCGAAAACCGGCGCGCGACGGGGCGTGCGCCAGGTGATTCCCTGTGCCGGCTTTTGTGCCGACTCCCTGTGTCGGAGCGGCGTGTCTGGCGCGTTTGGCGCGCTCAGAAAACGGCGGTTTTCTGCGGGATTGGCAGCATCCTGCGAATTCGCAGGTAGGCTAGAATCGGTTTGCTAAACCGTTATAGGATGTCAAGTCCTATCGTGGGTTCGAATCCCATCCCCTCCGCCATTCCCCCTGATGTTGCTGGGAGCTTCATCCCTCCCGCCGTGCGGCCTCCCCGGCGGCCCGCGCGTCTCGGGCCCTGTCCTCGACGCGCTTAAGCGTGTGGAAAGCGAACACAACGGTGCGCGCGACGACGCGAACCCTCCGGGGCGCGACGCCGCCCAGCGGACAGGTTGACGTCCATCAACGACGTCGGCGGCGATGGCGCTCAGAGTGCCTTGAAGCGGCATCCGCGGGATGCCGCGCAAGGATCCTCATGACCATCATGCACGGCCTGCGGGCCTATCACGCCGTTCTCGGCCTTCTGGTCATTGCCGCCTTCCTGACCGGCGACCTGGGCACACTTCACGCCGTGCTCGGATACGCGATCGCGATCATCATCGGAGGCCGTCTGGTCGCGGCTCTATCGGGGCTTCGGCAACTGGGCCTGTCGCGCTTCTACCCGCGGTTCGACGGGCTGACGCTCGACAACGCCGCTGCTCACCCGGCCATCAGCAAGGCGCTGCTGGCCGGTATCGCCGGCTGCCTGATCCTGGCTACCGCGACCGGTGTCGCGCTGGATCGCGGCAGGACAATCGGGTTGGCCACCAGCGCCGTGACGACCGAAGCGCAGGCGCGCGACGACAGCCATGAACGTCGTCGAGGCACAGAAGCCTTTCGGGGAGAGCATGAGGACAGCATCGTCGGCGAATCGCATGAGGGGCTGTCGAACGCCCTGATGGTCATCGTCGCGCTGCACGTGGCTTACCTGCTTATGTTCAAGCGTCCGCTGGCGCGCTTCATGCTGTTCCTCGCATCCCCCAAACCGCGTGTACCGACACCCGAACCCGCGCCGTGATCGTCGGCACGCACGCAGCAACAAGGCGCCATCCCGCTCGCGACGCCAGGACCCGGAAGGACCATGCCGTGCCGCGCCGTTACCTGCATCCGGAACGCCATCTGGTCTCACGCATCGGGTGGCTGCGGGCCGCCGTGCTGGGGGCGAATGATGGCATCGTCTCGACCGCCAGCCTGATCGTCGGCGTCGCCGCCGCCGCGGCCACGCAGAACGGCATCCTGATCGCCGGCGTGGCCGGCCTGGTCGCGGGTGCCATGTCGATGGCGGCGGGCGAGTACGTCTCCGTCAGCTCCCAATCCGACACGGAACAAGCCGACCTCGCCCGTGAAACCCAGGAACTCCGGGACAACCCCGCCGCCGAGCATGAGGAGCTCGCCGAAATCTATGTCCGCCGCGGCGTCGAACCTGGCCTGGCTCGGCAGGTTGCCGAGCAGTTGATGGCCAGGGACGCGCTCGGCGCCCATGCGCAGGATGAACTCGGCATGTCCGAGATCACCACCGCGCGGCCCATCCAGGCGGCATTGACCTCGGCTGCGACCTTCGCGGTCGGCGCCGCCATGCCTCTGCTGATGGTGGTCGTCGCGCCGACCCATCTGCTGGTCTGGGTCGTCTCCGGCGCCTCGCTCGCGTTCCTGGCGCTGTTGGGGGCGATCGGCGCCCAGGCGGGCGGCGCCAACGTGCTGCGCGCCACGGCGCGCGTGACCTTCTGGGGCGCCCTGGCAATGGCCTTGACGGCCGGCATCGGCGCATTGTTCGGGACGGTCGTATAGACGGCCCGGCCAGGGCTGCGGCCTGGATCACGCCATGGGCAAGGCGCTTGCGGGAACGACAATGCCACACCTGAATGCAGCAGCGCGCGTGCGCTGCCTCGCTCCAGATCCGGTGCCTGGCCCACCGATGCAGCCCGTGCCGCACAGGCCTGCGTCGCGTGCTCACACGCTGTTCAGCAAGCGGCCATGCGCTCAGGTCGCCATGCGCCGGGCGCCAAACACACGCCCAGCGCGGACCGCTAGTCTTCCAGTCCGGCCCGTATGGTATCGCGCAGCAAGGTGGCGCTGTGCCGCAGCGCCGCCGTTTCGGCCTCGTCCATCTCGGGCAGCAGCGGATGCGACGCGCCGCGGGCACCGAGCAGGTGGGGCAGGGAGACGCAGGTCTCCGCGACGCCGAGCAACCGCTCCATGAAGGTCGACACGCTGAAGATCGCTTGTTCGTCATTGACGATGCTGCGCGCGAGCCGCGCGACGGAACCGGCGATCCCGTAGTTCGAAACGCCCTTGCCCTCCTTGATCCGATAGGCCGATCCGCGCACCTCGCTGGCCATCGCCGCGCGCAGGTCGGCCGGCAGCGGGCGGCCGATCTGCTCGGCGAAGCGCACCAGCGGCATGCCCGCGGCCTGCGCGCCGCTCCAGTGCAGCACTTCCGAATCGCCGTGCTCGCCCAGCACATAGGCATGGACGGACCCCGTGGAGACGCCCAGATGCCGCGCCAGGCGGTCGCGGAAGCGCGCCGAATCCAGGGCGCAGCCGGTGCCGATCGCGCGCCCCGGCGGCATGCCGAAGCGGCGCACAGCCAGCGCCGGCATGACATCGACCGGGTTGGTCGCGAACAACAGCACCGCGTCCGGCACGACCCGCAGCACCTGGTCCAGCACCTGGCTGACCACCTCCACATTGGCTGCCAGCAGGTCGAGCCGGGTCTGGCCAGGCTTCAGGTTCGTGCCCGCGGCGATGACCACGAGCTGCGCCCCGGCCAGGTCGGCGTAGTCGCCGGACGCCACCTGGGCCGCCGGGCCGAAGGCCGCGGCATGACTGATGTCCGAGGCCTCGGAGGCGGCGCGCGCCGGGTCCTGGTCGAGCAGCAGCAATTCGTCGACGCCGGGCGTTTGCGCCAGCAGGAAGCCGGCTGCGGCCCCCACTTGCCCGGCGCCCACGATCCCCACCTTGCCGCGCATGTCACAGCACTCCCATCATTGGCCGGGCCGGCGGCGAGCGCGGGCGGCGACCATGTCCGCACGCAGCCCATCGCACCCCGTCCGCGCATCCCCTCACCACCCTGCAACCATCCTTGGTCGATGCTGAACAGGGCGCGGTCAGGGAGGAAAATGGTATAGCATGACGAAGGGGGAGGGACGCGGATGCGACACTCGGCATCGCTGAGCATCGGCGTGGTCGGCATGGCCTGCCTGGTGGCGGCCTGCGC
>LNEW01000076.1 GCA_001464375.1 Rhodospirillales bacterium Ga0074136 | reverse complement strand
CAAGCTGATGCACATGTATCGTTCAACGCGACTACTGTGATTAGCCGCGAGTTACGGACTGTCTGCGCGAGACTCGCGGCTTCATAAAGGTTACCGCCTGGACTGTTTAGGACGATGTGCGTGACTCGGCTGCCACGCGGTAATTGTGCAACAAGTCGATGAAGGCGCTCATCGTCTCCGAGGCGTATAGGGCCCTTTGCAAACAGGACGTGCTCGCCCCCGCCAATCTCCAGCGGCTCGAATTCTAAGGAATGGCTTTGCGAAAGAGGCAAGGCCCACAAAGCAATGAGCGCAACAAGGGACCAAACCTTCATCACCCCACCCGCTGAAATTTCGGCCGAAGCCAAAGGTGGATTAGTTTACTCACGCATGAACAACGGTCGCACCTGAAAGGATAACGCCGCAGCGGGCGCCAACACGCTCATCTTGTGGACCCATTTGTGGACCCTCAGGAGTTAGCTATCTAACCGATTGAATTTGAATACCTTTTGGCGGAGAGGGTGGGATTCGAACCCACGGTACAGTTGCCCGTACTTCGGTTTTCGAGACCGACCCGTTCGACCACTCCGGCACCTCTCCGACGGGGTCGCGGCTATAATCCGCCCGCGCGCCGGGCGCAACGCCCAGAGTTGCGCATCGCCGGTTGACGCCCCGTCCACCCCACCGCTATACGCCCGCTCTCTCGGCGGGGCGCCATCTCCGCCGCCTTCGCTTTTGCCCGCCCGCCCCCGGCCTCCGGCCCAAGGGGCAGCGGGAAACATCCAGGGCCTGTCATGACCTACAGTACCGCGTCACCCCGAACGCCACCCTGTTCGTGGAAAAGCTCGACGCCGCCCCGGGCACCACCATCACCTTCAACGACGTGCTCTGCGTCGCGACGGAGGCCGGGCTGATGATCGGCGCCCCCACCGTCGCCGGCGCCTCCGTCACGGCCGAGGTCGTCGCGCAGAACCGCGGCGACAAGGTCCTGATCTTCAAGAAGCGCCGCCGCCAGAACAGCCGGCGCAAGAACGGCCATCGCCAGCACCAGACGGTGCTGAAGATCGCCACCATCACCGCGGCGTAAGGGGCACACACCATGGCTCACAAGAAGGCAGGCGGCTCATCCCGCAACGGGCGCGACAGCGCGGGCAAGCGGCTCGGCGTGAAGCTGTTCGGCGGCCAGACCGTCAACGCGGGGTCGATCATCGTGACCCAGCGCGGCACGAAGATGATCCCGGGCGACAATGTCTATGCCGGGCGCCAGCACTCCCTGCATGCCAAGGTCGACGGCCGCGTGACCTTTGTGCGCCGCGCCGAAGGCCGCGTACACGTCACCGTCACGCCGGCCGCCCAGGCCGCCGAGTAACGGCGCCCACAGCGCGTCGCGTTGGCGGGGGCCTCAAGGCCCCCGTTTTCGTTTCGCAAGGCCGCAAGCACCATGAAGTTCCTCGACGAAGCCAAGGTCTGGATCAAGGCAGGGGACGGCGGCGACGGCGTCATCGCCTTCCGGCGCGAGAAGTTCATCGAATACGGCGGCCCCGACGGCGGCAATGGCGGCAAGGGCGGCGACGTGGTGGCCGAGGCCGTGGACGGCCTCAACACCTTGATCGACTATCGCTACGCCCAGCACTTCAAGGCCCGCAAGGGCGGCAATGGCGCCGGACAGGACCGCACCGGCGCGGGGTCCGACGACGTGGTGTTGAAGGTCCCCCTCGGCACCCAGATCCTGGCCGAGGACCGCGAGACCCTGCTCGCCGACCTCGACACGCCAGGCGCGCGCGTGGTCATTGCGAAGGGCGGCGATGGCGGCCACGGCAACGCCCATTTCAAGACCAGCACCAACCGCGCCCCGCGCCGCGCCGACAAGGGCTGGCCGGGCGAGGAACGCTGGCTCTGGCTGCGCCTGAAACTCATCGCCGATGCCGGCCTGGTCGGCCTGCCCAATGCGGGCAAATCCACGTTCCTCGCCGCGGTCTCCGCCGCGAAGCCCAAGATCGCAGACTACCCGTTCACCACACTGCACCCGCAATTGGGCGTCGTGCGCCTCAACGCCACCGAGGAATTCGTCCTGGCCGACATCCCCGGCCTGATCGAAGGGGCCCATGAAGGGGCCGGCCTCGGTGACCGCTTTCTCGGCCATGTCGAACGCTGCGCGGTGCTGCTGCACCTGATCGACGGCACCCAGGCTGATCCCGGTGGCGCATATCGCACCATCCGCACGGAACTTGCCGGCTACGGCCATGGTCTGGTCGACAAGCCGGAGATCGTCGCGCTGAACAAGCTGGATGCCATGACGGCGCAGGCGCGCGCCTCACGCGTGAAGGCCCTGGAACGTGCCTGCGGGCACCCTGTCCAGGTCATCAGCGGCGCCACCGGCGCAGGCGTGCCGGCCGTGCTGCGCGCCCTGGCCGACACCATCATTGCCCATCGCCGCACCGACTGACGCATCCGTCATCGCGCCACCCGCGCCCGCTGCGCGCGCCGGCGTGCGGAGCAGGAATTTCTCGCGTCGGATTGGTGGAAGTGCACACGCTGGGCGCGGCGGCCTGCCACCCTGGCGCGCGGCCCTGGCGCGACATGCCTCACGGCATCCGGCCGGCTTTTTTTTGACGGCGCCATGTTGCAGGCGCGCGCCTTCACCGGGATGGACCATCGCCGCCGGCCAGCCGGCGCGTGGGATGCGGCGCCCACCCTGCCGCGCGCCCGCACCTGGCCGGGGCTGTCGCGCGACGCGCTGGAGGATGGTGTCGACCTGCGCGTCGCGGAGGAATATCGCGCCGTCTCCCGCACCGTCATGCAGGACCTGTCGCAGCCCGGCGCCGCCGCGTCGTTCAGCTTGCCTTCAGCGCATCCCGGAGCTTCTGCTCCTGCTCGGTCGTCATGTTGGTCCGCAGCACCGTGCCGCCGAACTGCGCCATGGCCGGCAGCACCTTGTCGGCCGTCACCTTGCGTACCAGGACGCACAGCGCCGCCTGGCCGGGTGTGAGGGATTCCGCCGCGCTCTTCATGAACTTGTCGTCGATGCCGACATCGGTCAGGTAGCCGCTCAGCGCCCCCGCACCCGCGCCCGCCGCCGCGCCCAGCAGCGGGTTCAGGAACAGCAGCCCGATCAGGGTGCCCCACATGGCCCCGCCGGCCGCACCGGCCGCGGTGGTGTTGATCAACTGGTGCAGCTTGACCGACCCGTCCGCCACACGCTCGGCGATCACCGCGTCGCCGAGCTCGATCAGGTATTCCTTCTGCAGCTCCATCAGCCTGGCGCGCGCGGCTTCCGCCGTCTTCTCGTCCGGGTAGGCGACGATGATGAGGTCCGCCATGGGCTGTCTCCCTGTGATGTCGTTGTGCACCGCACGATAGGCCCCCGCACGCCCGGGGCAAGCGACATTGCCGGGTCGCGCGTCCCGCCTTCAGGCCGCCCGTCCCGCATGCTACAGCCCCGCGCCATGATCGATCCCGCCGCCCCTTCCCTCGCGCAGGGCAAGCGCATCGTCGTCAAGATCGGCTCCGCCCTGGTGGTGGAGGAAGCGACGGCCGCGCCGCGTGCCGCCTGGCTGGCCTCGGTTGCGGCAGACGTCGCGGCGCTGCGGGCGACAGGCGCGGAGGTCGTGCTGGTCTCCTCAGGCGCCATTTCGCTGGCGCGCCGCGCGCTCGGACTGACGCGCCGCGCGCTACGGCTCGAGGAAAAACAGGCGGCCGCCGCGGTCGGGCAGATCCGCCTGGCCGGCGCCTGGCAGGATGCGCTGTCCGCCCACGGCATGAACGCCGCGCAACTGCTGCTCACGCTGGAGGATTCCGAGGACCGCCGCCGCTACCTCAATGCGCGCGCCACGATCAGCACGCTTCTCGGCCTCGGCTGCGTGCCGGTCATCAACGAGAACGACACCGTCGCCACCGCCGAGATCCGCTTCGGCGACAATGACCGCCTGGCCGCGCGCGTGGCGGAGATGATCAGCGCCGACGCGCTGGTGCTGCTGTCGGACATCGATGGCCTGTACACCGCCGACCCGCGGCGCGACCCGGCCGCGGCGCATATCCCCACCGTCGATCGCATCACGGAGGAGATCATGGCGATGGGCGGCGACCCACCGCCCGGTTATTCCTCGGGCGGCATGCGCACCAAGTTGATCGCCGCGCGCATCGCGACCGGCGCCGGCTGCGCGATGGCGATCGCACTCGGCCAGCGGGACAATCCGCTGGCCGCGCTGCTGGATGGCGCGCGCTGCACCTGGTTCCTCGCGGCACCCGAAGGGCGCACCGCGCGCAAGCGCTGGATCGCTGGAAGCCTTGCGCCGCTCGGCACGCTCACGGTCGATGCGGGGGCGGCGCGGGCGCTGGCGCGCGGGTCATCGCTGCTGCCGGCCGGCGTGCGCGCCGTGGCAGGCAGTTTCGAACGCGGCGACCCGATCAGCGTGCGCGACGACGCCGGGCGCGAAGTGGCGCGCGGCCTGTCGGCCTATGATGCCGAGGCCGCGCGCCTGATCGCCGGTCACCGGTCCGAGGAACTGGAAGCCATCCTCGGCTGGCGCGGGCGGGACGAGATCATCCACCGGGACGACCTCGTCCTGCTGTAGCTCAGCCGCGCGGCAGCGGGATGTGCCGCACGGTCTGGTTCTCGCCCGAACCCTCGACCACCGCCGTGAAGTTGCGCGTCGAGGGCGCCGGCGGCGTCCGCAGCGTCACCGACTGGTTCATGCCGCTTCCGGTCACCACCGAACCCGGCAGCGTGACACCGGCCGGGCGGCTGCCGGCATAGGCGACGGAGGCGTTCTCGCCGCTGCCCTCGACATAGGCCTGCGGCACGGCGAGCCACTCATTCGCCTGCACGGCCTGGCTGCCCAGGATGACGAAAGCGGCGGCAGCGCCGGCGCGGAAGGAAGTGCGGATCATGTCTGTTGTCCTTGTTCTGGGTGATGGCGGACGCGTCCTATCCATCACTTCGCCACAACAGCTGGGTTGGTCACGCTCCGTCCGCCAATAGGCCTGCGCTATGGCCGTCATAGCTGCCGCGGTTTCGGCACGCGGGCAGATCGTGCGAAGATGGCGCCAACGACAATCGACCCGGGGAGATCACGCCATGACCACCCACGCCATCCGCCGCCGCGCCCTGCTGGCCGCCGGCGCCCTGCCCCTGGCCGCACCCGCCTTCGCGCAGGACACCTTCCCCTCGCGCCCGCTGCGCCTGATCGTGGGCTTCACGCCCGGCGGCGCCACCGACATCTCCGCCCGCGCCATCGCCCCCAAGATGGGCGAGGCGCTGGGCCAGCCCGTCATCGTCGAGAACCGCCCCGGTGCCGGCAGCAACATCGCCTCCGAGGTGGTCGCCCGCAGCCCGGCCGACGGCCACACGCTGCTGCTGGCGACGCTCGGCGCGCTGGTGGTCAGCCCGATGGTGGTGCGCCTGCCGATCGACCCGGCGCGCGACCTGGTGCCGATCTCAATTGCGGTGGACCTGTTCAACATCCTCGTGCTGCCGATGGACCGGCCCTGGCGCAGCGTCGCCGACCTGGTGGCCGCGGCGAAGGCCGCGCCCGGGCGGCTTTCCTACGGCACCAGCGGCATTGTCGGCGGGCCGCACCTCGCGGGGCTGCTGTTCGACCGCATGGCCGGCATCGAGACGACGCCGGTGCATTACCGCGGCGGCGGGCTGGTGGTGACAGACCTGCTCGCCGGGCGTGTCGACTTCTCCTTCGCCACCGCAGCCTCCGTCCTGGCGCAGGTGCGCGAGGACAAGCTGCGCGCGCTGGCGGTGCCGCACGCCGAACGATCGCGCCTGATGCCCGAGCTGCCGACCGTCGCGGAATCCGGCGTGCCAGGCTTCGACGTGCCGTCCTGGTACGGGGTGCTGGCGCCGCGCGGCACGCCAGAGCCGGCCCTCGCACGGATCAACGCCGCGATGCGCGTGGCGCTGAACGATGCCGACGCGACCGCGGTGCTCAACCGCAACGGCCTGGAGCCGCGCTGGAGCACGCCGGCGCAGATGACCGAAGCGCTCGCGGTCGAGCGCACGAAGTGGGAACCCATCATCCGCGAGAGCGGCATCCGCATCGATTAGCGCGTCCGCGCGGCGCGGCATGGCGTCCAGGGATCGTGGCGCCAACGCGCTTCCCCCCGCGCGCGCGGCGCGATACGTCTGCGCCCCGGAGACCCAGACCGTGAACGCCATCGCCCCCGACGCCGCCCGCCTTCTCGACACCGCAGCCCACGCCGCGCGCGTGGCTGCCGCTGTCATTGCGCGCGCCCCGTCGCCGGCGAAGGACCTGGCGCTGGCGGAAGCGGCCGCGGCGCTGCGCCGCCATGCGGCGACGATCCTGGTTGCCAATGCCGCCGATGTCGAAGCCGCGCCCGGCCTCACCGCGGCCTTCCGCGACCGCCTCACGCTGACCCCGGCGCGCATCGAGGCGATGGCCGTCGGGCTGGAGGAGGTCGCTGCCCTGCCCGACCCCGTGGGGCGCGTGCTGGCCGAATGGACGCGGCCCAACGGCCTGGTGTTCCGGCGCGTCGCGCAGCCGCTCGGCGTGATCGGCATGATCTTCGAAAGCCGGCCGAACGTCACGGCGGATGCCGCTGCGCTCTGCCTGAAGTCGGGCAATGCCGTGATCCTGCGCGGCGGGTCCGAGAGCACGCGATCGGCGCTCGCCATCCATGCGTGCCTCGCCGAGGGCCTGCGCGCCGCCGGCCTGCCGGAAGCGGCGGTGCAGGTGGCCCCCACCGCAGACCGCGGCTTCGTCGGCGCCATGCTGCGCGCCGCCGGCCTGATCGACCTGATCGTGCCGCGCGGCGGCAAGGGCCTGGTCACGCGCGTGCTGGAGGAAGCCCGCGTACCGGTGCTGGCGCATGCCGAGGGGCTTTGCCACACCTACATCCACGAAGCTGCCGATCCGGCCATGGCGCGCGCGGTGCTGGCGAACGCGAAGATGCGCCGCACCGGCGTCTGCGGCGCGACCGAGACGCTGTTGATCGACGCCGCCATCGCGCCCGCGCTGCTGCCGCTGCTGGTGGCGGACCTGCGCGCCCTCGGCTGCGACTTCCGCGCCGATGACCGTGCGCGTGCAATCGTGCCCGACCTGCCCGCCGCGACGGAGGCCGACTTCGGCACCGAATGGCTCGACGCCATCCTGTCCGTGAAGGTCGTCGACGGGCTGCCCCAGGCGCTCGACCACATCCGCCGCTTCGGCTCGGAGCACACCGAGGCGATCGTCACCGAGGACGCCGCCGCGGCACGCGCCTTCCTCGACGGCATCGATTCCGCGGTCGGGCTGTGGAACGCCTCGACCCAATTCTGCGACGGCGGCGAATTCGGCTTCGGCGCGGAGATCGGCATCGCCACCGGACGGATGCATGCGCGCGGGCCGGTCGGGCTCGAACAGCTCTGCACCTATCGCTACCAGGTGATCGGCACCGGCCAGACGCGGCCATGAGGCTCGCGGCGGCCGCGCTCGCGCTGGCGGTCGCCGCCGCGCCGGCGCAGGCCGCCTGCCCGGAATTGGCGGAGGTCGCGCACTTCGCCCGAGCATTGCTGGAACGCCGCGTTCCGCAGGCCTTCGCGCCCGGCACGGATGCAGGCTGCGCGCAGCAGCGGCTGGCCGGCATGCTGGCGCAGCCCTGGGGTGACATCGAGGGCATCGTGCTCGCCGCCGAGGTCGCGCCGCCGCTGCGCGGTGCGCTGTTCCACGCGAATTTCCGCGAACGCTCCGGCGCCACGATCGAGGCCGGCTACGCGGCGCGCCCCGCCATCGCACCGGCCCTGCTGCTGACGATCGGGCGCGAGGGCGCCGAAGGCGCGCCCGATCCACGCGGGCACGTCGGCACCGTCGCACCCTTCCTGGTGCTGCTCGACCTCGCGGCCATGCCGGCGGGCCTGGATGCGGCGTCGCGTCGCGCGGGCAATCTCGGCGTCAGGCTGGGCGTGGTGGGCGCCGCGGTGCCGCTGCACGATGTGGCCGCCCTGGACGCCGGCGCGACGCTGCAGGCGAACCACGGCACGGCGGCCAGCCTGCCGGGGCTTGGCCTTGCCACGCCGCCCGCCACGTTGCTCGCCGGCCTGGCGCGGGACCTCGCCGCCGAAGGCCGGCCGCTGCGCGTGGGCGACCAGGTGGCGCTGATGGGCCCCGCCGCGCCGATCGCACCGCGCGCCGGGGAGACCTGGCGCCTGTCGGTCGAGGGCCTCGGCGCCGTGGTGGTGAATTTCCGCTGAGAGGTCCCTTGAGACTGCGCCGTGAGGCGCATTCCGAGCCGGGCCGGCACCGGCATTCCCAAGCGGTCTCCGACACGCCCTTCCCGTCCGCCCCGGCGCGCCGGTAGCATCACTCCCTCGGAGGAACGACCCATGCGCCGAATGCTGATGCTGGCCCTGCTGGCCTTGCCCGTGACGGCGCAGGCCGCCTGCCCGTCCCAGGCCACGATGGACAGCCTGGCGCAGGCGCTGGTTGCGAACCGACCCTCCCCGCCGATCGCCGGCCTGGCGTCGATCGAGGACGGCCTCTGCGCGCAGGACCGGCTTGTCGCAGCACTGGTGCCGAGCTGGGGCCGCATCGTCGGCTGGAAGGTCGGCCTGACCAGCGCGCCGGTGCAGCAGCGCTTCGGCGTGAACCAGCCGCTGCGCGGCGTGCTGTTCGAATCCAGCATCAGCCTGCGCGACGGCGCCGAGGTGCCGGCCCGCTTCGGTGCCGTGCCGGTCATCGAGAGCGACTTCCTGGTGCGCGTGCGCGACGAGGGCATCAACACCGCCGGGCGCGACCATGTCGCCATCCTGCGCCACCTCGACGCGGTGATCCCCTATATCGAGTTGCCGGACCTGGTGCTCACCGGGGGCTTCACCGGGCCGAGCCTGCTCGCGATCAATGTCGGTGCGCGGCTTGGCGTGATGGGCACGCCCATTGCCGTGGAGGCGACGCAGGCCTTCGCCGATCGCCTGGCGACCATGGTCGTGACGATGGTCGATGACGGCGGGCAGGAACGCGCCCGCGCGACAGGCACCGCCGCGCTGGGCCATCCGCTCAACGTCATCGCCTTCCTGGTCGAGGACCTCGCGCGCAACGGGCTGCGGTTGCAGGCCGGCCAGGTGGTCTCGGTCGCGGGGTATTCGCCGACGCTGCCGCTGGAAGCGGGGAGGACCTACACCGTGCGCTACGAGGGGCTCGCGCCGCAGCCGGTCAGCGTGAGCGTCCGCACGCGGTGACGCCCGGCCGCTTCGGCGATTCCAGGCGCCGGCGCATCGGGCTGCTGGGCGGTTCCTTCAACCCGGCGCATGCGGGGCACCTGCATGTTGCGCAGCGGGCGCTGCGCGCGCTCGGGCTGGACGAGGTGTGGCTGCTGGTCTCCCCGGGCAATCCGCTGAAGCCCCGGGCGGGCATGGCGCCGCTGGCCGAACGCCTGGCCAGCGCCCGGCGCATGGCCGATGGGCGGCGGGTGATCGCAACCGACATCGAACGCGCGCTGGGCACGCGCTTCACCGCCGATACGCTGCGGCTGCTGCGCAAGCGCTTCCCGCGCGCGGACTTCACCTTCGTGATCGGCGCCGACAACCTGTTGCAACTGCCGCGCTGGAAGGGGTGGCGCGGGATTGCGCGGCGCACGGCACTGGCGGTGCTGCCGCGGCCTGGCTTCACGCGGCCCGCCTTGAAGGGCCAGGCGGCACAGGCGCTGCGCCGGCACCGCCGCGCGCCGGGGGTGGTCCGCGCGGAAAGGTTTGCGCCGCACGCGCCTTGGTGCTTGGTTCCGGCGCGAGAGCACGCCGCCTCCGCCACCGCCATTCGTGCGGCAAAGGCCCGGGGCGGCCCGCGTGACAGGAGGGGGCCATAGCCCGCACGCCGAAGACCGAGACGACGAAGCCCGCCGCCAAGGCGGCCACGACCAAGGCCAAGGCGGCCACCGCCAAGGCCAAGGCTGCCGCGCCCAAGGCCAAGGCGGCTACCGCCAAGGACAAGGCTGCCGCGCCCAAGGCGAAGACGGCCGCGCCGAAGGCGAAGGTTGCCGCGCCGAAGGTGAAGGCTGCTGCGTCGAGGCCCGCCGCGCCACGCGTGGCGAAGGTGGCCACGAAGGCCGCGCCGAAGGCGAAGACGGCCGCGGCGAAGGTGAAGGCTGCCGCGCCGAAGCCCGCCACGCCACGCGTGGCGAAGGTGGCCACGAAGGCCACCCCCAAGGCCGCCCTGTCCAATGCCCCCAAGGCGGCACCCGCGGCGGCTCGGGCGAAGCCTGCCGCCCCCAAGGCCGCGACCCCGCGCAAGACCCCGGCCAAGGCACCCGCCCGGAAGGCAGCGACGGCTCCGACAAAGGCTGCCGTCGCCAAGCCCGCGCCCGCGCGCAAGGCTCCGGCGGTCGCCAAGGCACCTGCCGCCGCGAAGCGCGCCAGCGCCGCCGCGCCCAAGGCGACGTCCGGCACGCGCGCGAAGGCGCCGTCCCGCAGCGCCGCCAAGGCGCCGGCGGAGGCTGCCGTGAAGGCCCCGGCCAAGGCATCGGCCGGCCACTCCGGCACCGCCAAGGCACCGGCTGCGAAAAAGGCCCCGGCACGCACCACCGCCAAGACCGCGGCGCCCACGCCGGCAAAGGCGACGCCAAAGCCCGCCGCCCCGCGCCCCACCCGCACCAAGAAGCGCGAGAAACTCGCCCCGGACCGGCTCGCGCTGCTGGTCGATGCCGCGATGAAGAGCCTCGAGGACGACAAGGCCGAGAACATCATCCTGCTCGATGTCACCGGCCGTGCCGACTATGCCGACCGCCTGATCATCGCCACCGGCCTGGTCGAGCGGCAACTCCAGGCCATGGCGACGCACCTGGACAAGGCGCTGGGCGAGGCCGGCCTTCATCTGCGCCGCGATTCCATCCAGGCCTCGGGCGACTGGATCCTGATCGATGCCGGCGACCTGGTGATCCACCTGTTCCGGCCCGAGGCGCGCGAATTGTACCGCCTGGAACGCATGTGGGGCCCGGAAAGCCCGGGGGCCGCCGACGCCCCGCCCGGCTAGGATCCTCGCCGTCGGGCGCATGAAGCCGGGGCCGGAGGCGGCGCTGTTCGCGCACTACGCCGCCCGGCTGCGCCCACCGCCCGAGGTGGTCGAAATCCCGGAAGCGCGCGGGTCCGCCGCGGAAATCCGTCGTCGCGAGGGTGCGGCGCTGCTCGCGGCCGTGCCGCCGGATGCGCTGGCCGTGGCTCTCGACCTCGGTGGCGAACAGCCCGACAGCGCCCGCTTCGCTGGCCTGCTGGGCCGCTGGGACGATGCCGGCCGCGCGCCCTGCTTCCTGATTGGTGGCGCGGAAGGCCTCGACCCCCTCGTGCTGGCGCGCGCCGACCACCGCATCGCGCTGGGCCCGATGACCTGGCCGCATTTCCTGGTGCGCGGGATGCTCGCCGAACAACTGTATCGGGCGCAGGCAATCCGCACGGGGCATCCGTATCACCGCGCCTGGCGGCCATGATGCTGGACGCGGCCACGGCGCTGCGGCGACACTGCCGGCCATGATCCTGCTTGTCCTCGCGGCCCTGCTCTGGGTCTTCGTGCATGTCGGCATTTCTGGCACGGCGCTGCGGGATGCGGCGGTGGCGCGCCTGGGCGAACGCGGCTTCTCGGTCGCCTTCTCGATCGGCTCGGTGGGCGCGATCGTGCTGCTGGTGCTGGCCTGGCAGGGCGCGGCGACGTCACCGCTGTGGTTCGCGCCGCCCTGGCTGCGTTGGATCCTCGCCGTGCTGATGCTGCCGGCCTTCGTGCTGTTCGCCTGCTCGCTCATCGGCAACCCCACGGCGATGGGCGGCGCCGGGCTGCTGGCGCAGGGGCCGCGCGGCATCCAGCGCGTCACCCGCCACCCCATGCTGTGCGCCTTCGCGCTGTGGGCGCTGGTGCACGTGCTGGGCAATGGCGATTCGGCGGCGCTGGTGTTCTTCGGCGCCTTCCTGGTCACCGCCGTGGCCGGCATGCCCTCGATCGACGCCAAGATGGCGCGCCGCCATCCGGAGACCTGGCCGGGTTTCGCCGCCGCCAGTTCCATCCTGCCCTTCGGGGCCATCCTGGCCGGGCGCAACCGGCTGGTGGCGCACGAGATCGGCTGGATCGCGCCGCTGGTCGGCGTGGTGGCCTGGGCGGCGCTGCTGCATTCCCACCGCCATGTCTTCGGCGTGCCGGCACTGATCCTGGGCTGACCTGCCGCTTGAGCCCGACGCGCCACGGCCCTATGTGGCGCGCCGACGGGAAGTCGCGGGGATTCGAGACACCATGCAGGAAGTCCTGATCGCCGCCGACGCGGCGAATACGCTGCGTGCGCGCGTCGCCCGCTTCGTCATGGGCGCGCCGTTCCAGCGCGCCATCGTCACGCTCATCATGCTGAATGCCGTGACGCTCGGGCTCGAGACCTCGGACGCCATCATGGCATCCTGGGGCGGCACGCTGCACGCCATCGACGCCGCCCTGCTGTACGCCTTCACCGCCGAACTGGTGCTGCGCATCTACGCCTTCCGCGGCCGCTTCTTTCGCGACCCCTGGGGCATCTTCGACCTGGTCGTGGTGGGCATCGCATGGATGCCGGCGACCGGCCCGCTGTCGGTGCTGCGCGCATTGCGCGTCCTGCGCGTGATGCGCCTGGTCTCCGTCGTGCCCTCGATGCGCAACGTGGTCGAGGCGATGCTGGCCGCGCTGCCCGGCATGGGCTCGATCGTGCTGCTGATGCTGCTGATCTTCTATGTGTTCGCGGTGATGGGCGCGAAGCTGTTCGGGGAGGACCTGCCCGAGCAGTTCGGCGACCTGGGCGCCTCCCTGTTCACCCTGTTCCAGCTCATGGCGATGGATGATTTCGGCAACATCGTGCGCCAGGCGATGGAGAAGCAGCCGCTCGCCTGGCTGTTCTTCATCCCCTTCTCGGTCGTCGCCACCTTCGTGGTGCTCAACCTGTTCATCGGCGTGATCGTGGAGAGCATCCAGACGCTGCGCGAGGAACGCGTCAGCGCCGATGCCGCGGCCGCACAGGCGGCGTCGGATGCCGCGTCCTCGGCCGCCCATGCCGACCAGATCGCGCTGCTGCACGAGATCCGCGCGCTGCGCACCGAGGTCGCGGCCTTGCGGGCGGAGCGCGCCGGGGGCTAATCCCGCCCCAGGATCCGAGGATCGCCCATGTCAGCCACCCGCCCCCGCCCCGTCATGCTCGTCATCCTCGACGGCTGGGGTTGGCGCGAGGAGGTGGCCGACAATGCCGTGCGCCAGGCCCGCACGCCCGCCTTCGATGCGCTGTGGTCATCCTGCCCGCATGGCTTCCTGCGCACCTCCGGCGCCGATGTCGGCCTGCCGGACGGCCAGATGGGCAATTCCGAGGTCGGCCACCTCAACATCGGCGCCGGGCGCGTGGTGATGCAGGACCTGCCGCGCATTGGCGCCGCCATCGCAAAGGGATCGATCGCCTACCTGCCGGCGCTGACCGGGTTGATCGCCGCGCTGCAGCATTCGGGAGGCACCTGCCACCTGGTTGGCCTGCTCTCGCCAGGCGGGGTCCATTCCCATCAGGACCATGCGGTGGCGCTGGCGCGCATCCTGTCGGCCGCGGGCATCCCGGTCGCGATCCATGCCTGGACCGATGGCCGCGACACCGCGCCCCAGGCCGCGCCCGACTTCCTGGCGCGATTCGAGTCCGACATCGCACCGCTGCCCGGCGTGCGCATCGCCACCGTGACCGGCCGCTACTTCGCGATGGACCGCGACAACCGCTGGGACCGCGTCTCGCAGGCCTGCAACGCCATGGTCGCCGGCGAGGGCACCCGCGCGGCCACGCCCCAGGCCGCCATCGCCGACGCCCAGGCCGCCGGCAAGACCGACGAGTTCATCCCCGCCACCATCATCGGCGACTACGCCGGCATGGCCGACGGCGACGGCCTGTTCTGCTTCAACTTCCGCGCCGACCGCGTGCGCGAAATCCTCGGCGCGCTGCTTGATCCCGCCTTCGAGGGCTTCGCCCGGGCCCGCACCATCCGCTTCGCCGCCGCCGCGGGGCTCACCGAATACAGCGCGGCGCTGAATCCCTTCCTCGCGACGCTGTTCGCCCCGCAACCCATGAACGACATCCTGGGCGCCACCATCGCCGCCGCCGGCCTCGCGCAACTGCACATGGCCGAGACGGAGAAATACCCGCACGTCACCTACTTCCTGAACGGCGGCGAGGAGACGCCATATCCGGGCGAGGACCGCATCATGGTCCCCTCCCCCAAGGTCGCGACCTATGACCTGCAGCCCGAGATGTCGGCGCCCGAACTTACCGACAAGGCCGTCGCCGCGATTGGCTCCGGCGCCTACGACCTGATCGTGCTGAACTTCGCCAATGCCGACATGGTCGGCCACACCGGCAGCCTCGCCGCGGCAACGAAGGCGGTGGAGGCGGTCGACACCGGCCTCGGCCGCATCGCCGACGCCATCCGCGCCGCCGGCGGCGCCCTGTTCGTCACCGCCGACCACGGCAATGCCGAGCTGATGCGCGACCCCGCCACCGGCGGGCCGCACACCGCTCACACCACCAACCCGGTGCCGGCGATCCTGCTCGGCGCGCCCACCAACACAACCCTCGCCGACGGGCGGCTCGCGGATATCGCGCCGACCCTGTTGGCGTTGCTCGGCCTGCCGCAGCCTGCGGCCATGACCGGGCAGTCGCTGCTGCGCGATGGGCGCGACTAGAGACCAGAGGGGCGCCGCCCCTGCGGACCTCCCCGCCAAAGGCCGAAAGGCCTTTGGAAACCGTTACCTGGCGTTGGTCCTGGGGCTACTGCTCCTCACGCCACCAGCGCACGCCCAACCCACCCGCGAAGCCATCCAGGACGCGCGGCGCACGGCGGAGGCCGAACGCGCGGCCGCCGCCGAAGCGGCGCGCCTGGCGCGCGAAGCCGCCGACCTCGAACGCGGCCTGGCGCGCCAGCGCGTCGCCATGGCCGAACGCGCATTGCGCGCCGACGCCGCGCTGGACGCGGCACAGGAGCGCGAACGCGACGCCTCCCTGGCCGCCATCGCCGCCCGCGCCGAGGTCGAACGCCGCGCCGCCGCCCTCGCGCCGCTGATGCCGGCCATGCGCCGTCTCTCGCTCTGGCCGGTCGAAACCCTGCTGGCCGTCCCCCTGCCACCCGAGGAAGCCCTGCGCGGCGTGCTGGTGCTCCAGGGCGTCGCCCGCCAGGTCCGCCGCGACGTCGAAGCCCTGCGCGAGGCCGACCAGGAAGCCTCCCGCCGCGCCCGCCAGGCCGCGACCGAAGCCGCCATGGTCGCCGGGGCACGGACCGAAGCCCTCGCCGCCGCCCGCGCGCTGGACGCCGAGATCGCCGCCGCCCGCACCCGCGAGGCCGAGGCCCGCCAGGCCGAGCGCGACGCCGGCCGCCGCGCCCAGGAGGCGCTGGCCCGCGCCACCGACCTGGCGGAAATGCTGGGCCGCCTGGAACGCGATCGCGCCCGCGAAGCCGCCGCCGAGGCCGCCCGCAACCGCGCAGAGGCCGCCGCCCGCGCCCGCGAGGAACGCGCCGCCCGGCGCGCCGGCCGCCCGCTGCCCGAACCGCCGCCGGCCCCCACGCCGGAACCCGCCGCGCTCGCGGCCGCGCCCGCCGCCGCCCGGGTCGCCCCGGTCGCCGGCCGGGTGGTGCGCGCCTATGGCGACGCCGCCGAAGCCGGCCCGGCGCGCGGCCAGACCATCCAGGCCGCCGCCGGCGCCCGGGTGGTCAGCCCCTGCCCGGGCCGCGCGGTGTTCAGCGGTCCTTTCCGAAGTTATGGCCTCATGCTGATTGTCGAGTGCGCCGATGGCCACCATGTCGTCCTGGCCGGGCTCGGGCGGCTGGATTCGGCCACCGGCACACGGTTGCTGGCCGGCGAGCCGGTCGGCATCGTCGGCGACAACGAGGGCGGGCGGGGTCGCCTGTACCTCGAATTGCGGCGGGACGGGCAGGCGGTCGACCCGCGGGCTTGGCTCGGCGCCGGCCGTCCCGGGGCGGGATAGCCGGCTATGCAGGGTAACGGGTTCGTATTTGCGCGGATTGAGGCTGCACGCTGCCCTAGGATGCGCTGTATGATTGAGACTCGCGCCGGGGTCGTGGGCCTGCGGCGATGCGGAAGGAAGGATTTCTGATGCGGCGCAGGACCGGAACCTTTGCGGCGGTGGGCGCGGCCTTCGTCGCGGGCGTTGCCATCGGCCCCATCATGGGCGCCGGCGCGCAGGAAGGCGGGCGGGCCGAGACCTATCGCCTGCTCAACCTGTTCGGCGATGTCTTCGAACGCATCCGCGCCGAATACGTCGAGCCGGTGAACGACCGCGACGCGATCGAGAATGCCATCCAGGGCATGCTGTCGGGCCTCGACCCGCATTCCTCCTACATGAACCCGCGCATGTACCGCGACATGCAGGTGCAGACGCGCGGCGAGTTCGGCGGCCTCGGCATCGAGGTCAGCCAGGAAGGCGGCTACATCAAGGTCATCTCGCCGATCGACGAGACGCCGGCGGCGCGCGCCGGCGTGCGCCCGGGTGACCTCATCACGCATCTCAACGGCAATTCCGTGCAGGGGTTGTCGCTGCAGGAAGCGGTCGAGCAGATGCGCGGGGAGCGCGGCACCGCCATCCGCATCACCATCCGGCGCGAGGGCGCCGAACGCCCGATCGAACTGTCCATCACGCGCGACGTGATCCGCCCGCAGGTGGTGCGCTTCCGCATGGAAGGCGGCGACATCGGCTACATCCGGCTGTCGTCCTTCAACGAACAGACCGAGGCGGCGCTGCGCCGCGCGATGCAGCAGCTGCGCCAGCAGGCGGGCGCCAACCTGAAGGGAATCGTGCTCGACCTGCGCAACAACCCGGGCGGGCTGCTCGACCAGGCGGTGCAGGTCTCGGATGACTTCCTCGAACAGGGCGAGATCGTCTCCACCCGCGCACGGCGCCAGGAAGACGCGCAGCGCTGGAACGCCCGCGCCGGGGACATCGCCCAGGGCCTGCCCATCGTGGTGCTGATCAATGCCGGCTCGGCCTCCGCCAGCGAGATCGTCGCCGGCGCGCTGCAGGACCATCGCCGCGCCATCGTCATGGGCGTGAAGTCCTTCGGCAAGGGCAGCGTGCAGACCGTGATGCCCATTCCGGGCAATGGCGCCATGCGCCTGACCACGGCGCGCTACTACACGCCCTCGGGGCGCTCGATCCAGGCGACCGGCATCGAGCCCGACATCGAGGTGCTGGCGACGCGCGAGGACACCACCACCGCCGCGGTGGCGCGGCGCGACCGCGAGGCCGACCTGCGCCGCGCGCTGCGCAACGACAATGCGGCCCCGCAGGCGCAGCAGGCCCCGCCGCCGCGCCCGCCGCTGAACCTGCCCGCCGGCCTGGCCGAGCGCGTCGTGCGCCAGCCGGCCGAGGGCGCCGCCGCCTTCGACCCGACCAAGCCCGAGACCGACCACCAGTTGCAGCAGGCGGTCCAGCTTCTGCGCGGCATGGCCGCGGCGCCGAACCCGCAGCGCCGCGCGGCGCGCTGAGCCTGCGACCCCCGATGCGCGTGCCGGGCTGGCGGGCGCTCGGGCTGTTCTGGGTGGCGGTGGTGATGCTGGCCGGCGGCGGTGCGGCCTGGCTGGCCCGGCTGGGCCCGCCCGAACCGGTCGTCGCCGCCGCCGCCCCGGCACAACCCGGCACGGCTGCGCCGCTGACCGCCACAATCGAAGCCGCACCCCCCGGCGCGCCGGCCGCCGAATCGCGCGTGGTCGCTTCGGCGCCTTCACCGACCGTATCGGCGCCGGGCGCCGCGCCGCTGCCCCAAGGGGCCGGCGCATCACCGCCCGGCCCGGTCGGTGCGCCGGTCGCGGCGACGACACCGCCGGCGCCGGGCGCGCCTGGCCCCATCGCGGCGCCCGCGCCGACGCCTGCCGCCGGCGAAACCCCGCCGCCCGCCCCCGAGCCGCCGCCGCTCGCTCAAGCCGCCACGGCCGCGCGCGCCGCGCCGCGGCCGATCGCCCCGCCCGACCCCGCGCTGCAGGAAGCCGGGCGGCACGGCATGCTGCCGCGCATCGGCGCCGATGGCCGCACAGCCATCCGCGCCTATGGCCGCGACTTCGACCGTCGCGACACCCGGCCCCGCATCGGCATCGTGGTGGCGGATATCGGCCTGTCGGCCAGCGCGACCGACGACGCCATCCGCCGCCTGCCGCCCGCTGTCGCGCTGGCCGTGTCCCCCTATGCGCTGCGCCCGGCCCAGGCCGCCGAACGGGCGCGCGAACGCGGCATGGAGACGCTCATCTCCATTCCCCTGGAGCCCACCGGCTACCCGCTCAACGACCCCGGCGACCGCGCCTTGCTGACCGGACGGCCGATCGCCGACAACCTCGACCAGCTCGACTGGTCGCTGGCGCGCTTCCAGGGCTATGTCGGCGCGATCGGCGTGGTGGCGGGCATGCGCGGCGAACGCTTCGCGGCCCTGCCGGAGGCGATCGGCGCCGTGCAGGAAGCGTTGTTCCGCCGCGGCCTGCTCTACCTCGACCCGCGGCCCGGCGCGCCCTCGCCGGCGCGCGCCTGGGGTCGCGGGGTGGATGTCGTGCTCGACGAACCGGCCCGCACGCGGCACGAGATCGACCGGCGGCTGGCGGAACTGGAACAGGTCGCGCGCGACCGCGGCGCGGCGCTTGGCCTGGCCGGCGCACCCACCTTCGTGCTGGTGGAGAGCATCAGCGCCTGGGCGGCGGGGCTCGACCAGCGCGGCCTGGTGCTGGCCCCCGTCTCGGCCCTGATCCGCCGGCCAGAATCCCCCGGCGGGGAGGCCCAGCCCATCCGTCCCGCGAGTGCACCATGAAATCCCTGCCCTATCGCGCCAATGTCGGCGCCGTGCTGTTCAACGGCGTCGGCCACGTGCTGGTGGCGCGCCGCGCCGACCTTCCCAATGCCGAGGGCGCGCCCGGCGGCTGGCAACTCCCGCAGGGCGGCATCGATGATGACGAGGACCCCGCCATCGCGGTGTTCCGCGAACTGGAGGAGGAGGTCGGCACCGCCGCCGCGGAGATCCTCGCCGAACACCCGCGCTGGCTGACCTACGACCTGCCGCCGGAACTGCTCGGCCGCGCGCTGGGTGGGAAATACCGCGGGCAGCGGCAGAAATGGTTCGCGCTGCGCTTCACCGGCGCGGATGCCGACATCCGGCTCGACCTCGACCCGCATCCGGAATTCGACGCCTGGCGCTGGGCGAAGCTGGCGGAGCTGCCGGTGCTGGCGGTCGATTTCAAGCGCGCGATCTACCGGGACCTCGCCAGCGAATTCGCACGCTTCGCGGCGTGAGGCGCCCGCGCCGTCAGGCCGCCCGCGCCAGGCGCATCGCCACCGCACCGCCCGCCTCCAGCAGCAGCAGGCGCCCGCCGTCGATCCGCCAGGCGCGCACCGTGGCCAGCGCCGCGTGGAAGCGCGCCTCCTGGTCCATCGCCGGCGGTTCGCAGGCCATGTTGGTCTGTGCCGCCGGGCCGAAGCGCAGCGCGGCGCCATCGATGAGATAACCGCCATTGAACCGGTTGCACCCGCCGGTGCCATGGGCGCGGCCGTGTCCATCGAAGGTGATGTCGGCGCGGGACTGGCCCGCCAGTGGCTGCCCGGCGATCTCCTGCACCACCCAGGGCGCGCCGGACAGGTTCTCGGGCGTGGCAACGCCGACCAGCAGGATCTCGGCGGCGGTCCCGGCGCCGCGCGTCAGCACGGGATGCGCGCGGTCGCTGCGGAAGCGCAGGCGCCCATCGACCGACAGCCGCGTCGTCACGCCGTGGCTGCGGCGCGGATCGATGTCGGCCGGGTCGAAGCGCAGCGTGAACGGGATCGGCACCTGGCCCGTCGTCTCGACGCGCGTGCTCGCCAGCACCGGGGCCGCCGCATCGGGGTTGGCGGTGTCGCGCAGGTCCACATCCAGCACGGCGCCCGGCGGCAGCGCGATGCGTTCGCGATAGGTGGCGGTGCCGGAGATCACGCCGCCCTGCGCGCGCCCGGCGCGCGGCAGGACGAGGGCGACGAAGGGAGTGGCGAGCGCCGCGCGGCGGGAAGCTGTCATGCTGGCAGCGTGACGCCGCGTCGCGGCAAGACTGCGGCGACCGCACCCCGCGCCGATGCACGCGACGGGCCGGGGACTTGCCGGGCATGCATCAAGGCCGGTCCTGTGCCCTGCCCCCGCCTGGGCAGGCCACGATCCCGCCAGCCAACCGCCGCCACGACACCGCCCCTCACCCCTCGACCAGCAGGTCCCGCGCCGCGTTCAGCCGCGCCGCCAGCCAGGCGCTGCCGCCCTGGTCCGGGTGGGCGGTGCGCATCAGGCGGCGATGCGCGGCGCGGATCTCGCCCTTGGTCGCGCCCTCGGCCAGGCCCAGGACCGCCAGCGCCTCGGCCCGGGTCAGCGGGCCGTCATCGGGCGGCGGCGCGCCGTCGCGCCAGTCGGGCTGGGCACGATCCAGCCAGGCCTCCAGTAGCGGCACGCTCTCCGGATCCTCCGCCGCGCAATCGGCCAGCAGCGCGCGTAGCATCGGCAGATCGAGGTCCGCGAGGTCGGCGCCGGCGAAACGCCCGCGCTTCACCGTGCCGGTCATCCGCCCGCTGTCGTGGTGCAGCACCATCTCGAGCGTCGCGGTCTCCACCCGGCTTTCCTGCCCCGGGCTGGCCTGCCCGCCGCGCGAGAAGGTGCGTGCCGTGCGCCAGGACCGCCACGCCTGCACCAGCAGCGGCGCGAAGAAGGCCAGCGACCAGATCGCCTGGAAGCCGCGCCCGCTGAACAGCAGCGCCGCCACCAGCACCAGGCCGAGCCCCCCTGCGATCCACGCCACCGCCTTCCTGACCGTGGCGACCGAAGCGGTGGCGAAGCCGCGCAGCACCACCAGCAGCACCAGCAGCGCCAGCGCACCGAGCGCGAGCCAGGTCATGCGCGCCCCCCCTTCGTTCCCGGGGGCGCCGGCAATTGCCCGGCGATGCGCGCCGCGGCCGGCCCGGGCAGTGCGGCCAGCGCCGCGCGTCCGCCGGCGGCGAACACCGCGACCGCCCGCAGCAGGTCGCGCAAGGTGCCGGCCGAGCCAGCATCGAAGGGCGCATAGGCGCCGCCCGAGACCTTCGCGACCTGGCGGAAGGCATTGGCCGCGACCGGGTTGGCACCCTCGTGGAAGCAGAAGACCGGCGTGCCGAACAGGCCGAGTTCACCGGCGGCGTGGCAGACGGCGTCGACATCCTCCTCGATCGCGTCGCCCACCAGCACCAGCGCGCCGACCTTGTCCTTGCGCGATTCCGCCAGCGCATGGCGCAGCGCACGCAAGATCTGCGTCTGCCCGCCCAGGCAGGTCACGGTGGACATCCGCCGCGCCAACTCCGCGCCATCGGTCAGGAACGGCGTCGCGGCGAATTCCATGAAGCCCCGCCAATAGGCCAGGGAGACCGCCAGCCCACCCAGGTCGCGGGTCGCCAGGAACATCTCCCCGGTCAGCGCGCAGGCGCGGTCCCAGGCCGGCTGGCGCGATGCCGTGGCATCGACGGTGAAGATCAGCCGCCCCGGGCGGCCGCTGGCCGGGCGCGCGGCCGGCAGGCGCGCCACGCGGTCGAGGAAGGCGGCGACCTCGGGCGTGGGTCCGGTGCGGGTGGGCGGGCGGGTCATTCTGGGGTCCGATGGTCGCGCATTCAGGCTGTCATGTGAAACCGCTCACACGCCACGCCAAGCCCCGGCGCGGAACGCTGGTGCGGGAGGCGCGCGCGGGCTTTACTGCGTCCCCGCAACAGGAGGGTTCGCCGGATGCACGCAGCAGGCAGGATGGGCGCCAGGGCCACGATGCTCGCGACCGTCGCGGGGCTCGCCCTCGCCGGGGTCGCGATGGCGCAGACCAAGCCCGCGCCGCCCGGTGCGCCCCAGCAGGCGCTGCCCACCGCCAAGCCGCCGCCGCTGGGCGCGCCGCAGCAGGCCCAGCCGGTGCCGCGCGCCGCGCCGCCGCAGGCCCAGCCCGCGCCGCTGCATCCGCCGATCACCCCGCCGGCCGTCGCCCAGCCGGCGCCCCAGCAGGCCATCCCGCCGAACGAGCCGGCGGCGGTGACGCGGCTGCGGGGACTGCTCGGCGCCGATGTGCGGCTGTCCTACGCCAATGCGCAGGCCCTGGATGCCGCCGGCGAACAGGTGCGCCTGTCCGGCGTGGTGCTGGAACAGCGCAACAAGCGCGCCACCGCCGATGAACTGACCCTGAACGGCCTGCGCACCGATGGCGTGGCCGAGGCGGTGATCCGCGGCTTCACGACCACGGAGGACGGCACGCAGGTGCGCATCGGCCTGGTCCGCATCGCCGGGCTGACGGTGCCGCGCGATGGCACGCGCGCGCCCCCGCGGCCCGAGCAGGTGCGCCTCGATACGCTGCGGCTCGAAGGGGTCGAAACGTCCGGCGGGGCCACCATGCGCCTCGCGGTGGCGTCCCTGGAGAACTGGGTCGCCGGCCAGCCGGCGCGCTTCTCGATGGAGGGGCTGGACGTCTCGCGCATCGACGGCGGCGGCATGGTCGATGCCGTGCGCCTCGCGCGCTTCGCCTTCAGCGGCGTGGACATCGCGAGCACGCTGGGCGCGCTGATGCGCCAGGAACGCCCGCGCACGCTGGTCGGGCGCGCCGCGGTCGAACTCGACGGCCTGGAACTCGCCGGCGGCGGGCGGCCGGTCGGGCGCATGACCGAGATGCGCATCGGCGCCGACGTCTCCAACGCCGATGGCTCCGGCACCGGCACGCTGGCCTTCCGGGGCATCCGCGTGGAGGCCACGCCGATGATCGCGGCCTGGCTGACGCGCTTCGGTTACCAGGCGATCGATGCCGACATCACCTCCTCGACCGCCTACGAGGGCGGGTCGGGGCGGATCGAGGTGCGCGACATCTCGCTGGCGGTGCGCGAGGCCGGCACGCTGTCGCTGTCGCTCGCGATGGATGGCCTGACGCAGGAGAGGCTGCAGGCGAGCGACTTCTCCACCGCGCGACTGATCTCCTTCGGCCTGCGCTATGCCGATGCGTCGCTGTTCCAGCGCTTCATCGCGGCGCAGTCGCGCGAAGCCCGCACGCCGGAGCCGCAACTGCGCGAACAGTTCGCCGCCATGGCCGGCGGCGCGCTGTCCCAGCCGGGTGCCGCAGCGCTCGACCCGGTGCGCGATGCGGTGCAGCGCTTCATCCGCGGCCAGGCGCGCACCATCGAGATCCGCGCCAATCCGCCGCGGCCGCTCGGCATGGCGGATGTGCAGGGCGTGCCACCGAGCCCGGTCGAGGCGCAGCGGCTGCTCGGGATAACCGCCACGGCGCAATGATGCGCCCGGCTGGCATGACAGAAGCGCCGGCCGCGCCATGCTGACGACGTTCCGCCTGGTCTGGCGCCGGCGGCGCTGGCGGCACGGGCGGCCAAAGCTGCGCCGGCCGGTGATGTGGCTGGCGGCGATGGTGGCGATCTTCGTTGCCGCCATGGCCGCCTTCGAGGACATGGTGCCGGCCGACAGCCTGTGGCTCGCGGTCGTGACCCTGACCACGGTCGGCTATGGCGATGTCACGCCCAAGACCGAGGCCGGCCGGATCGCGACGGTGCTGCTGTTGTTGCTGGGCGGTGTCTTCGTGGTGGCGAAGGTCGCGTCCGACTGGTTCGAGTGGCGCGAGGAAGTGCGCGCGCGCAGGCGCGCCGGAGCCTGGAGGTGGGGCATGGAAGGCCATGTGCTGGTGATCGGCACGCCGGTCGGTGACGCGGCGCGGTTCTTCCACGGGCTGGTGCGGCAGATCCGCGGGTCGCCGGGCTACCGCGACGCGCCGGTGATGCTGCTGACCCGCGCCTTCGCCGGCAGCGCCGACGGCCTGCCGCAGGCGCTGTGCGACGCGGACCTGGTGCATGTGCAGGGTGCGCCCACCGACCCGGATGCGCTGCGCCTGGCCGATGCGCAATCCGCCGCCGCCGTGATCGTGCTGGCCGAGAACGAGGACGACGCCGTGAGCGACGCGATCTCGGCCGATGTCGTGACGCGGGTGCGCGCCATGGCCGCCGGCGCGCCCCCGCTGGTGGTGACGGAATGCGTCGATGACCGCAATCGCGCGCGGCTGATCGCGGCGGGTGCGGCAGCCGCGGTGCGCCCGCTGCGCAGCTACCCCGAGATGCTGGCCCGCGCGCTGGTGGCGCCGGGGGCCGAGCGGCTGCTGGAGGATCTGTTCTCCTCCGAGGGCAACGAGCTGTTCCGGATCGACCTGCCCAGCCTGTATCGCGGCCCCTGGGCGCAGGTGGCGGGGCGGCTGCTCGAGAAGGGGCTCGGCACCGCCATCGCCTACAGCCCGCCGGGCGGCGAGGTGGTGCTGAACCCCGCCATCGGGCAACCGATCGAGGCGGCCGCCGTCTACGTCATCCTGCGCGCCGAGCAGAAGGCCGGCGCGCGGGACCTGGCTGCGCTGCTCGCCCGGGGCTGACGTCAGCCCTGGGCGTTCGCCTGCGCCACCGCCAGCGCCGTCACGTTCAGGATGCCGCGCGCCGTGACGGACGGCACCAGCACGTGGATCGGCTTGTTCATCCCCAGCAGCAGCGGACCCAGCTGCAACCCGTCGGTCGCCGCCTTCACCAGGTTGAAGGCGATGTTGGCGGCGTCGATGCCGGGCATCACCAGCAGGTTCGCCGCCCCCTCCAGCGTGCTGTCGGGCACGGATCGCGCGCGGATCGCCGGGATCAGCGCGGCATCCGCGTGCATCTCGCCATCCACCTCGAGCGCCGGGTCGTGCATGCGCACCAGCTTGAGCGCCTGGCGCATCCGCCGCGCCGATGGCGCATGCGACGCACCGAAGGACGAATGCGACAGCAGCGCGACCTTGGGGGTGATGCCGAAGGCGCGCACCTGCTCAGCCGCCAGCAGCGTCATCTCGGCGATCTGGTCGGCGTTCGGCTCGACGCACAGATGGGTGTCCACGACGAACAAATGCTCGCCCGCGCGGGTGACCAGGCCGGAGATGGCATAGACGCGACCGACATCATCGCGCTTGCCGATGATGTCGAGCACATGCGTCCACTGCCCCATCCAGTCGCCGGTGCCCCCGCAGATCGCGGCATCCGCGTGCCCGGCTTCGAGCAGCAGGGACGCGGCGACGGCGGGGTCCGTTGTCACCCGGCGTTCGGCCGCCTCGGGCGGCGTGCCGCGACGACCGACCTTGCGGCGATAGAGTTCGGTGAGCGGGGCGAACAGCGCATCGTCCACCGCGGGATCGACCACGCGCACGCTGTCGCCCAGGTGCATGCGCATCCCGAGGGCGGCGATCTTCGCCTCGATGACGGCGCGGCGGCCGATCAGGATGGGCTCGGCGATGCCTTCATCGACCACCGACTGCACGGCGCGCAAGGTGCGTTCGTCCTCGCCCTCGGCATAGGCCACGCGCCGCGGACGCTTGCGGGCGGATTCGAAGACCGGGCGCATCAGGTTGCCCGACCGGAACACGTTGCGTTCCAGTTCGCGGCGGTAGGATTCGAAATCGGCGATCGGGCGCGTCGCCACGCCGCTGTCCATCGCCGCCTTGGCCACCGCCGGCGCGACCTCCAGGATCAGGCGCGGGTCGAAGGGCTTGGGGATGATGTAGTCCGGCCCAAACACGGGCGCGACGCCGCCATAGGCCGCGGCGACCACCTCGCTGGCCTCCACGCGCGCCAGGGCGGCGATGGCATCCGCCGCGGCGATCTTCATCTCCTCGTTGATCGTGGTCGCGCCGACATCGAGCGCGCCGCGGAAGATGAAGGGGAAGCACAGGACGTTGTTGACCTGGTTGGGATAGTCGGTGCGGCCGGTGGCGACGATCGCATCGGGGCGGGCGGCGCGCACCGCCTCGGGCAGGATCTCGGGCTCGGGGTTGGCCAGCGCCAGCACCAGCGGCTTCGGCGCCAGGAGCTTGAGCCATTCGGGCTTGAGCACGCGCGGCGCCGACAAACCGAGGAACACGTCCGCACCCGGCAGCGCATCCTCCAGCGTTCGCGCCGACGTCTCGCGCGCATAGCGCGCCTTGTAGGGATCGAGGTCGTTGCGCCCGGCATGCACCACGCCGCCGATGTCGCAGACCGTCACGTTCTCCCGCTTGAGCCCCATCGACACCAGCAGGTCGAGGCAGGCCAGCGCCGCCGCGCCGCCGCCGGTATTGACCAGCGTGATGTCCTCCAGCCGCTTGCCCTGCAGCAGCAGCCCGTTGCGCACCGCGGCGGCGACGATGATCGCGGTGCCGTGCTGGTCGTCGTGGAAGACCGGGATCTTCATGCGCGCGCGCAGCGCGGCCTCGATCACGAAGCACTCCGGCGCCTTGATGTCCTCGAGGTTGATCGCGCCGAAGGAGGGTTCGAGCGCCGCGACTACCTCGATGAACTTCGCGGGGTCGCGTTCCTCGACCTCGATGTCGATGGAATCGATGCCGGCGAACTTCTTGAACAGGACGGCCTTGCCCTCCATCACCGGCTTCGACGCCAGCGCGCCGATGGCACCGAGGCCGAGCACCGCGGTGCCGTTGGTGATGACCGCGACCATGTTGCCGCGCGTGGTGTATTCATAGGCGGCGGCGGGGTCGGCGGCGATCGCCTCGCAGGCGGCGGCGACGCCGGGCGAATAGGCCAGGCCGAGGTCGCGCTGCGTCGCCATGCGCTTGGTGGGCTCGATCGCCAGCTTCCCGGGGCGCGGGAGCCGATGGTAGTCGAGCGCTGCGCGCCGGAAATCCTCGTCCATGGAAGTCACCTCCGCCGGCACGATAGCCGCTGCGGCGCCGCGCGTCAGGCCGCCCCGCGCGCCTGGTCCCGGACCGCGAGGCTACACGCGACGGCGCTGGCCGCCGCGCCGGTCGGCCAGGATGCGGTGAACGCGGGCGGAGCGAGGCCATGCTGAACACGGTGCCGATGGTCGACCTCGTTGATCGGCCCGATCCTGACTGCAGGCGCGGTGCGGCGGCTGGCTGCGGGGCCGTGCGGCGCCGGCCCGGCGCGCCGCCTTCCGGCCCGAGGCCCTGCTTGGGCCGGGAGCGCACGGCGCGGCCGCGCCCAGACGGCCGCGGCCGCCAACGCAACAGTGCGTGGCGCGAAGCCAAGGCCCGCGGATGCGGGCCGCCCGGCGTTTGGCGGATCTAAAACCTTGGTGCGGTCGAGAGAAACCAAAAAAGCGGTTCAGGTTGGATCAGGCTGAACCGGCCGCTGCAGGAAATGGATGGAATTCTGCCGAATTCGCCATCATCGTACATCACATCGGATCAGGCTAGCGCAGGTCGAATGTGGGCACTACTGTGGGTACCACGATTAGGAGCGAGTGGCAGTGCCCACATTCTTGGAGGCCAGGACGTGGCGCTGACCGTGAAGGGCCTAAACGCGCTGAAGGGGCGAGAGAAGCCCTATCGCGTAGTCGCCGGGAAAGGGCTCCTCGTGGTGGTGAAGCCGTCCGGCGCTAAGACCTGGATCGCCAGGATCGTGATCGACGGTCGGCGCCGGGATATGGGGCTTGGCGGTGGCTACCCCGACATCAGCCTTGAGCAAGCGCGGGAGCGCGCGAAGGCGGCGCGGACGGCGGCACGGGAAGGTGACGATCCGATTCGGCAGGCCCGCGCGACGAAGGAAGTGAAGCGTGCACAACGGACGGCCGAGGACACGGCCAACGCCCGCACATTCCGCGCAGTCGCCGGCCTTTGCATCAAGGCCGAGACGCCGGGCTGGAAAAGCCCGCGGACGGCGCAGCAATGGGCAAGCGCCCTGGCGCGGCACATCTACCCGAAGATCGGCGACACCCCGATTGCCGATGTCGACCGCACCGCGGTCCGTGATGCCATCGGCGATGTCTGGGTATCGGCGCCAGCGGTGGCGAAGAAGACCCTTCAATATGTCGCCGTGATTCTCCGCTTCGCCGCCGCCAATGGTTGGCGGGCCAACGACAATCCGGCCGACCCGAAGATGCTGCGCTACGCCGGCTTGGCGCCCCTCCGCGGGAAGCAGAAGCAACCGTCCCTCCCCTGGGCAAAGGTTCCTGCATTCTACAACGCCTTGACGAAGATGGATGGCGTGTCGGCGCTGGCGCTGCGGTTCCTCGGTCTGACGGCGCTTCGATCGGGCGAGGTGCGGCAAGCGCGATGGGCCTGGCTGTCGTTCGACGGCGCCATGCCGGTCATGACTGTCCCGGGCGAGATCATGAAAGGCCGGAAAACCGCCGACATTGCGGCCCACCGGGTTCCGCTAGCCCCGGCCGTGCTTCGCGTGCTTGCCGAGGCCTATGCGAATGCCGCCGGCACCGAGGCGAGAATTGAGAAGCTGGCAGCACTGGCCGCTATGCGGGGTGACGCGTTGATTTTCCCGTCCCGAAAAAAGGACGTCGTGCTGTCCGACATGGCGCTGTCGGCGGTCATGCGCCGCATGAACGCGGAGCGGCCCGAGGGTGCCCCGGCGCCGTGGCGTGACGGCGATGGGCGGGAAGCTGTTCCGCACGGGCTGCGCGCTTCGTTCTCGACGTGGGTGGATGATACCCGCCCCCACGAACGCGAAGCCGCCGAGCGCGCTCTTGCCCATACGATCGCCAACGCAGCCTCAGCAGCGTATCGCCGAAGCGACATGCTCGACCGGCGCATCACACTAATGAATGAGTGGGCGGCGCATTGCACGGGCGGGCGCAGCGATGCCGTTCATGGCGGCGCGCGCTCCGCTTAGATGTTTGGTCCGGGCATTTCGTGGTGCGGATTTGCGGTGAACCGATGCGGCTCAGCGGCCCATGAACGGCAGATGAATTCGTAGGGCGTGATGGGCCTGCCCCGCTTGAACGGACACCTTTGATAGGCTGAAGGGCTAGGAGGTGACGATGGTAGAGGGCGTGAACGGCGTCGGAGTTTTCCCGATGCGTTCAAATGGGAGGCGATTGCCGCGATGCGTGGCGGTCGTTCGGCATCGCAGCTCGCGGCCGAACTGGGTCTGCCGGATCGTCTGGTCCGCTCCTGGCTGCGTTGGGCTGAGGGGCGTGCACCCGGGGGGAACGGCGCGCCGGCGCCGACGCCCCGACGAGAGCAGGCGGTGCCGGCGCGCCGCGTCGGGCCGAGCCTGGCGGACCAGGCCGCCGGGATCGCGCGGCTGCACAAGGAGCTCGAGCGCGTCCGGATGGAGCGAGACATCTTAAAACGAGCTGCGCTCATCTTAGGCCAGGCGACGGACCGGAGGTGAGCTTCATGTTCATGCGCGACCACGTCGCCGACTTCCCCGTCAACGTCATGCGCGAGACGCTGGGCGTCAGCCGCAGTGGCTACTACGCCTGGGCAAGCCGGGCCGAGAGCGCGGGGGCGGCCGCCGACCGGGCGCTGGCCGCCGAGATCCGGGCTGCCCACGCGGCCAGCCGCGGCCGCTACGGCAGCCCGCGCATGCACGCCGAACTGCGCGCCCGCGGCCACCGGGTTGGCCGCAAGCGGGTCGCGCGCCTGATGCGCGGCATGGGCCTGGCGGCGCGCCGCTGGCGCCGCTTCCAGCGGACGACGGACAGCAGCCACGCCTTCCCGATCGCGCCCAACCTGCTAGGGCGCAACTTCACGGCGGAGGCGCTGGACCGGGTCTGGCTCGCCGCCCTGACCTACATCTGGACCGCGGAAGGCTGGCTGTATCTCGCCGCGGTGCTCGATCTCTGCACGCGCAGGGTCGTCGGTTGGGCGATGGCCGACCACCTCGGCCACGAACTGGCCCTGGCCGCACTCGACATGGCCATCGCGCGACAGCGGCCGCTGCCCGGCCTAATCCACCACGCCGACCGCGGCGTGCAATTCGCCGCGCATCGGTATCGCGCCCGCTTGCTGGCGCATGGTATGCTCTGCTCGATGAGCCGCAAGGGCGACTGCTGGGACAACGCACCGATGGAGAGCTTCTTCGCGACGCTGAAGAGCGAGCTCGTCGAGGAGGCCGACTACGAGACGCGGGATCAGGCCAGGGCCGATGTGTTCCACGACATCGAGGGCTTCTACAACAAGCGCCGCTTGCACTCCTCGCTCGGCTACATCACACCCGAGCAGAAGGCAGCAGCGTTTCATTCAGCGGCACCAGCCGCGTAACCGTGTCCACGAAAGCGGGCAAGCCCACTGCATACGTTCCAGGCGGCAGCCGTGGAGGCGCTGCGGCGCTGGCAGGATCACGTCACCGGCTTGGTGGCGTCGCGGCCCGAGACGCACCCCGGCAAGATGGTGGCGCTGCGGCCGCGGCGGCGCGCGTCATGACCAGCGACCCCGGGGATGACCCAGCGTTCGCCGAGGCGGCGGAAGCAGAACGCTGGCGCCGCGACATGCTGCGTGAAACTATGAAAGCCGGCCGCGCAGATTGCTTGCCGCACGATCTCAGTCGCGAATCTGCCGAACGCGCCATCGCAACCGCCCGCGAAGACCTGCGATGCGCCTTCCCCGACGAGGAACCACGTTGGGGGAAAGAACCGAACGCGTACGGCCGAGCGCTTGCCGTGGTCGAGGAACTGGGCGAGGTCCTGCTGACCTTTGCCCAGGAAGCGGATCGCTGGGCGGTGGCCGAATCTGAGGTGGTCGCGTTTCACAGCGCCGGGAGGGCGCGGCAGGGATCCAAGGGTGGGGCCGCGACGCGCGACGCCAGGGGAGTCGATCCGAGCCGTGCGCGGGCCCTTCGCATGTTGGCCGAAGGCAAATCCCGGGTGGAGGTGGCGCAAGCACTGCAGATCACTACGCGAACCCTCGATCGCTGGCGAGCGGCAAAGTCTCGAAAATAAACTGAGTAAGCAGAGACAAGTGCCTTTGCTGCATGTCTCGCTTTGTCCTTACTGATCCTGTCGCCCTGAAATGGAGGGGGCGACAATGTCGACAGAAACCGAACGGCCAGCCGCGCGCTGGGCTACCGCGCGCGAGACGTGCGCGCATTTGCGCGTGTCGCTTCCGACGCTTTACCGCCGCACCAAGGACGCGCTGCTTCCGCCGCCCGCCGACTTTGGCGGAGTGAAGCGGTGGAACCTTGCCGCGATTGACGCGCACCTGACCGCGAGGGCCGAGGCCACCGCCGCGAAGGCCGCTCTCGAACGACCGCCGACGTCCCGACCTGGGCGGGGCGGACCGGGTCGCAAGCCGAAGGCCGTCATGGGGACGCGGACATGAGCGCCGCCCCAGCCGATCACCTCCAGTCCGGGGCGGCGCCCAATTTGCTCTCCACCGCGGACGCCCGCCAGCCCGGCGGGCATGTGCCCGGTTCGAAGGATGCCGCTGACGTCGCGGCGACCCGCTCCCGCACGATCACCGGCGCTGAGGTTGCCGCGGATACGCGCATAGGTCCCTCCGACGTCACAAGATTGCGCTGCGACGAAGTCGTTCAGGCCGGAAAGCGCCACCGGCTCTCCGCGCCCGCGGACGCGTCGCCGCCCGTGCTGTACGACGGCGGCTCCAATGAACGCAGCGACTGCACCGCCGATCGCCCGCGCCGCCAAGTCGCAAAGGAGGCGCAGCACGGCACGGAGGCACAGGAAACGCGCGTTGCGACGGACGATCCGACCCAAGAGCCGGCGTCTGAAGAGAAGGACCCAGGGCAGCGCCGGAGCGAAGGCTTGAGATTTCACCCTGAAATCTCAACGGACGGAGAGGTCGAGCCGGTCCTGCTGCGCGCCGCTCGCGACGCGCTGGCCCGCATCCGTAATAATCATTGGGAGGATTGGCAGACTGTCGGGCGCGTCGTCTCCGCAGGGCGCAACTTCGCTATGCGGCAGGCTGGATGCAACGAGCCCTTCGGCCGCGGCTATCAGCGCGCCTTCGCCGTATGGGAAACCTCCGCTGGGCTCGATCTGGGCGGGCTCGCCCCGGCCGATCGCGCCGCGCTGTGCGAACTGGCCGACAATGCGCCGGCCGTGGAGGCATGGCGCGCGATGCTGACCGAGCGCGAGCGCATTCGGGCGAATCATCCTCGTACCGTTCTGGCGAAGTGGCGCGCCTCACGCGTGAGCCCAGCGCCGCGACATCCTTCGGTATCGCCGCCGGCTCCGACCGGGCTCCGTGCCGAGGTGATGCGGCTGGTCGAGGAAAACGAACAGCTGCGGAAGGGCGCTAATGCCGATCCGCTTGACCCGCTCTCGATCATCACAACCGCGGTCGAAGATGTGCTGTTCGGCGCACTGGTGCAGCGATGGTCAACGCGGGAGGTGCGACGCTTCGCAACGTCGCTGGTCGAGCGTGCCAAACAACGCGACCGGAAGTGCGCTGCGACACCGAAGGGCAAAGGCGCGATCCGCATCCCGTAATTCGCCCGACGCACTGACGCGTGCGACCGAGAGCGCGAGCTTAGCGGAAACGCCCAAATCCCCGCTGCACGCGCAGTTCGCGCCGTCTGAAGATGAAGGCCGAGACGATGCAATGCGAACAAAACGACCGGGCCAACCAAGGCAACGCGAGGCTATGACTCACACATTCACACCGACCTTCCGTCGCCCCGCCGAGGCGCTGCGCATCGCGCTTGACCTCGCCGCTCAAGGTCTCGCCGTGTTCCCGCTGGCGCCGAACAAGCGCCCGTTGCGCGGATCGCGCGGACATCTCGACGCGACAACGGATCCTGCCGCCTTGCGCGATTTGTGGCCGCGTTGTCCCGCACCGCTTGTAGGAATCGCGACGGGTGAACCTTCCGGGCTGGACGTGCTCGACCCCGATCTTCAGCACTCCCCCGCGGCGCTCTGGTGGCGTACTTGGTGCGATCGACTGCCGCCCCAGCTGCTGATCTATCGCACACCATCGGGCGGGCTTCATTGCTAGTTCAGGCACGCGGCTGGGCTGCGGTCGGCCAAGGCCGGGCCGCACGTGGACGTGAAAGCGACTGGCGGTTTCATTGTTCCATGGCATCTGTTCGGCGGCCCCGTGCTGGAACGCGGGCCGCTCGCCGACTGGCCGGTGCCGCTACTGGCGATGGTTCGCAAGAACACCACCGAGCCGGCGGATTCCGGTGCCCGCCGGCCTCACCCGGCCGTCACCGTCCACAGGATTGACGGCGCACTGCGATGGACCACCAGCGCGCGGGAAGGCAACCGCAATCAGCGCTTGTTCCGCGGTTCGTGCCTGCTGCGCGATGTGGCGGCGCAAGGCCTAATCGGTGATGCCGATGCGCAAGCTCGCCTGGTCGAGGCCGGGCGCACGTTGGGGCTGGACGAGGCGGAGGCGCGAAAAACGATCGCAAGTGCTTGGCGGTATCGGCCGCGATGATGCCGCGCAGGAAGGACTACGCGCCGAACCCGGCGAGCACCGTCGCATCGGGGCAGGAATCGCACCTCGCGGTGCGGCTTGCCGCGCTCGATATTCCACTATCGCCGCTGTCCGCGCATGCGCTGCTTGCCGCGATCGCCAGATGTGCCGATCACGACCGGCCCGGAATCCCTGCGTGGTGCTTCTACCCGTCCCATGAGCGGATCGCGCGCGACATTCGGCGCTCGGCGCAGATGGCTACACGTGCCCATGCGGGATTGCGCGGCCTGGTGACGCCGCTCGGTCGACACGGGACGGCACGGACGCGCATGCGGCGCGTGGAAGCCGCCGCCATCCTTGCCCGCGCCGCCGAGGAGATCGCCCGCCGAAAGGCGACCGGCGCGCCCGAGCAGTAACCGGCGACGAAGCGGGCCACATGCTCTTTGGTGAGCACTCGACATGCTCTCCAAAGAGCAACAGAAGGAAGGAACGGAAGACTGGAAAGTGAGAGAGAAACACCCCTCCCCTCCTGCGCGTCGGGTCGTCTGGCACCCACCATGCGGCGTGGTCGCAGGACGCGGTCGTCTGACCGCTGGTGGCAAACTTCTACCGTAAGCGCGGTGATGAGGCCCGTCGTTCGTCGAGGGCGTTGGATGTGGTTGGTCGGCATTGGACTGGGAGGATCGGGCCGACGTTATGTTCGACGTTGATGACGACGCGAAGGGCGGCGGGTATCGCGCGGTAGAGATTCTTACTGGTCTGGCCGACGGCGGAAATGGTCCGACGAGGACAAGGCGCGGATCTTGGTGAAGGCGCTGGAGTTTGGCGCAATCGCAGCGGAGGTCGCGCGGCGTCGGCAGGTCTGGGCTCGTGGTCGACACGGTGTCAATAGAAGGCGACCGCGTGTTGTCAGCGCCCATCCGATCTCGCCTGACGCGGAGTGCACCGGCTGCGGCCAGAGATCGGCGCGAATCCATAGCCGCTACGAACGACAGCTGCAGGATCTGCCTGCCCATGGCCGCTGCGTCCGGTTCCGGGTTCAGGTGCGGCGGTTTCGCTGCAGCAATGCCGCCTGCAAGCGCCAGATCTTCGGCGAGCTGCTGCGTCCAGGCGTCGCATTGAAGGCGGCCAGGCGCACCGCGAGGCTCGATGGGATCCTCCACCATCTCGGCGTGGCGCTGGGTGGCCGCCCGGCTGTGCGGCTGGCACGCCGGGTGATGCTGCCGGGTAAGTGTTGCCCGGCGGCCCTTCTTGCTCTGGCAGATTGAGGGCTGAGAGGAGGGCCAGCAACGGACCAAGGCACGAAGGGGGCAACGCTAACAGTTGAGTGGGGGCAAATCCACTATCCGCGCACACGCCGAAGGATGCCGGACTGCTGACGGGCGAAACGAGATTCGACTCTGTCTCTGGCGCCCGAGACCGCAGGGCAGGCCTGCCCGTGCCGGAGATTCCCGCCTCGTGCTCAGACAAACGCCTCCAGCGCCCGGAAGAACGCCACCTCGTCCTCCCACGGGATCATGTGACCGGCGTTCGCCACCCTGCTCGTCTCGATCCGCGGGTTCAGCACGCTGATCTCCGCCAGGTCCGCGTCTGAGACGACGCCCCCACGCCCCGCCACCATCAGCAACGTCGGCAACGCGAGATGCGGCAGGTCGGCGTGAATGTCCTCCGTGTGGAAGCCCTCGTGGCTCGCGATCACCGCGTCGCGGTCGCATCGGCGCAGCCATTCCAGGCGCGTGCGCAGGTGCTCGTCCGACCAGCCCGGCACGAAGTCCCGCAGCACGGCCGGATCGGTGCTGCTCCGCGCGAGATCGAGGGAATCGAGGAACCACGCCAGGCCGGTGGGATAAGGCCGGCGGCCCGGACCGCTCATCGGCGGGTCGATCAGCACCGCGCGATCGAAGGCAACGCGGCCGCGCCGGGCCAGGCGAATGGCAACGCGCGCCCCCATGGAGTGCCCCATAAGGACCGGCGCGGAAAGGCCGATGGCGCCGACCAGCGCCTCGATATCCGCCGCGTAGCTGTCGAGGTCGTAGACCAGGTGCGGCCCGGCTTCGCTGAAGCCACGCCCGCGCAGGTCCGGGATGATGATGTCGTAGCGGGCACCGAGCCGCTCGCCAACGAAGGCCCAGGTCTGGGCCGGGCTGGTGATGCCCGGCAGCAGCACCAGCGCCGGCAGGTTCGGCGAGCCGAACCGCAGGTGATCCCGTTGGCGATCAGGCTCTGGCGGGTCATGCGTAGCCGGGCGGCGGCACGAAGCCGCCGATCACGCCGCTGACGAGCCTCCCGAAGGAGATGGTGCGATGATCCTGCAGATAGGGCCCGACGATCTGCAGCCCGACCGGGAGACCCGCAGGCGTGCGCCCGGCCGGCACCACCGTCGCCGGCAGGTTCGGCAGGCTGGCGATGCCGGCCCAGAAGAGCTGGTCGTTATAGTCCTCCTGCCGCCCGTTGACGGTGATGGTCCTTGCCCAGCGCGGCCTGTCCTGGTCGTGCGGAAAGGCAGCCGAGGCGGCCACCGGGCACAGCAGGACATCGACGGTCTCGAACAGGCTCGCGAAGGCGTCGCGGATTCGCTGCCGTTCCTCGCAGGCCTGGAACCAGGCGCGACGGGACTGCGTCGCCGCCCGCGCCACGCGCGCGCGGTAACTCCCGTCGTGCGGCCCAAGGGCGACGACATCCTGCTCGAGCGCAACGTAGTCCGCATCCGGCAGCAGGGCACCCGTCGCGCCGCGCAGGACGCGTATATAGGTGTCGTGGAAGGCGGCCAGGTTCCATTCCAGCCGTGCCGCGCGATCCACCCGTGCTCCGGCGGCGGCGACGGCGGAGATTGCGCTCTCCAGGCAGGCGACGACTGTGTCGTCCACCGCGCAGACCGGCGAGCCGAGCAGTACGGCCACGCGGAAATCGCTCAGGCGCGTCTGCGCCGGTCGCGGCAGGCGGACCTGCCATCCGGGCGCATCCTGCGGCTCCGGCGCGGCGAGGAGATCCATGGCGAGCGCGAGATCCTCCGCGCTGCGCGCCAGCGGGCCGCACACCAGAACGTCGAGCGGCGTGCGCGCGATGGGAATGCCGTGCCCCGCCTGCGGCACCACGCCGAAGCTCGGCTTGTGGCCGAACACCCCGCAGTAATGCGCCGGGTTGCGGATGGACGCCCCGATGTCGCTGCCGAGTTCCAACGCCGACATCCCGACCGCCAGCGCCGCCGCCGCCCCGCCCGAGGATCCACCCGGTGTCGCGCTGGGATCCCACGGATTCCGCGTCGTGCCGTGGATGGCGTTGAAGGTCTGCCAGTCGGACAGCAGGTAGGGCACGTTGCTCTTGCCGATCAGCACCGCCCCGGCATCTAGCAGCGACTGGACCGATGGTGCCGTGCGCGCCGCGACGTTGCCGCGCAGCGCCGGGTCGCCCCAGGTGGTGGGAAGGCCCTCGACGTCGAAGGCCTCCTTCACCGTGATCGGCACGCCGTGCAGGGGACCCAGCGCCTCGCCGCGCGCCAGTGCCGCATCGGCCGCCGCGGCGCGGCGTCGTGCGCCCTCCCGGTCCTCGACCACGATCGCATTGACCGAGGGGTTAAATCGGTCGATGCGCGCGAGGTGCAGGTCCAGCAACTCGACCGCCGAGACCTGCCGCGCCCGCAGCGCGGCAGCCATCCCGGTGGCAGAGAGGAAGGCGAGGTCCGCCGCCGCCATCACCCTCTCCGGACGTTGAAGAACAGCGGGAAGCCCTTCGGGATGTCGAGGACGTTCCGACGGTAGGCCGTCGGCTGCAAGAAGATACCGAGCGGCACATAGGGCACGTCGCGAAAGGCAGCTTCCTGGAGCGCGGCACAGGCGGCACGCTGCGCCGCGGGATCTGTGGCGTCGAGGAAGGCGGTGCGATGGCGCTCGATCTCGTCGCTGTCCGGCCAACCCATCAGGCCGCGCTCGCCGATGCCGCGGATGAACTTGTTGTCCGCCGGCGTCGTGGTGGCGGCGGCGGTCGTGAAGGTGCAGAAGGCGCTCCAGCCGCCCTGCTCGACAGGCTGGCGGCTGTTCCAGCGCTGTGCCAGCGTACCCCAGTCGAGGGCCTGGTAATCCACGTTGAAGCCGATGCGACGCAGCAGGTCGCCGGTTACGAGGCTCATGGCGTTGATGGCGGCGAAATCGGTCGGCGCCATGAAGACGACCCGTTCCCCGCGATAACCCGCGGCCTGGAGCTGGCGCTTCGCCTCGTCGAGGCTGCGCGGACTGGTCAGCGCCTGCATGCCGGCATCGCTCGCCATCGGCCCCGGCGTGATGAAGCCGATGTTGTCGCGCCACATGGCGCGGTCTTCGCCGGCAACCGCGCGCATCACCTCCGCCTGGTCGAGAGCCGCGAAGATCGCGCGGCGGATCGCCGGATTGTTGAAGGGCGGTTGCACGTGATTGAGACGCAGGAAGGCAATGAAGCCGGCCTCGTCCTGGATCGACACGCGCACGTCGCGGTGCCGGCGCAGCACCGGCAGCAGATCGGGCAGGGGCTGTTCCCACCAGTCCACTTCGCCCGACTGCAGCGCCGCGGCGGCGGTGGCGGCGTCCGGCATGGTGTGCCATTCGACGCGGTCGAGATGCGCCACCTTCGGGCCCGCCAGGAAGCTCGGCGTGCCGCTCGGCCGCGGCACATAGTCCTCGAAGCGCGTGTAGACATTGCGCGCGCCGGGCACGCGCTCATTCGCGACGAAGCGGAAGGGGCCGCTGCCCACCATCTCCGTAAGCGGCCGCATCGGGTCGGTGCTGGCCAGCCGCTCGGGCATGATGCACGCGATGTTCGTGCCCGGCTTGCCGAGCAGGTCCGGCAGCGTGGGGAATGGCCTGCGCAGGCGCAGCATCACGACGCGGTCGGATTCCGCGCGCATTTCCTCCACCACGTCCATCAAGTCGTAGGCGTAGGTATCGCGCTTGCCCCAGCGGTTGAGGCTCGCGACCACGTCGCGGGCCCGCACCGGCTCACCGTCGTGGAAGCGGAGTCCCTCGCGCAGCGTGATGCGCCACAGCTTGCCGTCATTCTCGACGACATGGCCTTCGGCCATCTGCGGACGGGAAACGAATTCGGCATCCCAGCCATAGAGCGTGTCGAACACCATCAGGGCGTGGGCGCGTGTGACGAAGGCCGGCGTTGCGATGGGATCGAGGATGGCAAGGTCCGCCTGCGGCACGAAGCGCAGCGAACGCTGGCCCTGTGCTGTCGCAAGGCGTGGCGCGGCGAGCAGCGCCGCGGAAAGAGGCAGGAGTTCACGTCGCTTGAGCATGGTGCTGTCCTTGCTGATCCAGGGTTGCATCACGGATGGCGCCGGGTCGCCGTATCAGTCCAGACTATGGGCGCTCCGCGCGGACCCGGCGGCGAACCTTTCCGCGGCGTGCCCCTGCAATCCTGCCCTCGACCCGCGTTGGGTCCCACCGGGGGGCTGGGGAGAGCGGCCGGCTCCCGCCCGCTTGTCGTAGAGGTGATCGCGCTGCAGCAGCCGCGCCGACCTGCCAGCGCAGCATCGCGTGGGATGTCAGCTTGGTGCCGTTCTCGCTGACGATCATCGCCGGGCGGCCACGTAGCGCCACGATCCGGTCGAGCTCACGCCCGACGCGCAGCCCCGGTAGCGAGGTGTCCGCCAAGCCAATCTCATTCTGGCCGGATCCCAGTAGCCCGAACCACCTCGCCCCAACGCTCGACTTCCTCACGGATGTAATTCGCACTGCGCTCCGGATCCAAGATGAGCACCCTCGCACCCTGGTCGGTGAAGATCCGCAGGGTCTCCGGTTGGGCGAGGGCTCCAGCAAGCGCTGTGTGCAGGCGCCTGACACGCTCCGGTGGCGTGCCCGTCGGAGCGAGAAGTGCATACCAGTTGTCGAATTCAGCGCCGTCCAATCCGGCTTCCACAAGGCTTGGAACACCCGGCATGGATGGGTTGCGGTCTCGGCTCGAGACGGCTAGCGCCCTCATGCGGCCCTCCCGCACATGGGGCATCAGCACCGCCGGATCGAGGAACGTCACATCCACTTCGCCCGACAGGATCGCTGTGATGGTCGGTCCGGCGCCCCGATAGGCTACCATGGTCATGTGGACATTCGAGCGTTGGCGCATGGTCTCGCCAAGCAGGTGCGGCGGCCCCCCGGGGCCGGTCGTGGCGTAAGTCAGGACATTCGGTCGCTGACGCGCGAGGGCCACAACATCCTGAATCGACTGCACCGGTAGCCCGGCACGCGCGACCATCAACATCGGGATTGCGACCACGACGGAGACCGGCGCGAAGTCGCGCCGCGTGTCGTAGGAGATATTCGGGATCAGGCTCACATTCACAGCCAGTGAGCCGGTGCTGGAAAATACAAGCGTATAGCCGTCGGGCGTCGCACGCGCGGCTTCCGCAACACCGACCGAGCCACCCGCGCCCGAGCGGTTCTCCACGATGACGGGCTGGCCGAGCTGGGCGGGCAGCGCATTGGCGATGATGCGCGCACCGGCGTCGACTGGCCCACCTGGCGGAAATGGCACGATCAGCCGGATCGGGCGGTCCGGGAAACTCTGTGCTCCCGCAGCCGCGACCCAAAGCATCCCCGCCAGGAAAGCGGGCAAGGTCCTCAGCATGTGACGGCGCATCAGCGTTCCTCCCGAGCGGACCAGTTGGGTTTGCGTTTGCCCAGGAAGGCCGCGACGCCCTCCCGCGCATCGTGGGTGCCGACCGCGATGCTGATCCCGTCCACCGCGACGGCAAGACCGGCGCGGTTGTCGGCATCCTCGGTCTTCCAGATCATCTCCTTCGTCCGGGTCATCGCGTCGGGGCTGTTTGCCACCAGCGCAGCGAGAGTTCGTTCGACCGCGGCGTCGAGCTCCGACGCAGACACCGCGCGCGTGATCAGTCCAAGGGCGGCGGCTTCCGCCGCATCGATGTTTCGCGCCGTGAGCAGCAGGTCCATTGCGGTCTTGCGATGCACGCCGCGGATCAGGGCGAGCGTCGTCATGGTCGGCGGCAGGCCGATCTTCACTTCCGGATAGCCAAGCAGGCAGCCTTCCTCGGCGATCGCGATGTCCGACCAGCTGGCCAGCGCAGTACCCGCGCCGAGCGCATAGCGCTCAAGCACCGAGATGGTGGGCTTCGGGCAGTAGTAGATGGCCTCGCTGAGCACACGCAGCCGGCCATAGGCGGCCGTGACCTCCTCCGGCGAGGAGGCCTGAAGACGCTGCAACTCGGAAATCTCCCGCCCGGCACAGAAGATGCCGCCAGCCCCGCGCAGCACGATCGCGCGGCAAGTGCCGTCTCCCGCAAGCGCGTGCATCGCACTGGTGAGCTCGGCGATCATGCTGTTGTTGAGCGCATTGCGATGCGTCGGATTGTCGAGGCGCAGCAGGACAACCCCATCCGAACGCTGCTCCTGCCGGATCTGGCTGCTCATACAACCCCCTCTGCCTTCAGTGCGGCGATCTCCTCGGCCGCGAGGCCGAGCTCCTGTGTCAGGATCTCGTCCGTGTGCTCGCCGAGATCCGGTGGTCGCCCACCCGCCACCGGCGGCGTCGCGGACATGGAAAACGGAACGCCGCAAAGCTTCAGCGTGCCCCCGCGCCCGTCCGGCACCTCGATCACCATGTCCATCGCCTTGACCTGCGGATGGTCGAGCGCCTGCGCGATGTCGAAGATTGGACTGCAAGGAACCTTTGCTGCCTCGAGCAGCGCGATCCAGTTCTCCGTCGTCCGCCGCCGCCAGATCGGCTCCAGCAGCGCGATCAGCGCCGGGCGGTTGGCCGAGCGCGCGACCGCCGTGCTGTAGTCGGGGTGATCCGCGAGTGCCGGTACATCCAGGATCGTGGACATGCGCCGCCACGCGTCGTCATTGGTCGCGCCGGCCATCAGCCAGCCGTCCGCTGTCTGGAACGCCTGGTAAGGCACGATGTGCCAGACCGCGGAGCCGGACCGTTCGGGCAGTTTTCCCGCCATTGTCCAGGCTGTCAGGTGATAGCCGAGCATGGCGATCGCCGTCTGGAGCAGCGAGACTTCCACATGCTGCCCCTGCGCGCGCCCTTCGGCCCGCGCCGTCAGCGCCGCGCAGGTCGCGGTCGCTGCCATCATCCCGGTGCCAAGATCGATCAGCGAAGGACCCAGGCGCGCGGGCCCCCGGTCATGCTCGCCCGTCATCGCCATCATTCCGGAGAAGGCCTGCAGCATGTTGTCGTAGCCGGGCCGATCCTTCAGCGGTCCGCGTGAGCCATAGCCCGTTATGGACACGTGGATCAGTCGCGGGTTCAGGCCGATCAGCCTTGCATGCGACAGACCCAGTCGCTCAGCCGTCGGTGGTGGAAAATTCTCGATGAGAACATCCGAACGCGCCACCAAGCGTTCCAGGAGCTCCTGGCCTTTGCGGGATTTCAGATTGAGCGTGAGCCCCCGTTTACCTCGATTGGCGCTGAAGAAATTCGCGCCGCGCCCGTCGACCACGGGCGCCCATCGACGGTTTTCGTCGCCGCTGAGGTCCTCGACTTTGATGACCTCGGCGCCCAGATCGCCGAGAAGCTGGCCGCAGGATGGTCCGGCGAGCACACGGCTGAGGTCGAGGACCCGTATCCCATGCAACGCCGGCGCAGCGGGTGACTCGGGCATGGTCGGCTAATCGATCCGCATGCCGGCTTCGCGGACGACCGTTGCCCACATCGCGATCTGTTCTCGAATGTAGTTGGCGGCGAAGGCTGGTGAGGTGTCAGGCGGCGGCAACATCCGCAGTTCCGCATAGCGCGCACGGGTTGCAGGAAGTTGGAGCACTGCAGCGACGAGTTCCGAGAAGCGTTGCACGATTGGCGCGGGCATCCCCGCAGGACCACCAAGCACGTTCCAGGAGTCCACCACGTAGCCGGGCAGCAAGCTCCCGATCGTCGGCGCATCGACCCCGGGCATCTGGTTTCGCGAGGTAAGCCCGAGGATACGCGCGGTCCCGCCCTGAACATGCGGCATTGCAGTGGCGATGTTGTCCACGATCAGGTCCACACGGCCGCCGAGCAGGTCCGTCCATGCGGCGCTGCTGCCGCGATAGGGCACATGCATCAGCTTGAGCCCGCTGCGCATGCGGAACAATTCCCCTGCCGCGTGGCCGCTCAGCCCGTTGCCCGCGCTGGCAAAGGTCATCTCGCGGTCGCGGCGGGACAGCAGGTCGGCCAAGTCGCGGATCGGTGAGTCCGCCTTGGTCGCAATGACCACCGGCTGGAGGTTCAGCAGCGAGATCGGCGTGAAGTCTGCGATCGGATCGAAGGGCAGGCGCGGATAAAGCGTCGGGTTGATGCCGTGCGAGGCGACTGTGAGCACGCCCACAGTATGGCCATCGGGCGGCGCCTGTCCGATGGCGGCGGTGCCGATATTCCCGCCGGCGCCGGGGCGGTTGTCGATGACGAAACGCGGGGCGCCGGGCAGTTCCGCGATGAATCCCGTCAGCAATCGGGACACGATGTCCGAACCGCCGCCGGGTGTGAAGGGAACGACCCAGCGCACCGGGCGGCTCGGATCAAGGGACTGGGCGCGTGCGATCGCTGGCGTGCAGGCGATGCCGGCAAGAATTACGCGGCGGCTCAAGAGCGTCATGGTCGTTCTCCTCATCGCGGCAGCCATTCGGGTTTGTCGCCACCGGGCACGGGGGTGGGCGTCGCCCAGTGGACCGGCGTCTCGGACATCCCCAGCGCAGGGCCAAGCGTACGGATGCGGCCATAGGCCGCGGTGTCCGTCACGACACGGAGCGTGGCGAGTTCCTCCTCGGTCAGAGTCTCCGGCGCGTCCTGGAAGCCCTCAATGATGCCCTGGCGCAGCACCAGCATGGCCGATTGGCAGAGGGAGACATTCACGTGCCAGCTGCCACCCTCGCGGATGCGCTTGCCCAGTGCGAGCAGGGCTCCGTAGCCACCGAGATATCCGGTGAGGTAGTCGCAGACAGTCGCGAAGATGAGCTTGGGCGTGCCGTCGCCGATCCACGCACCATGGGCATGCGCGATGCCGCTCACGGCTTGGCCGACCTGCTCCCAACCGGCGCGCTCGGCAAATGGTCCACCCGAGCCGTAGCAGGACACTGTCACATGGACATGGCCAGGTTTCTTCGCCGCGATTTCTTCCGGGCTCAGCCCCCACGCTTCGAGCCTGCCTGGGCGGTAGCCACCGACGATGATGTCGGAGGTCAGCGCCAAGGCCTTTGCACGTTCGAGTTGCGCGGGATCCGAGAAGTCCAGGAAGCAGCTGCGCTTGCCATGGCTCGTGTCGCGCACATGCTCGGGCGTCTGAGGCAGGTGCGGCGCCGTCACCATCAGCACTTCCGCGCCATGCTCGGCCAAGGTGCGGCCGCAGATGGGTCCAGCCAGTATGCGGGTGAAGTCCAGCACGCGGATGCCCGAGAGCGGACGGGAGCCGGCCGGCAGGTCCAGGCGCGGGCCATCGCCGATGCGGCGGATGTCGAGGATCGGCTGGGCCGCGAGATATTGCCCCTGCGGATGGGCGAGCCATTCCTCGGCGCTGCGGACACGGGCGCCGCAGGCGCCGACGGCAGCAATGGCCGCCTCCAGATCATCGGCATTCCAGCGACCGACGGCCGCGCGCACCGATGCGGGCGTGAAGTCGCACTTCAGGACACCCAGCACGCGTTGCGCGAGATGCGGCAGATTCAGGTGCGGCAGGAAGTACGCGCCATCCCTGGTGGGCCAGGGCTGGGTGACGGCGATCATCGCCTTCATGTGGTCGGGGATGGAAAGTGTTTCCCAACTTCCATCCGCACGCTCGGCCTGACTGTAGTCCACGGTGCGCAGCGTCGCCGCGGCGTGGCGCAGATCCACACTGACCTTCTGCCGCCCGCCTGTCCGGGCTTCCCAGATGTCGTTTGACGCGACGCCGATTGCGCCAAGCACTGCGGCTGTCGTTTCGCCGGCGCGTACGGGCGTGCGCCAGAAGGGATCGCTCCCTGTGATCGTCACTTCTCCGACCGGCGGAACAGCCAGAGCCCGCTTATCCATAAGTTCAGCGAAAGCCTGGTCGCAGCCAGGTGCGACCAGAGGGTCGCTGACCGGGGCGTTCATCGGCGCTTCCTTCCCACCCGCGCAATTGCAAGCGCGTTTCAGGCGTAAGGTTGCCCACCATGCGTCCATGCGCGCAAATACGAAAACCGACAGACATCATGGTCCATGGTTATGCTTCTCACGGTTCGTGAGATGGAGGTCTTCCGAAGCATCATGGAGCGCGGCAGCATCACGGCCGCCGCCGCGACGCTCGGCGTGTCGCAGCCTTCGGTGAGCAAGTCACTTCAGCAAGCCGAGGATCGGTTGGGATTCAAGCTCTTCATCCGCCAGCGGAAGCGCCTGATCCCGACGACCGAAGCCGAAGCGCTTTTCCCCGAGGCTGTCAGCGCATCCGCCGCGATCGAGGCCGTGCAACGCCTGGCTCGCGACCTACGCGCAGGCCGTTCCGGGATGCTCCGTATCGCGATCACTCCCACCCTTGCGCACAGCCTTGCACCTCGGGCGGTCGCCGCATTCCTCGCCGCTCGGCCCGAAGCCAGCGTGAACCTTCAGATCGCTGGCGTGCGCGACGTGGCGCGGCTGGTGCTCGACCACCGGGTGGATCTGGGAGTTATTCTTGACACGGCCGGCGATGCGCGGCTGGTTGTGCGAGACCTCTTTGCGCTGCCGCTCGGCTGCGTGCTTCCGAATGGCCACCCCCTCTGCAGCCTTGCCAAACTGTCTCCGCGGGACCTGATGGATCACGCCGTCATCAGCGTTGCGCGTAATCTGCCGGCGGGCGAACTCGTCGCACGCGCCTTCGAAGAAGCGAACGTGCCCCTGCGTCTCGCGGCAGAGACGACCCAGTCCTCCGTCGCGTCTGCGCTGGCTGCGGCGGGGGTCGGCGTGGCCATCCTGGAGGGATTCACGGTGATGGCAGCGGCAGCACAGGGGCTTCAGACGCGTCCCTTTGTTCCAGCCCTCGACCTGCATGCCAGGGTCCTGCTGTCGCGACAGCGGTCCTTGTCCAAGTTGGCGTCCGGGTTCCTAGACGCGCTGTCCGGTTGTGGGGATTAGCGCTGACCGTTTGTTGTTTCGTGACTTGCGGGCGTGGGTGCTGGCCCGTGGAGCGGCCCCCAATTCGACCGGACAGGTGGCATAGCCCGGAGGGCCTAAGTTCACGCCTAAGCGCACGCCTATGTCGAAGCCCATCGAGCGCGTTGAGATCATCACCGGCATCCACCGCCGGCGGCGCTACACTGCCGAGGAAAAGGTCCGGCTGATCAAGCAGACCATGCAGCCCGGCATGACGGTCTCCGCCGTCGCGCGGCTGCACGGCGTCTCGCCCAGCCTGCTGTTCCAGTGGAGACGGCGCATGGCCGAGGGCGGGCAGGAGGCAGTCAGGGCCGACGAGGAGGTCGTCCCGATCAGCCGCGTGCCCGAGACCCTGCCCCGGCGAGATATCGAGCACCTGCCCGCCGAGGGCTGCACCTGCCGCTCCTGCGGCGGCGCGCTGCGCAAGGTGGGCGAGGACGTGACCGAAATCCTGGAATACCGCCCCGGCCGGTTCGAGGTGGTGCGCCACATCCGGCCCGCGTTCTCCTGCCGCGCCTGCGAGGCGATGACGCAGGCGCCGATGCCCTCGATGCCGATCGAGCGCGGCAGGCCGGGCCCGGGGCTGCTCGCTCATGTGCTGGTCTCGAAGTACTGCGACCATCTCCCGCTCTACAGGCAATCGGAGATCTACGCCCGGGACGGGCTGGATCTGCCACGCGGGCTGCTCGCGGGCTGGGTCGGCAAGTCGGCCGCGCTGGCCGAGCCGATGGCGGCGTTCATCGGTCGCCACGCGCTTGCCGGCCCGCGGGTCCATGCCGACGACACGCCGATGCCGATGCTGGCACCGGGCCGCGGCAGGACGCAGACGGCAAGGGCCTGGGCCTATCTGCGCGACGACCGGCCATTCGGCGGGCGTGATCCGCCCGCGGTGCTCTACGAGTTCACGCCGGACCGCAAGGGCGAGCACCCGCGGCGGCGCCTGCGCGAGTTCCGCGGCATCCTGCAGGCCGACGCGTATTCGGGGTTCAACGCGCTCTACGAAAGCGGCCGTGTGGTCGAGGCGGCGTGCTGGACGCATGCGCGGCGCTACTTCCACGACGAGATGCTGGCGAATGGCAGCCCGCTCGCGCGCGAGGCGATCGAGCGCATGCAGCCGCTGTTCGCCATCGAGGCGGAGGTCCACGGCCAGGTGCCGGAAGCGCGGCTGGCAGCGCGCCGAGCCCGCTCCGCGCCGATCATGGCAGACCTGTACGTCTGGCTGGAGCGACGCTGCGCCGCATCTCGGGCAAGTCGGACCTGGCGAAGGCCATCCGCTACACGCTGGCGCAGTGGAGCGCGCTGACGACGGTGCTGCGCAACGGCCGCGCCTGCCTGCACAACAATGCCGCCGAACGGCGGATGCGCCCGCTCGCGCTGGGGCGGAAGAACTACCTGTTCGCCGGGTCGCTCGAGGGCGGCAAGAGCGCAGCCACCATCTACACCCTGGTCGGCACCGCGGAGTTGAACGGTTGGGATCCGCAGGCCTATCTGCGCGTGCTCCTCGAGCGCATCGCCGACCACCCGATCAACCGCATCGGCGAACTCGCGCCGTGGAACCTGCGGCCCGACGCGGCTTGACCACCGCCACGCCGCCGGCGCCGTAGCCGTCAGTGCACGCTTACGCTGGACAAAATCGTCCACGCTTCTCGCTGCCGTTCCGCAGCGCGCAATCACCTGATTCCACCACGTCCGCCGGCACTCGGACTACCGACGCCTCCACGGAGCCGGACGTTTTTGTCCTGCCCCGCACTGCGCATGCTGCGCGAGCACGCCCGCAACACCTTAATCGCGAACGACTTCCGACCCAGCCGCCGGCTTGGCACGACGCTTGCTGCCTGCTCTTCGACGCTAAGAGAAAGCCCATGCCACGGCAAAGCGTGATCGCGGATGTATCAGAGACCCTGGCGGCAGCGATTGACGCGGCGCTGGAAAACCTTGACCCCACCGATCCGCCGCGCGCCGTCTTGCATGACTACGGCACCGACCCCATTACCTCGCCCGCGTCCATGGTGCTGTTCCTCTACGAGGTGACGCAAGACCCGGCGACACGGAACCGACCACCACTGCGCGAGGACGTTGTCGGGGACGTCAGGCTCCGAAAGCCGCCCCTTACCCTCGTGCTGCGCTACCTGCTAACGCCGTTCGCCGGTGACCGCTCGACCGAGCAGCGCATGCTCGCGCGCACCATGCAGGTGCTGTACGGCCAGCCGATCCGCTTCGGGCCCGACCTGCGCGGCGACGCTGCCCCGGACGGGCTACGCAGCTCCAATGCCTCGCTAAAGATTCATCTCGCGCTGCTGAGCCTCGAGGAGCGGACACGAATCTGGCATTCAATCCAGCGCCGCTACCGCCTGTCCGTCGTCTATGAGGTGCGTCTCGCCGAACTGGATGCCGACTCGTTCACCGAAGCCGCCGCAGTGCGGACCCGCGTGATCGAGAGCGCGGAGCCCGTGCCGTGAGACACTGGCGTAGAAGCAGCGGCCCCGCGCTACGATACGTTGCCTCTAAGGCCTTTCGGCTGGTGGATGACTTCACGGCCTCACCTCCACACCACCCTGTCGCCTTCATTCTCGAAGAGCCGCGCAGTTCGGGCCGGCTCTGGGCAGCGGCGGAGGTGACGCCGGCGCGTAGCGCGGGTGGCATCCTCGCCTTTGCTGGTCTCGGCCTTGCGACGGACCCGGCTGCACAGCCTGTGCGGCGTTACCGGCTGCGCTTCCTCGACGACCCGCCACGGGCCATCTATCGCCCCGCCTTCCGCGCGACGCTCGAGACACTCGAATTCGACGTGCCGACATACAGCCACACGGTGCCGCCTGCCAATGAGGCGGGCTCTCCGGAGCTGATCGCACTGCTGCCCGGAGCTAGCTATCCCTTCCCGCGTCATTTGCCAGTGCTGCACGGGACAGTGCACGACGCCACGGGGCCGGTCGCCGATGTGCAGGTAAGCGCTACCAATGACCACGTGCTGAGCGACGAGAGGGGCGCATTTGCCTTGCCGCTGCGCCTCACCTCGCCGGCCGCTTCCGTCCTCGTGCTCGCCGAGCACCTGCCTACCAGCCGAAGCACTTCCGCGACCGTGCCTCTTCCCAACGGGCTCGGCCATGTCCTCGAGCTCAAGTTCGCTTAACCCATGCGACCCCCCGCGTACCCGTCTACCTTAGGGAGCCGACCATGCCTGAATACCTGAGCCCCGGCGTGTATGTGGAAGAAGTGGCCACTGGGCCGCGTCCCATCGAGGGCGTTTCGACCAGCACGGCGGGCTTCGTGGGCCAGACGGAGCGCGGCCCGACGCGCCGGCGCATGGTCACCAGCTGGGGCGACTTCCAGTCATGGTTCGGCGGCATCATGGACCCCGTGCAGTCCTTCATGCCGTACGCCGCGCGCGGCTTCTTCGACAACGGCGGCCAGCGCCTGTTCGTAGCGCGCATCACCCGAGGCGATGCGGCGACTGCAAGCCTCAGCGTGCCGACCGCCGACGGCGCCCAGACTCTGATCGTCCGTGCGATGGGTCCGGGTGCCTGGGGCAATCGCATCTTCCTGCGAATTGAGCCTGGCACGCTCGACGACG
>LNEW01000075.1 GCA_001464375.1 Rhodospirillales bacterium Ga0074136 | reverse complement strand
ATCTCCATCGCCGCCTTGCGCGGCACCGCGCGCGCCAGCGCCACCGCCGGCGTCGAGCAGAACAGCCCGATATCCACCCCCGGCGTCGCGAAGCGCGCCTGGTCGGACGCCACGGCAAGATCACAGGTCGCGACCAGCTGGCAGCCCGCCGCCGTCGCCACCCCCTGCACCGCCGCCACCACCGGCTGCGGCAGCGCCACGATCGCCTGCATCACCCGCGCGCAGGTCTCCATCGCACGATCGTAGAAGCCCCGCCCGCCATCGGCATCGGCGCGACGCGCGGTGATCTCCTTCAGGTCGTGGCCCGCGCTGAACACCGGCCCTCTCGCCGCCAGCACGACGCAGCGCACGCGCTGGTCCTCGCTGAAGGCCGCCAGCGCATTCTCCAGCGTCTCGAGCATCTGCAACGACAGGCTGTTGCGCGCCGCGGGGCGATTGAGCGTCAGCACCGCGATCCCCTCGGCGGTATCGTCCCGCAGCACCAGTGGTTCGTCCGCCACGTCCTTCGCTGCGCTCATGTCACATTCCTCCTGCGCCGGGGGCGGACCATAGCGCGCTGGTGCGGGCACGCGAAAGCCGCCCCCTTGCCGTGCCGCCCCGCGCCGCTAGCCTGATGCCGGGAACGCCACGAGACACCACGCCATGCGCCACGCCTCGGCCGCGCGCCTCGCGGCGACCACGCCCGCTGCCTCGACCCGCATTTCGCGAAGGATGTCTCGCCATGGCCTGGACCGCACACACCATCATTCAGAACGGACGCGCCATTCCGTTCGAGGATGCACGCATACACCCCCTCTCGGTCGGCCTCGCCTATGGCGCCGCCGTGTTCGAGGGCATCCGTGCCTACATGAACCCCTCGACCGGCCGGCTCTCGGTGTTCCGGCTCGAGGAACACCTCGTGCGGCTCGACCAGGGCATCAAGTTCATGCGCTTCGACGACCCGCCCTCGCGCGACGTGCTGCGCCAGGGGGTGATGGACTCGATCAAGGCGAACGCACCGGATGACGACTGCTATATCCGCCTGCAGGTCCACATCGAAAGCCGCGGGACCATGGCCACCACCGGGACAGTCGGCTGGGTCTGCGCCGCCATCCCGCGCGAACGTTCGACCAAGCGCGACTCCGGCCTCGCCGCCGGCGTCTCCTCCTGGACGCGCATCGCCGACAACACCATGCCGGCACGCATCAAGGCGACGGCCAACTACCATGCCGGGCGCATCGCCACGCAGCAGGCCAAGGCCGATGGCTACGACACGCCCATCCTGCTGACCCGCGACGGCAAGGTCAGCGAGACCGCCGGCGCCTGCCTGTTCATGGTGCGCGACGGCGTGGTCGTCACTCCCGCGCGCGACAGCGACATCCTGGAGAGCGTGACGCGCGAGACCGTGCTGGAACTGGCGCGCGAGAACGGCCTCGTTACCCAGGAACGCCGCGCCGACCGCACGGAGCTCTATGTCGCGGACGAAGTCTTCGTCTGCGGCACCGGCCAGGAATTGCTGCCGGTGACCAGCATCGACCGGCTGACGGTCGGCGACGGCAAGCCCGGCGAAATCACGCTGCGCCTGCAGGCCGCGTATGAATCCGTGGTGCGCGGCACGACCGATGCCCACGCCGCCTGGCGCACGCCGGTAGTCTGACAAGAAGCGGCGCAGGCCGGCGGGGGAGCCGACCTGCGCCAGTGTGGGGCGCGCCAACCAAAGGGGGAAGCATGGTTGGCGCCGCTCCCGCACGGTCACCCGGAGGCCAGGGGGTGGTCGGCCTCCGGGCGCCGGTCCTCAGGCCGCGCGCAGCGGGATCGCCACGAAGCGGCGGGCGCCGTCACGCTCCACCTGCAACGCGATCGCCGGGCGCCCGGCGCTGCGTGCCGCGCTGACCGCCTCGGTCACATCGCGCGGCTGCGCGGCCTCGCGCCCATCGGCGCGCACCACCACGTCGCCCTCGCGCAAGCCGCGCTCGGCGGCCACGCTGCCGGGCTCGACGCGGGTGATCGCGACACCGCCCTGCGGCCGCGGCGCCAGGCCGAGGCCCAGCGAAGGCTGCGCCGGCTGGCCTGGCTTGCCCGCGGCCACATTGGCTGGGTTGGCGCCGATCTCGACACGCTGTTCCATCGCCGCGCCATCACGCAGCACCGCCAGCGTCGCCGTGCGGCCGGGCATCACGTCCGCCACGCCGGTCGCCAGGTCGCGCGGGGTCTCCACGCGGCGGCCGTCGATGCCGGTGATGACGTCGCCGGCGCGCAACCCCGCCGTCGCGGCCGGGCTGTTGGGCTCGACGCTGTTCACCACCACACCCTTGGCATCGCCCACGCGCAGCGCCGCCGCCAGGTCGCGGTCGAGCGGCTGCATGCTCACGCCCAGCCAGCCGCGGCTCACCGTGCCATGGTCGCGCAGCTGCGCCACCACCGACTGCACCATCTTCGACGGCACCGCGAAGCCGATGCCGATATTCCCGCCCGACGGCGAGAAGATCGCGGTGTTCACGCCCACCACCTCGCCGGCCGCGTTGAACAGCGGGCCACCGGAATTGCCCGGATTGATCGACGCATCGGTCTGGATGAAGTCGTCATAGGGCCCCGCGCCGATCTGCCGGCCGCGCGCCGAGACGATGCCCGCCGTGACGGTGCCGCCCAGGCCGAACGGGTTGCCCATGGCCATCACCCATTCGCCCACGCGCGTCCGGTCGCTGTCGCCGAAGCTCAGCGCCGCCAGAGGCGCGCCGGCCTCGACCTTCAGCAGCGCGATGTCGGTGGCGGTGTCGCGGCCGACCACCCGGGCGGCCATCTCGCGGCCATCGGCCAGTTCGACCTTCACCTCGGTATTGTCGCCGACCACATGCGCGTTGGTCACGATGAAGCCGTCGGCATGGATGACGAAGCCGGAGCCCTGCCCCGCGCGGCGCTGGCCCTGCTCGGGCGCAGGCCGGCCGAAGCGGCGCATCATCTCCTCCTGCGGGGCGGTACGCTCGCGCGCCGGGGTGGCACGCTCGCTGGTCATCACCCGCACCACGGACGGCCCGACGCGCGCGGCCATGTCGGCGAAGTCCGGCCCGGCGGCGCGCGCCAGCGCCACGCCGGCGACCGGCGGCGTCGGCTGCGCCGTGCCGGGAATCGCGGTCAGGGCGGTGGTGCCCAGCGCCAGCGCCAGCACGCCGGCCATGATCGCGGGACGGCGACGGTTGAAGAAGGACGGCATATCGGATCTCTCCCAGTCAGGATCACGGGACCCCACAGGGTCGGCGGGGCGTGGGAGGCAGAAGGCGCCTTCGCCCATCCACACCCCCTGTCGCCCGCCTTACCGATCCGTATGCTGGCGACCGTTCGGGACTGCGCCAAAAGGTTCATTCCGAACCCGGGACCGAATGCGCCCGACTGTCTCACCGGAGGCCCGCTTGCGTATCCTGGTCGTCGAGGATGATGCCGAGACCGCCGCCTATATCGTGCGCGGGCTGGAGGAAGCCGGCCATGTCGTGGATCGCGCCGCGGACGGCCAGGACGGGCTGTTCCACGCCACCGGCGGCGGGCATGACGTGATGGTGGTGGATCGCATGCTGCCCAAGCTCGATGGCCTGTCGATGGTGCGCGCCGTGCGCGCCGCGGGCATCGCCACGCCGGCCATCTTCCTGACCGCACGCGCCGGCGTCGGCGACAGGGTCGAGGGGCTGGAAGCCGGTGGCGACGACTACCTCGCCAAGCCCTTCGCCTTCGCGGAGCTTCTGGCGCGCATCAACGCGCTCGCGCGCCGCCCGCCCTTGCAACAGGAAGTCACGCTGCTGCGCGTGGGTGACCTCGAGATGGACCTGATCCGCCGCAGCGTCATCCGCGCCGGGCAGCGCATCGACCTCCAGCCGCGCGAATTCCGCCTGCTCGAATACCTGATGCGCCGCGAGGGCCAGGTGGTGACGCGCACCATGCTGCTGGAAGGCGTGTGGGATTTTCACTTCGACCCCAAGACCAGCGTGGTGGAAACCCACATCAGCCGCCTGCGCGCCAAGGTGGACCGCGGCTTCGACCGCGAGCTGATCCACACCATCCGCGGCGCCGGCTACGTCATCCGCGCCGATGGCTGATACGCGCTGGGCCTTCGCGCGCACCACGGCGTTCCGCGTCACGCTGCTGCACCTGCTGCTGACGCTGGCCGGCACCATCCTGGTCGGCTGCGGCGCCTGGTGGGCGACGGTCGGCTTCGGCGCGCGCCAGGCGGTGGCCGAGATCGAACGCGGCATGGGCGTGCTGCTGCAATCGGGCGCGCTGTCGGGGCCGCGCGGCGTCGCGCTGTCCATCGAAGCCCGCATGGCCGCCGACCGCAGCGGCGCGGAATTCTACCTGCTCGCCGGGCCGGACGGGCAGCGCATCGCCGGCAACCTCTCGGGCGTGCCGCGCGATCCAGGCTGGCGCGAGGGCACCATCCGCCTGCCGCAAGGCGGCGAGGCACCGGTGCTGATGCTCGCCGCACCCCTGCCCGGCGGCGGCGCGCTGGTGGTGGGGCGCGACCTGTCGGCGGTGCGCGCGCTGGAACAGCAACTGCTGTCCGTCGCCGGCTGGGTCGGCGCGGCCGTGCTGCTGCTCGGCCTCGGCGGCGGGCTGCTGATCGGCCGCGGTGTCGCGCGCCGCGCCGCGGCGATGGACAGCGCGCTGGCCGCCGTTCAGGGCGGCGACCTCGCCCGCCGCCTCGCGGTCGGGCGCGGCGGCGATGAGTTCGACCGTCTCGCCGCGCGTATCAACGCGACGCTCGACCGGCTGCAGTCGCTCATGGTCGCGCTGCGCGGCGTGACGGACGACATTGCCCACGACCTGCGCACGCCGCTGACGCGCCTGCGCCAGCGGCTCGATGCCGCCGCCACGTTGCCCACCGCCGAAGCGATCGCGGCGGCGCAGCAGGAGGCCGACGCGCTGCTCGACATCTTCGCGGCACTCCTGCGCATCGCGCAGGTCGAATCCGGCACGCAGCGCGCAGGCTTCACGCGGGTCGACCTGTCCGCCATCGCGCAATCGGTCGCCGAGGTCTATGCGCCGGCGGCCGAGGAACGCGGCCAGGGCCTGGTGACAGACATCGCGCCCGGCATCGCCATCACCGGCGACCCGGCGCTGCTCACGCAGATGCTCGCGAACCTGGTGGAGAATGCGGTGCGCCACGGGCGCGCCGGCGGCCGCGTCGTGCTGGCGCTCGGTGCCGCAGGCATCACCATCGTCGATGACGGCCCGGGCATCCCGGCCACCGAGCGCGAGCGCGTCTTCGGGCGGTTCCAGCGGCTCGACTCGGCGCGTTCCACCCCCGGCAGCGGCCTCGGCCTCGCGCTGGCGCGGGCGGTCGCGGACCTGCACGGCATGGCGATCAGCCTGGAGGATGCGGCACCGGGGCTGCGGGTGCGCATCGGATTGCCGGCAGGCTGAAGGCCCGCGAATGCAGCCGAAGCTCCAGTGCGGCGCTACGTCTTCCTAAAACCGCGGTGCCTGATTGCCTGGTGCGCGGCGAAACGGGAGGGCGCTGCCCTCCCGGACCCTCCCGCCAGGTGGCAGTGCCACCTGGACCGCCGGAACGTCAGCGGACGCCCGCGGCATCCGGCCAGAAGCGGACGCCCTCGCGCGCAAGCCCGCCACCGACGCCGACCGCGGTGCCATCGGCGCGCCAGCAGGCGGCACCCTCCATTGCACCATCCGCGCCGAACCCGATCGCGCACATGCCGCCACCGATATGCGGCATGCGCGCCAGCACATGGCCGCGCGCGGCCAGCGATGCCCGCACGGCCTCGTCGAAGGCCGGCTCGATCTCCACGGCATCGCCTTGCGTCCACAGGCGCGGCGCCTCCACCGCCTCCTGCAGGCTCATGCCGTGGTCCACCAGGTTCAGCATCCCCTGCATCACGCAGCCAAAGATGCGCAACCCACCAGGCATCCCCAGCGCATAGGCCGGCTTGCCACCCCGCAGCACGATCATCGGCGCCATCGATGTCGTCACCCGTTTGCCCGCCGCGATCGACAAGGCCCGCCCGGGCCGTGGGTCGAAGGTTGCCAGGTAGTTGTTCGGGATCATCCCCGTGCCATGCACGATGAAGCGCGCACCGAAGGTGGAATTGATCGTCTGCGTCATGCAGGCGATGCCGCCCTCGCCATCCGCCACCGTGATGTGCGTGGTGTGCGGGCTCTCGGCGGAGGCGATCCCCGCCGCCCAATCCTGGGCCCGCGCCATGTCGATGCGCGCCCGCCGCTCCGCGCCGTACGTCGCCGAAACCAGCCGCTCCACTGGCACATCCACGAAGGCCGGATCGCCCGACGCCGCCGCACGATCCGCAAAGGCGATCTTGAGCGCCTCGGCCAGCAGATGCAGCGTGTCGGCGGACCCGAAGCCGAGCGCGCGCAGATCCCACCCCGACAGGATGTTCAGCATCTGCAGCACATGCACGCCGGACGACGCCGGCGGCGGCGGCAACACCACCTCCACGTCGCGGTATGGCCCACGCAGCGGCACGCGCTCGATGGTGCGGTAGTCGATCATGTCCGCGGCGGTGACGATGCCGCCGGCACGCGCGATGCCCTCGGCCACCGCCGCGCCCAGCGCGCCGCCGATCGCCGCCGCGCCCTGCTGCGCGATGGTCTTCAACGTCTGCGCATAATCGCCCTGCACCACGCGATGCCCGGGCTTCAGCGGCGACCCGCCGGGCAGGTAGATCGCCGCGATGGCGGGGTCCTTGGCCAGGTCCGGCGCTGCCTCGGCCGCGCATTCCGCCAGGTATGGCGTGGCGCGATAGCCACGCTCGGCATGCCGGATCGCCGGCGCCATCACATCCGCCAGCGGCATGCTGCCGAAGCGCTCAAGTATCTCGCACCACGCCTTGAGGTTGCCCGGCGTCGCCACCGACAACCCGCCCACCGCGTTCACGCGGCCCACCGCCTCCAGGTTGCGCGGGTTCTCCGCCTGCGCGGGAGTGAACATGTCCGGCCGTGCGGCGGCGGCGCAGCGCGCCATGCCGTCGATCACGGTATGCGTGCCGTCGGCCAGACGCAGATGTGCCGTGCCGCCGCCCAGCAGCCCGACCATCATCGGTTCGACCACCGTGAGCGTGAACAGCGCCGCGATCGCGCCGTCGAAGGCATTGCCGCCGGCCGCCAGCATCTCGGCGCCCGCGGCCGAGGCCAGCGGATGGTTGGTCACCACCATGCCGCGCGTGCCCATGGCCGGGCGCTTCTGGGTCGTGAAGCGCGTACCCGCGCGGGCGGTCCAGTCGCCGGTCATGGCATTCCCTTCAATTGGCAGATGGGGTCAGGCGGATCATGCGTTGGGGCTGGCACAGATCCTCCCGCACGCGCTGCTCGATGCGGCCATCGGCCCAGCGGATGCGCAGGTCGTTGAGGCATGGCGTGCCAGGGGGCGGCGTCATGTGCAGCGCGTTGCCCGGCGGCAATTCGACCCGGCCGATCATCGAGTCGCCGAATCGGGCCTGGCCGCTCGGCGACACCTCCACGGCGACCACCGCGGCGGCCCCGCCATTCATCAGCGTGAAGGTGCGTGGCCGCTGGTCCTGCGCCAAGGCCGGTACGGCGAGCAGGCTCAGCGCGGCGAGGGTCCACCGGCGCCCTTGCTTCCCTCGAAACGCAGATCGGGTGCGGCGCAAAGGTCAACTCCCGGACGATCCTCGGTCCTGCCGCCAACATAGACGACGCGGATGTTGAACAGGCAACCCTGCCCGGCGGGCGGGCGCAGGAGTACCGTATTGCCCGGCGTGATCTGCGCCTGGCCCAGCCAGTCCTCGTGCCCGACCCCGTCGTCGACCCGCGCGACGAACAACTGGGCGATGGTGGTGGTCGCGCCATTCATCACGCGCGCCGCCCGTGCGGGCGCGGGCATCGGGCGCGGCGGCGGCGCCTGCGTCATGCTGCGCGGCGGCGATGCCGGCTGGGCGGCGATGAAGGGCGAGGGGGCGGAGGGCACCGGCGGCGTCGGAGCGCCAAGCCCCGCGGGAGGAGGCGCGGCGGCGCCGGACGCTGCGACAAGGTGCGCCGCCGGCGGTGCGGCAGGCGTGTCCGCCGGCGACGCGGCTGTCGCGCCCAACAGCCCCTTCAGCCGGGGCTCATAGAACCAGGCAACCGCGACTGCCGCGCACAGCAGTACGAGCCCGCCGATCGCCACCGCGATGCCGAGCCCGCGCCGTGGCGTCGGCAGGTGCGGCGCTGGCGTGCCGTCCGCGCGCTTCGCTGGCGCCGTCCCGGACGGGTCGCGCCGTGCCGGGGGCTGCGCAGTCGGGGCCGCCTTGTGTTCGGGTCGCACCGCCCCCGGGTCCACGGGCCGCTCGGGATGGGCCCGCTGGCGCGCCGCCGCCACCGCCCCGGCCCGGTCCGCGCCGGCAGCGGCACTGGCCCGCGCCGCGGCCACCATCGCCGCCGCCTGGGCGCGTGGAATCTCGATGGTCGCATCCGCCGCCAGCGCCAGGCGGACCCCGCCGGCCAGCGCATCGGCATGCTGGTCGATCGGCGCGGGATACACGTTCAGCCAATGCGACCCCGCAAGGTGCAGGCGCAGCGCGCCGCCCGGCTGGCAATCCTCGATGCGCACGGGCACCAGGGCCAGGGATTGCGAGACCGCGGTCACAACCTCGTTCCTGACATGCACGGAGGCCGCGGTGTGGCGCGACAGCACCAGCACCATGGCATGCGCGCGGCCGATCGCGGTCAGGATCGCCTCGCCCCAGTCGGCGCCGGCCGGCACGTCGCGCGGGGCGACCCAGCAGCGGATGCCGCGCGTCTCCAGCGCCGCGCAAACCGCATCCGCTGCGGCGCGGTCGGCGGACGCATAGCTGAGGAATACGTCGTGCGGCATGGCGTCTTCCGGAACGATTGCGTTCTCGCACAGGCTGCGCGGGCGCGCCATGCGGCACGATGAGAGAGCGGTCCCGGCCCGGCCCGCCACAGCATATCCTCATAAGCGGCCGGGTGGGCGAGCCGGCCGGTGCCGATCCCGCAAACACGCACACGTTGCCGGCCCGGCATGTCCCCCCTAGGATCGCGTTCCACCCCCGCGGCCGAGGCCCGATGTCCGACCCGCTTGCGGAGGTCCTGGCGCTGGAGGCCGAGGGCCTCCTGTTTTCCGCCCATGACAGGGCCATGGCCGCGCTGGTCGAGCATCCCGAGGATGCCGCGCTGCGCTATCGCGCCACGCTGACCATCGCGCGCGCCGGCGCCACGGCCATGGCGCTCGACCTGTTCAACCGGCTGCGGCTGGATGCCGAAACCGATCCCGAGATCGGCATGCTCGGCGCGCGCCTCATCAAGGACCGCGCCTTCGAGCAGCCGGCGGCGGTGCGCGGACCGCTCCTGGCCGAAGCGACGCAGCGCTACGCGGCGCTGTGGCGCATCCACGATTCCGGCTGGCACGGCGTGAACGCCGCCGCGCTGCGGCTGCTCAGCGGGGACCCGCACAGCGCCGCGATGATCGCCCGCCAGGTCCTGGCGAACCATCGCGACACCGGCAACTACTGGTCGGCCGCAACCGAGGCCGAGGCCCTGCTGCTCGCCGGCCGGCTGGAGGAATGCCGCCGCGCGCTGGAGGAAGCCGAATTGCGCGCCGGCGCCGACATCTCGGCGCGCGCCACCACCCGCCGGCAGATGCGGCGCGAGGCCGTCGCGCTCGGCCTTTCGCCGGATTTCGTCGATGTGCTGCGCGTGCCCGCGGTGCTGCACTATACCGGCCACATGCCCAAGCCCGGGCAGGACGACGAGGCGCTCGAGGTCGGCATCGCCGCCGCGCTCGACGCCCGCATCGCCGCCGAGCATGTCGGCGCGGCCTTCGGCGGGCTCGCCGCCGGCTTCGACATCCTGGCGGTCGAGGCACTTTTGCGCGCCGGCATCGCGCCCACCGCCGTGCTGCCCTGCGACCCCGACACCTACGAGGCCGATTCGGTGGCGCCGGCCGGCGAGCGCTGGGTGGCGCGCTTCCGCGCCCTGCTGCCGCACCTGCGCATCATCCAGCTGGATGAGCGGCCCTTCCCCGACGACGACCTGCACCTGGCCCTGGCGGGCCGCCGCGCCATGGGCCTGGCGCGGCTGCATGCGCGCCACCGCGACGGGCCGGCGGTGCAGGTGGCCTCGTGGGATGGCCAGCCGGCGCGCGGCGCGGCGGGCACCGGGGCCGATGTGGCATCCTGGACCGGTGCCGGCGGGCGGTCGCTGCAGATTCCCTGGCCCTGGCCGCGCGATAGCAGCGGCAACGGCCTGCCGCCGGCGCGGCGGCGGCCCATGGCGGTGCTGTTCGGCGACCTGCCGCGCTTCAGCGCGCTGGACGATGCCGGCCTCGCCACCTTCTACGAAGGCCCGTTGGCGGCGATGGGCGCGGCGCTCGACCGCCATCCGGCGACCTACCGCAACGCCTGGGGCGACGCCGTGCAGATCACCTTCGACGAGGTCGCCGCCGCCGCCGCCTGCGCCTTCGACATGCGCGCCGCGCTGGCCGAGCAGGACCCGCCGATCCACCCCCGCTTCGCGATCGATTTCGGCCCGCTTCTGCCGGTGCACGACGCCGTGCAGCACGCCGACAAGTTCTCCGGCCGGGCGATGACGCGCGCCGCGCGGATCGAGCCCGTGACGCCGCCCGGGCGCATCTTCGCGACCGAAGCCTTCGCCTGCGAGGTCGCGCTGCTGCCCCGTGGGTCCGGCCTCGCCTGCGACTATGCCGGCCGCATCCCGACGGCGAAGGGCTTCGGGTCCCTGCCCTTGTACGCGCTGCGCCGGTCGGGCGCCGAGGAGGAGATGGAATGAGCGATCCGCGCCTGGCCGAGGAGCTCGGCCGCATCGCGCTGTTCCGGGACCTGCCGCCGCCCGCCCTCGCGCGCCTGGCCGAGGGCGCGCGCCGTGTCGCACCCGCCGATGGCGCCCCGCTGTTCTCCCAGGGCGACGCGCCGGATGCCGTCTATGCCGTGCTCGAGGGCCGTGGGCGGGTGCGCGTGGGCGCCCCGGACAACGCCGCCAAGCGCCTGATGGTGGAAGTATTCCGCGCCGGCGACGTGTTCGGCGAGATCGGCGTGCTGGATGGCGCCACGCGCAGCGCCGACGCGGTGGTGATCGGCGAGGTGAAGCTGGCGCGCATCCCCGCCACCGCCTTCCTCGAGACCGCGCAGAGCGAGCCCGCGCTGGGCCTGGCGCTGGCGCGGCTGCTGTCGATGCGGCTGCGGCGAACCTTCGGCCTGCTGCAGGACGCCACCTTCGCGCCACTCGAAGTGCGGCTGGCGCGGCAGGTGATGTACTTGCTCAAGGCGGACAGCGTGAAGACCGACAAGGGCACGCGGCTCGCCGCGCGGTTCCGGCAGGGGGACCTCGCCGACCTGCTGGGCGCGACGACGCGCAGCATCATCTCCATCCTGAATGCCTGGCGGGCCTCGAACCTGGTGTCCTACGACACCGAGAAGGCCTTCCTGTTCGTGCTGGACGAAGCCGGCCTGGCGGCGGTGGCGGCGGGGCCACGGGACGGGCAGTGACGCCCGGTGCGGCGTCGCCACGACCTGCCAGCGCCGCGCGGCGCTGGCAGGTGATCGCAGCAATGCTGCTGGCGGCCGCGCCGGCCGTGGCGCAGCCGGCGCCCGGCAAGCCGCCGCCCGAGCCCCCGCTCCAGCACCGCATGCCGCAAGTGATCTCGCCCCTGGATCCGCCGGCGCAGGGGCGAGGCCTGCCGCGGGTGATTTCACCCACCGACGAACCAGCCCCGGCGCCCCTGTCTCTCCCGCGGATCCTCTCGCCGGTGCAGCCCTCCGCGCCGCCTGGCGCGGCGCTGCCGAACGCGACGGCCGCCCCCTGCAACACGCAGCAGGTCACTGTCGTCAACACCGCGCTGGTCGAAGCCGGGGCCCGCATCGCCGCCGCCATCCGCCTGCTGCACGACCGGCCCGACCATCCGCATGTCCGCCTGTGGTTCGGCACCGCGCCGCCCGGGCTGGTGCTGGTTGTGCTGCAGCGCACCGGCACGCGGCTGGCCAGCACCGCCGGCGTCGAATTCCACTGCAACGACCCGGCGCGCTGCACCGGCCAGGTCACCGCCTATGCGCGGACCATGTCGCGCACGCTGTTCGACGCGCAGGGCCGCCCCGCCGCCAGCTATCGGCTGGACGAAGGGCAGGTGCTGGGCGTCTGCCCGCCCTTCTTCCGCGCCGGCATGACGGGCACCGGCACGCGTTGGGGCATCCTGGTGCATGAGGCGACGCATTTCGCCGCCGAGACCAGGGACCACGCCTATGGCCGCGTCGCGGCCCTGGCCCTGGCCCGGGAGAACGGGGCCCGCGCGGCGGAGAATGCGGACAACTTCATGCTCTTCGTCGAAACCCTGCCGGGGCGGTGACCAGCCGTCGCGCGCAAGTCTGGCGCGGCGCTGGACAGCGTGCTTGGTTCGGCGCGTGATCCAGTGCGCCATGCCGACCCTTCGACGCCGCCGCCGGTGGCCCATCGCGGCCACCCTGTGGCTGCTCGCCCTGCCGGCGATGGGCCAGGGAGCGGACGCGCCATCGCCGCCCAGCGATGGCGCGGCGCCCGTCACGGAATTGCCGACCGCCAAGCCACCGCCGCTGGAGCCCAATCGCCAGGTGCTGGTGGTCGAGGCACCGCGCGACAAGCCGCCGCCGCTCGAACTCGGCCCCGCCGACATCCCCGGCCCCGCCTGCACGGCCGAACACCACCAGCCGGTGATCGACGAAGCCCTGGCCATGGCGCGCACCCGCATCCGCGAGGCGGTCCGCCTGGTGCGCGACGAGCCCGACCACCCGCATGTCCGCCGCTGGTTCGGCAATGCACCGCGCAAGACCATCCGCATGACGCTGGAACTGACCGCCGCGCGCCTGGACGACATGGCGGGCGTGGCCATTCGCTGCAACGATCCGCCGGGCTGCCCGGGCGGGCGCTTCGCCTATGCGCGCGAACGCGACATGGTGCTGGGGCTGTGCCCGCCCTTCTTCCGCGCGCGCATGGACGGCACCGACAGCCGCTGGGGCATCCTGATCCACGAAGCGTCGCATCTGGCCGCCAATACGCGCGACCATGCCTATCGCCCCACCGGCGCGCTGACGCTGGCCAAGGAGAATGCGGCGCGCGCCGCCGAGAACGCCGACAACTACGAGTATTTTGTCGAGACACTGCCGCGGTAGCGCATTGTCCGACCGGCGGGCACCGGCCGGCCCCTGAAACGATCCTTCAGCGCGAGGGCAGCCGCAGCAGGAACAGCGCCGCCAACGCCACCGCGCCCAGCCCCGCCGTCAGCCACAACGCCTGCGCCCCCACGGCATCCACCAGCAGCCCGAAGCCGAAGGGTGCCAGCGCCTGCGCGGCGCGCGCCGGCGCGGTGATGAAGCCCTGCCGCTGCCCGTAGCCGACGGGGCCGAACACCGCGAGCGGCAGCGTGCCGCGCGTGATGGTCAGCATGCCGTTCCCCGCGCCATGGATCAGCACGAAGATCGCCGCCATCGGCGCGCCGCCGGCCAGCAGCACCACCACCGCGACCGGATGCAGCGACGCGGCGATGCGCGCCGAGACCAGCGGGGAGACCTTGCGCAGGAAGGTGAATTCCAGGATGCGCGCGCCGACCTGCGCCGGGCCGAGCAACGCGCCGGCCGCCACCGCCGCCACCGCCGTCGCGCCCGCCGCCTGCAGCAGCCCCGGCAGGTGGGCGCCCAGCGCGGCCGCGCTGAACCCCGCTGTCGCCAGCACGAAGGCGATCAGCGCCATGTCGCGCCCGCGCGGCGGCGGCCCGGCATCACCGGCCGCGGCGGCGGCCTTTTCAGGCGGCGGCGCGCGCGGCACCAGCAGCCGGTTCAGCGGCAGACCCAGCACGATGTGCAGCGCCGCCCAGCCGAAACACGCACCGCGCCAGCCCCATTCGGCTTCCATCAGCGCGGTGGCCGGCCAGCCCACCGTGCTGGCGAAGCCGGCGATCAGCGTGATGCCGGTGATGCTGGCGCGCGCCTCCTTGCCATAGAGCCCGGCCAGCGTCGCGAAGGCGGCGTCGTACAGGCCCATCGCCATCGCCACGCCCATCACGGCCCAGGCCAGGCAGAACACCACCGGCCCCGGGGACAGCCCCATCAGAAGCAGCCCGATGGCGAAGACGATGTTCGACACCGCCAGCACGTCGCGCCCGCCGCGCGTGTCGATGGCACGGCCCGCCATCGGCCCGAGGAAGGCGGTCAGCAGCAGCGCGCCGGAGAACACGCCGAAGATGGTGGCGCGGGAGACACCGAATTCGGCGGCGATCGGCGCCGCCAGGATGGCCGGGATGTAGTAGGACGACGCCCAGGACAGGGTCTGCGTCGTGCCCAGCACGGCGACGGTCAACGGGCGGGAGGGGGTCATCGCCGCCATCCTCCCGCGCCCGTGCCGCCGCGCCAAGCCGGATCAGGTCACGCGTGGTCCGTGATGTCGCGCCCCAGCGCGGCGCGGTAGCGTTCGGCAACGCGGGCCTTGACCTCGGGGTTGATGATGCGCGGCGGGAAACGGCCGGCGGCGAAGGCCGAAAAGGCTTCCGCCGCGATCCGCGTGATCATCGAACGGCTTTCATGCGTGACGCCCGCGGTGTGCTGGGTGCAGATCACGGCCGGGTGCGACAGCAGCGGATGGTCCGCCGGCGGCGGTTCCTGTTCCCACACGTCGAGGCCCGCGGCGGCGATGTGGCCGGACTTCAGCGCCGACAGCAGCGCGCCCTCGTCATGGATCGACCCGCGCGCGGTGGTCACCAGCACCGAGCCCGGCTTCATGGCGGCAAAGGAATTCGCCGCCATCATCGCCCGGCTCTCGGGCGTGAGCGGGCAGTGGATGGAGACGATGTCGCACTGCGCCAGCATGGCCGCGAGGTCGTCGCATTTCTCGGCGCCCCGGTCGGCGACGGTCGCGGCATCCACATAGGGATCGTAGGCCAGCACGCGGCACTGGAAGGCGGCGTGCAGGATCGCGGCGGTGCGCGTGCCGACATTGCCGATGCCGATCAGCCCCACCGTCTTGCCGAGCAGGTTGCGGCCCATGAATTCCTCGCGCCGCTGGGCGCGGCCCTCGCGCATCGCCGCGTGGCATTCCGGGAAGCGCTTGAGCAGCGCGAGCATCATGCCGACGGCGTGTTCGGCCACCGCCTCGGCATTGCCACCGGCCTGGTTCACCAGCAGCACGCCGGCACGGGTGCAGGCGGCGGGTTCGATGGTGTCGTAGCCGGCACCCTGCGACGCGGCCATCAGCAAATTCGGCAGCCGCCCCAGGAGCGCGTCGTTGACATGGAAGGGCTTGGGCAATTCGTCGCGCGAGGCGCGCACGTAGTAGCCCCGGCACGTGGCGAGGATGTTCAGCGCCGCGTCCTCGCCATCGTCCAGCGTCAGGCGCACCAGCTCGAGCGCCGGGTCCTTCGCCGCCGTTTCCAGGAACGACGGATGCGGCACCTTGATCAGGTAGCCGATGCGGAAGCGATCATTGGACACGCGCATTTCCCCCACGGATGTTCCGCTTTGGGTAGCGCGGGACGCGGAGGGGCGCCAGACCGCGCGATCAGCGCCGCAGCGACAGCAGGTATGCGACCACGTCGTCGAGTTGCTCGCGCGTCAGCCGGTAGTCCGGCATGCCGGCATGCGGCGTCTGGAGGAAGACGCGCAGCGACATCGAGGTGGTCGAGGGCATGGCGGCGATGCTGGCGAAGGATGCCGCCGCGTCGGTCGCCGGCCCTGGCCCGCCGGGGGCGATGCGATGGCAATTGGCGCACCAGTTCGCGGCCAGGCCGCGGCCGGCCTGGGCATCGCCAGGCTCGAGCTGCGCCAGCGCCGGGGTGGCCAGGGTTGCCAGCAGGCCGAACAGGGTCAGGAGTCGCATCGCCACCTCCATCGTGAACATCGCAGTCTGCCACAGCCGACCGGGTCGCGCCTTGCGTCAGGCCAAATAGACGCCGCCGTTGATGTGGTAGACTTGGCCGGTGATCCACTCCGCGGCGTCGGACGCCAGGTAGGTCATCAGCCCGGCGATCTCCTCGGGCCGTCCCATGCGGCCGAGCGGCAGCGTCCTGGCGATCTCGGCCAGTTCCGCATCGGTGTTGCCGTAACGCGGCTGCGCCGTATCGGTCAGTCCGGGCGCGATGGCGTTGACGCGGATACCATGCGGCGCCAGCGCCAGCGCCATCGACCGCGTGATGCCGATGACCCCTGTCTTGGTCGCCGAATAATGCACGCCGAGCACCGCCCCGCGCACCGAGGAGGAGGAGAGGTTCAGGATCACCCCCCTGATCCCGGCCGCCACCATGTGCCGCGCGGCGGCCTGCGCGCAGAAGGCGCTGCCCTTGAGGTTCACGTCCAGCACGCGGTCCCAGTCCGCCTCGGTCATCGACAGGAAGTCGACGCGCGGGAAGATGCCGGCATTGTTCACCAGCACGTCGATGCGCCCGAGACCATCCAGCGCCGCCTGCACCAGCGCGGCGCACTCCGTCGCCGTGCCGACGCTGCCCTGCACCAGCACGGCGCGTCGCCCGGCGGCGCGGATATCGGCAGCGACCGCCTCGGCCGCGTCCTTGTCGTCAAGCCAGTTCACCGCCACGTCGTAGCCGGCCGCGGCGAAGGCACGAGCCGCGGCAGCGCCGATCCCCTGCTGCGCGCCGGTCACCAGCGCGGTCCTGACGGTCATGCTGTCTCTCCTGTGCCGGGGGGCAGCATCGCGGGGCTTGCGGGCCGGCGCAACGGGTGGCACGCCTGCCGGCGGGAGAGTGACGCATGGACATCGCCGCGCTGTTCTCGCTGGAAGGCCGCCGGGCGCTGGTGACGGGCGCCTCGGGCGTGCTGGGCGCGCATTTCGCGCGCGTCCTGCATGGGGCGGGGGCGCAGGTGGCGTTGGCGGCGCGCCGCGTCGAGGCGACATCCGCGCTGGCCGCGGAACTGGGCGCGCGCGCCGCCGCCGTGCCGCTCGACGTCACCGATCCCGCCACCATCCCCGCCGCCTTCGATGCTGCCGAGGCGGCGCTCGGCGGTCCCTGCGACATCCTGGTGAACAATGCCGGCATCGCGGTGACGAAGCCGCTGCTGCAACAGGGCATCAATGACTGGGACAGCGTCATGGCCGTGAACCTGCGCGGCTGCTTCCTGGTGGGGCAGGAGGCGGCGAAGCGCCTGGCGGCGGCGAAGCAACCAGGGTCCATCATCAACATCGCCTCCGTACTGGGGCAGCGCACCATCCCGGGCGTGGCGGGCTACACCGCCGCCAAGGCCGGGCTGCTGCACCTGACGCGCCAGATGGCGGTGGAACTGGCGCGGTTTTCCATCCGCGTGAACGCCATCGCGCCAGGCTATGTCGCGACCGACATCAACCGCGACTACTTCGCCTCGGAGCCTGGCCAGGCGATGGTCAAGCGCATCCCGCAGCGGCGGCTGGGGTCGCCGGATGATCTCACCGGTCCGCTGCTGCTCCTCGCCTCCGCCGCCGGTGCGCACATGACGGGTGCCACGGTCACGGTGGATGGCGGGCATTCGGTCAACCCGCTCTAGGAACGCTGCGCCATGGATTTCGTGCTGCCCGTCGAGATCGAGGATGTCCGCATCCGCATCCGCCGCTTCGTCGATGACCGCCTGATCCCGCTGGAATCCGACCGCGCCAACTACGACGAGCACGACAACATCGCGCCGCATGTGCTGGTCGAGATGCGCCGCGCGGCGAAGGCCGAGGGGCTGTGGGCGTTGCAGATGCCCAGGCGCCTGGGCGGCATGGAACTGCCGCGCATCGGCATGGCCGCCTGCTACGAGGAGATGAACCGCTCCATCTTCGGTCCCGTCGTGTTCAACTCCGCCGCGCCCGACGACGGCAACATGATGATCCTCGACGAGGTGCTGCCGGAGGCGATGAAGCCGCGCTGGCTGCAGCCGATCGTCGATGGCGCGGCGCAGTCGGCCTTCGCGATGACCGAACCGGATGGCTGCGGGTCCGACCCCGGCCTGACCTACACGAAGGCCGAGATGATCGGCAACGACCGCTGGCGCATCACCGGGCGCAAGCACTACATCACCGGGGCTGGCAACGCGAAGATCTTCATCATCATCGCGCGCACCTCGGAGGACGAACGCAAGGGCCTGACCGCCTTCCTGTTCGATGCCGATACGCCGGGCTGGAGCATCGTGCGCCGCATCCCCATCATGGGCCCGGAGGAACATGGCGGGCATTGCGAACTGGCCTTCGACGGGCTGGAGATTCCCGACGACCAGCGCCTGCTGAATGTCGGCGACGGGCTGAAGCTCACGCAATGGCGCCTGGGCGTGGCCCGGCTGACGCATTGCATGCGCTGGACGGGGCTGGCACGGCGGTCGCTCGAGATCGCGATGGAGCGCATCAAGCAGCGCGATTCCTTCGGCATGAAGCTGGTCGACCGCGAAAGCGTGCAGGGCCTGGTGGGACAGGCCGCGATGGAGATCGAGATCGGCCGGCTGCTGACCATGCGCGCCGCCTGGGCGCTCGACCAGGGGTCCTTCGCGCGCAAGGAGGTGTCGATGGCGAAGATCGTCGTCGCCGATGCGCTGCAGAAATCCGTCGACACGGCGCTGCAACTGCTCGGTGCGCGCGGCTATTCCAAGGACACGGTGATCGAATGGATCTACCGCTACGCCCGCCAGGCGCGGCTGGTGGATGGTGCGTCGGAAGTCCACCGCATGGTGCTGGCGAACATCCTGCGCGCGGAGGGCGACGGCTTCTTCCGCTGGGGCCAGGCCGGGCATGGATGAAGCGCGCCGCGCCCGGCTGACCGCCTGGCTGCGCGGCGCGACCGGCGACGCGTCGCTGGTGATCGAGAGCGCCGCGCTGCTGTCGGGCGGCGCCATCCAGCAGAACTGGGCGCTGGATATCTCGGGCGGGCGTGCCTGGGTGCTGCGCACCGACAACGCGGCAACGCTCGCCGTCAGCCACGGGCGGGCGGAGGAATATGCGCTGCTGCACGCGGCCTTCAGCGCCGGCGTGACGGTGCCGCAGCCGCTGTTCCTGTGCGAGGACGCCCGCGTGCTCGGCGCACCCTTTTTCGTGATGAAGCGCGTCGCCGGCACCGCGGCCGGCCATCGCGTGGTGCGCAGCGAAACCCTGGGCGGCGGGCGCGCTGCCTGCGCGCGCGCGCTGGGGCGGGAGATGGCGCGCATCCACTCCATCACGCCGCCGCGCGCGGACCTGGCCTTCCTCGGCACGCCGCCGGACGACCCCTGCCGCGCCTTCATCATCGACCAGCACGCCGCGCTCGACCGCCAGCGCACGCCGCGCCCTGTCCTGGAATGGGGGCTGCGGCACCTCGAGCGCACCGCACCGCCGCCGATGCCCGCCGTGCTGGTCCACAACGACTTCCGCACCGGCAACATCATGCTGGACGAGCATGGCGTCACCGCCGTGCTGGATTGGGAATTCTCGCTCTGGAGCGACCCGCACGCCGACCTCGGCTGGCTCTGTGCGAAGTGCTGGCGCTTCGGCAACGACGCGCAGGAGGCCGGGGGGATCGGCCCGCGCGCCGCGCTGTACGAAGGCTACGGTGCGGTCGACGATTCCCGCGTGCGCTGGTGGGAAGTGGCCGCGCATATCCGCTGGGCCTCGATCGCGGTGGACCAGGCGGAACGCCACATCTCCGGCGTCGAGCGCAGCCTGGAACTGGCACTGACCGGCCACATGGTCCCCGCCCTCGAATGGGAGATCCTGCGCATGGTGGAGACCCGCGATGCTGCGTGAGGAACCAGGTGCCGAGGACCTGCTGGCCACCGCGCGGGACGTGCTGCTGAACGAATTGCTGCCCGCGCTGCCGGCCGAACTGCGCCACGTCGCGCAGATGGCAGCGACTGCCTTGATTATCGCCGCCCCGGACGGGGCGCAGAATCGCGACATGCGCACGCCGCGCGAAACCCTGCTGAACGACCTGCTTCCCCAGCTTCCGCCCTCGAAGGTCTTTGCCGCGCGCATGGTGGCGAACGCCATCGCGATCGCCGAGCGCGAAGCGGCGCAGAGCCCCGCCTGGCAAAGCGCCGTGCTGGCCGGCATGGGCGGCGACCCGCGCGCCTACGCCGCGACGATCCGGGCCGGGGGCTTCGACCGCGGCACGCCAGGCCATGCGCACGCCGCCGCACTGCTCGACGCGCTGACACGCGCGCGCTGCGCCGTCAGCGCCCCGCGCGCGCTGGCCAAGGGCTGACGGCGATGGACGACGACCTGCCGAAATCGGCGGCGAACCACGTCGCGCTCTCGCCGGTATCGTTCCTGGCGCGCGCGGCGCGCGTGTGGCCCGGCCGTACCGCCATCATCCATGGCGCGCGGCGCGTGACCTACGCGCAGTACCTGGACCGCAGCCGGCGCCTCGCCTCCGCGCTGCGACGCGCCGGCGTGGCGCCCGGCGATGTGGTCGCCGCGCTGTTGCCGAACACCCCGGAGATGCTCGAGGCGCACATGGCGGTGCCCATGGCGCATGCCGTGCTGTGCCCGGTGAACACGCGCCTCGATGCGCCGACGGTGCGCTTCATCCTCGACCATTCCGGCGCGCGGGTGCTGCTGCTGGATCGCGAATTCGCCGCGCTGGTGGCTGCCGCGCTGGACGGCGTCGCGAACGCCCCCCGCCTCGTGGTCGTGGACGATCCGGAAGGCCCGGGCGGCGCGGCGATCGACGCCACAGCCTATGAGGCCTTCCTCGCGACCGGCGACCCTGGCTTCCCCGTGCAGCCGCCGCCGGATGAATGGGCGGCGATCTCGTTGTCCTACACCTCCGGCACCACGGGCGATCCGAAGGGTGTCGTGGTGCACCATCGCGGCGCCTACCTGAACGCCTGCGGCAATGCGCTGGCCTTCGGGCTCAACGCGCAGAGCGTCTATCTCTGGACGCTGCCGATGTTCCACTGCAATGGCTGGACCTATACCTGGGCGGTCACCCTGCAGGGCGGCACGCATGTCTGCCTGCGTCGGGTCGAACCGGCGCGCATCTTCGCCCTGGTCGCCGAACACAGCGTCACGCACCTGTGCGCCGCCCCGGTCGTGTTGACCATGTTGATCCACGCGCCCGAGGACCAGCGGCGAAGCTTTTCCCACCGTGTCGGCATCGCCACCGGCGGCGCCGCGCCGCCCTCGCCGGTGATCGCGGCGATGGAGCGCCTGGGCTTCGAGGTCACGCACCTGTACGGCCTGACGGAGTGCTACGGGCCTTCGCTGCTGTGTGCCTGGCAGCCGGAACTCGCGTCTCTCGACCTGGCCGGCAGGGCCGCCTTCATGGCGCGCCAGGGCGTGCCGCTACCCACGCTCGAGGACGCCACGGTGGTCGACCAGGAGACCGGCGCGCGCGTGCCACCCGATGGCGCGACGCTCGGCGAGATCGCACTGCGCGGCAATACGGTGATGAAGGGCTACCTGCGCAATCCGCGCGCGAACGCCGCCGCCTTCGTGGACGGGTGGTTCCGCACCGGCGATCTCGGCGTGCTGCACCCCGACGGCTACATCGAGGTCAAGGACCGCGCCAAGGACATCGTCATCTCCGGCGGCGAGAACATTTCCTCCCTCGAAGTCGAGGAGGCGCTGTACCGCCACCCCGACGTGATGGAAGCCGCCGTCGTCGCGCAGCCGGACGCGAAATGGGGCGAGGTGCCGCACGCCTTCGTGACGCTGAAGCCAGGCGCCAACACCGCGGCGGCCGACATCATCGCGCATTGCCGCACGCACCTGGCGCATTTCAAGGCGCCACGCCACGTCACCTTCGGCCCGCTGCCCAAGACCGCGACCGGCAAGATCCAGAAATTCGAGCTGCGCCGCGGCATCGCCGCACCGGACTGACTGCACGCGGCGTTGAGCACCGCCCCCGGATCATGCTGCTCTCCGGCTTGGTGGTACGATGGAAGCGGAACCACCAGGACCAGCGCCGGCGGAAGGGACGCGCGGGTCAACCCGCGCGCGGCGCCGGCGCGGGGGGCGCGCGGCGGCGCAGTTCGGCCCGCACCTCCTCCATCGTCTCCTGCAGGCAGTCGACCGGAACGCGGCCGGGCGCGCGGCCGCAGCCCTCGCGCTCGGCCAGGTAGCGGGTCAGCAGCGCCTCGATCTCGCTCAGCGCGGCGGGCTGACTGGCGAAGCGGGCGCGCGCCGCCACGGCATCGCGCACCACCGCGGCATCCAGTTCCCGCATGCCCGGCGTGGTGCAGATCCGCAGCGCCGCCCAGCCCGTCGTGGCTGGGCAGTTCACCGCGCCCAGCGCGGCGGCCGGCGCTACGGCGGCGGGCGGCGGCTTGGCGGGCTCGGCCGGCGCGCCCGAGCTGCTGGTCCCGGAACCGCCCCCCGCCACCGCGGCCTCCAGGTCACGCGCACGGGCACGCATGGCGCGGCGGACGCAGGATTGCGCCTCGCGCGCCGCGGGGCCTTCGCAGGCGCGGCGCTCCGCCAGCCAGGCGCGCTGTTCGCTCTGCAGCCTCGCGCGCTGCTCCGGGGTCGCGCGTTCCGTTGCGGCGCGCCACGCGGCGGCGATGCGGCGGTCCAGCTCCGCCAAATCGGCCTGGGCGCAGATCACGCGTTCGTCCCAGGCGCGGGCGCGGGCGCAGTCGAAGGACGGTTGCGCCAGGGCGGGCAACGGCAGCAGCACCAGGGCCGCGAGCAGGATGCGTTTCATGACGGCAACGGCAGCACGGAAGATACCATGGCGTCCACCGCCGCGGCGCTGTCCTGGGCGTGCTACCTGTCCGCGGCGTTTGCACGACGCCAGCAAACCCCTCCCCCGTCCCGCCGGGCTTTCCCCACCGCCCGTCCTGCGCCACCCTGGGCCCCGTTGAGGAATCGGAGGATGCATGGCCGGGGCGCTGGATGGCCTGCGCGTGGTGGACCTGACGCGGGTCGTGGCGGGGCCGCTCTGCGCGCAGATGCTGGGCGACCTCGGCGCCGACATCGCCAAGGTGGAACGCCATGGCGACGGCGACGACCTGCGCGCGCTGGGCCCGCCCTTCGTGCCGGGCAGCGACGACAGCACCTATTTCGTCGCGCTGAACCGCAACAAGCGGTCCGTGTCGGTGGATTTCGCGAAGCCGGAGGGTGCTGCGATCCTGAAGCGCATGGCCGGGCGCGCCGATGTGCTGATCGAGAATTTCCGCACCGGGACGCTGGCGCGCTACGGCCTGTCCCATACCGACCTGCGCGCCGTTAACCCCCGCCTGATCTACTGCTCCATCACCGGCTTCGGCCAGGACGGGCCCTATGCCGGTCGCTCGGGCTACGATTTCGTGGCGCAGGCCATGGCGGGGCTGATGGAAGTGACCGGCGAGGCCGACGGCACGCCGGGCGGTGGGCCGCAGCGCGTCGGCGTGCCGGTGGCCGACATGTTCACCGGCTTCGCCGCCACCGTCGCCATCCTGGCCGCGCTGCGCCATCGCGACGCGACCGGCGAGGGCCAGGCGATCGAGGTCTCGTTGCTCGAGACCATGATGTCGCTGATGCAGGCGCCGATGTCGTCCTGGCTGAATGCCGGGCACATCTTTCCGCGCAGCGGCAACGACAGCCCGGTCGCGGTGCCCTACGGGGTCTTCGACGGGTCGGATTCGAAATTCGTCATCGGCGTGCTGAACGACCGGGAATTCATCCGCCTGGCCGATGCGCTCGGCCACCCGGAATGGGCGGAAGACCCGCGCTTCAAGCGCGCGCGGGACCGGTCCGAACATCGCGCGGCGCTGCTCGACCGCATGCGCACCCTGCTGCGCACGCGCCCGCGCGCCGAATGGCTCGCGCGGCTGGAGGCGGCGAAGATCACCAGCGGCCCCATCAACACGGCACGCGACGTCGAGGCCGACCCACATGTGCAGGCGCGCGGCATGATCGTGGAAGTGCCGCATCACGCCGGCGGCACGGTGCGCGTGCCGGGGTCTCCGCTGCGGATGGGCGCGACACCGGTGAGCTATCGGCACGGCATTCCCGCGCCGGGCGGGGATACCGATGCGGTGCTGGCGGAATTCGCGGGGATGGATGCGGCGGAGATCGCGGCGGCACGGGCGGCGGGCGTTGTCTGACAGCGGTAACCCCCTCCTGTTTCTGGCCGTTGGGCATTGACCGCCAAGGGAGCATCGACAGGCATGACCGGATTGCGATTTGACCTCAGGGATCCGCCGCCCGGTGCCGCCGCGTTGCGCGCGGAGGTGCGTGCCTTCATCGCGGAGCACGACCATCGCTGGACGCCCGAAATACGCGCCCGGTCCTGGATGGGTTTCGACCGCGACTTCACCCGCGCAGTGGGCGCCCGCGGCTGGATCGGCATGTGCTGGCCGAAGCAATACGGCGGGGCCGAACGCAGCTTCCTCGACCGTAACATCGTGCTGGAGGAGATGCTCGCCGCCGGCGCGCCGGTCGGCGCGCACTGGATCGGCGACCGGCAGTCCGGCCCGCTGATCCTGCGCCTGGGCACGCAGGCGCAGCGCGAACGATTCCTGCCGGGCATCGCACGCGGCGACCTCGCCTTCTGCATCGGATTGTCGGAACCGGATTCCGGATCCGACCTCGCCTCCCTGCGCACGCGCGCCGACCGCATCGAGGGCGGCTGGCTGCTCAACGGACGCAAGATCTGGACGACCTTCGGTCACCTGTGTGACTGGATGATCGCGCTGGTGCGCACATCCCCCGCGCCGGAAGGCGGATCGAAGCACCAGGGCCTGTCGCAGGTGCTGGTGGATCTGCGCGCGCCGGGCGTGACCATCCGCCCGATCCGCGACCTGGTCGGCGAGCAGGGCTTCAACGAAATCACCTTCGACGACGTCCGCCTGCCCGAGGACGCGCTGGTCGGCCAGGAAGGCGCGGGCTGGGCGCAGGCCACGTCGGAACTCGCCTTCGAGCGCAGCGGGCCGGACCGCTACATGTCGTCCCATCCGCTGCTGGAATCGTCGCTGGACGCGCTGCGCGACGACGCCGTGGCGGCACCCGCGCTGGGGCGCGAGGTGGCGCGGTTGTGGACCCTGCGCGCCATGTCCACCGCCATTGCCGGCATGCTGCAGGATGGCGCCGACCCGGTGCGCCAGGCCGCCCTGGTGAAGGACCTCGGCAACGACTTCGAACAGGCGCTGCCGGGCGCGATGCGCGCGCTGCGCGACGTGGACACCATGCCCGAGCCGATGCGCCGCATGCACGACTACCTGACGCAGATCACACCGACCTTCTCGCTGCGCGGCGGCACGCGGGAGATCATGCGTGGCATCATCGCGCGCGAATTGGGGCTGCGCTGATGGACACGTCGATCGCCGCGGAACTCGCGGACCAGGCCACGCGCGCGCTGGCGGATGCGGCGGATGTGGCGACCTTGCGTGCGCTCGAAGCCGGAGAATTCCCGCGCGCGGCGTGGGACGCGCTCGATGCGCTCGGCCTTGGCGGTGCGCTGGTGCCGGAGGCGCGCGGTGGCGCCGGGCTCGGCCTGCCGGATGTCATGCCGCTGCTGGAAGCCCTGGGCCGCGCCGGCGCACCGGTGCCGCTGGCGGAAGGGATCGGTGCGGCGGCGCTCTTGGCCGCCGCCGGCATCGACGCCCCGCCGGGCCTGCTGAGCTTCGCGGCCGCAGGCGCGCCCGTCCCGTGGGGGCGTCACGCCGCGCATGTCGTGATCGTGGATGGCGCGCGCGTCGCGCTGCACGCCGCCGCGGCGCAGCACTGGACGCAGGGCAGCAATATCGCGCGCGAACCCCGCGACACGCTGGCCGGCACCAGCGCGCCGATCGCCGAGGGAACGCTGCCCAACGCCTGGGGCAACGACGCCGCGCGCGCGCTGACCGCGCTGCTGCGCTCCGCGCAGATCGCCGGCGCGATGCAGGGCGCGCTGGCGCTGGCGGTGGACCACGCGAACACGCGCAAACAGTTCGGCCGCCCGATCGGGCGCTTCCAGGCGCTGCAGCAGCAGCTCGCGGTCTTCGCGGCGGAAACCTCGGCGGTCTCCGTCGCCGCCGCGGCCGCCGCGCGCGCCGCCGAGGCGCGCGGCATCGCCGACGCCGCCTTCGAGATCGGCTGCGCCAAGGTCACGGCAGGCGAGGCCGCCGCGAAGGGTGCCGCCATCGCGCACCAGGTCCTTGCGGCCATGGGCATCACCGAGGAACACGCGCTGCATCACCTGACGCGCCGGCTGTGGTCCTGGCGCGAGGAAGGCGGCTCCGAACGCTTCTGGTCCGCCCGCATCGGCGCGCTTGTCCAATCGGCACCCGGCCCGCTCTGGACCTTCCTCACCTCCCGCGACCAGGACCCTTCCGCATGACCGACTTCCTGAAGACCGAGCGCGACGGCCACATCGTCACCCTCACGCTGAACCGACCGGAGAAGCGCAACGCGATCTCGAACGCGGCGGAATGCGCCGAGGTGGCGGATGCCTGCCGCGCGCTGAACCGCGACCCGGATGTGCGCGTGGTGATCGTGACCGGCGCCGGTTCGTCCTTCTGCGCCGGCGGCGACCTCAAGGGCATGCGCGACAAGACCGGCATCACGCGCGGGGAGACGGGTGCCGAGGTCCGCGAATCCTATCGCTTCGGCATCCAGATGATCCCGTTGGCACTGTACGAGATGGACGTGCCGACCATCGCCGCGATCAACGGCCCGGCGATCGGCGCGGGGCTCGACCTCGCCTGCATGTGCGACATCCGCATCGCCTCCGAGACCGCGCGCTTCGCGGAATCCTTCGTGAAGGTCGGCATCGTGCCCGGCGATGGCGGCGCCTACCTGCTGCCGAAGGTGGTGGGGATGTCGAAGGCGCTGGAGATGTCGCTGACCGGCGATGCCATCACGCCGGCGGAGGCGCTGGCCTGCGGCCTGGTGTCGAAGGTGGTCGCACCCGACGCGCTGATGGCCGCCGCGCGGGAGATGGCGGCGCGCATCGCGGTCAACCCGCCGCAGGCGGTGCGCCTGACCAAGCGGCTGCTGCGCGAAAGCCAGCACATGCGCCTGTCGACGCTGCTTGAGATGTCCGCCGCCTACCAGGCGCTGGCGCACGGCACGCGCGACCATCGCGAGGCGGTGGATTCCATGCTGGAGAAGCGCGCGCCGTCCTTCGAGGGGCGCTGATCCGCACCATCACGAGGCGCGCAGGCCCCGCCGCCAGCGTCAGGCGGGATCCAGCCGCAGCACCGCACCCTGTGGCGAATCCGTCAGGAGATACACGCGCCCATCGGGGCCGACCACCACGTTGCGCAGCCGCGCCTGGCCCCAGAGCAGCCGCTCCTCCCCGGTCACGCGGTCGCCCTCCGTCGTCAGCCGCACCAGCCCGGGCGTGTTCAGCGCGGCGACGAACAGGCTGCGCTGCCAGCCCGGAAACGCCGCGCCGTCGTAGAAAGCGATGCCGGACGGGCTGACGGACGGCACCCACACATGCGCCGGCTCGGCGATGTTCGGTGCCGCGGTATCGCGCGAAATCCGCGGCCCCCAATACTCACGCCCGTGGCTGACCACGGGCCAGCCGAAATTGGCGCCACGCTGGATCACGTTGATCTCATCGCCGCCGCGTGGGCCGAACTCGGCCTCCCACAGGCTGCCGGTCCACGGATTCACCGCGAGCCCCTGCGGATGACGATGGCCGTAGGACCAGATCTCCGGCCGCACGCCCTGCTGCCCGACGAAGGGATTGTCCGCCGGCACGCGGCCATCGCGCGTCAGGCGGATCACCTTGCCGGCCAGGTCGTCCATGCGTTGCGCGCGCGCCCGTTCGTTGCGCTCGCCCGTCGAGAGATACAGATGCCCGTCGCGCCCGAAGGCGATGCGGCAGCCATAGTGCAGCCGGCCGAAGGACTGCGCCGGCGTCGCATCCAGTATCCGGCGCAGGCCCGTCAGCGCATCACCGGCGGGTGACAACCGCGCAGTCACCAGCCGCGTCAACGCACCGCCCTCCACCGAAGCGGCCTGGCACAGGAAGATCTCCCGCGTGCGGGCGAAATCCGGCGCCAGCGCCACGTCCAGCAGCCCGCCCTGGCCGCCGGCCTCGACCTGCGGCACGCCGGCCAATGGCGGCGAGACCCGCCCATCCGTGCCGATCCGCCGCAGCCGGCCGGGCCGTTCGGTGACCAGCATCGACCCGTCCGGCAGGAAGGCCGCGCCCCAGGGGTGCTCAAGCCCCTGCGCGACGGTGGTCACGCGGAACGTCGCGCGTTCCGAGGCGATGGGCGCCTGCTGCGCCGCGGCCGGCGCGGCGAGGAGCGTGAGGGCAAGAAGGGTGCGGCGGATCATGGCCCGGAGGTGGTCCCGCTTCGCGCCGCGCGCAACCGTCCCTGGCTTCCTAACCCCGCCAACCCGGTGCAGGCTGGCGGCATCGGAGGGAACGACACATGCAGGACAACACGCGTTTCGATGGTCGCGTCGCCATCGTCACCGGCGCCGGGTCGCGCGACCCCGGCACCGGCACCACCACCATCGGCAACGGGCGCGCCATCGCGGCGCTGCTGGCCCGTCGCGGCGCGCGCGTGCTGCTGCTGGATGTCGAGCTCGGCTGGCTGAAGGGCACCGAGGAGATGATCCGTGCCGAGGGCGGCACCTGCGCCAGCGCGGTCTGTGACGTCTCGAAATCCGCCGATTGCGCCGCCGCGGTCGCCGAGGCGGTGCGCCTGTGGGGCCGCGTGGACATCCTGGTCAACAATGTCGGCATCAGCGGCCCGCCCGGCGACGCGACCGCCGTGGACGAGACCGCCTGGGACCACGCGATGCAGGTGAACGTGAAGTCGGTGATGCTGATGGCGAAGTTCGCCGTGCCGGAAATGCGCAGGCAGGGCGCCGGCGCGATCGTGAACCTGGCGTCGATCGCCGGGCTGCAGGGCGGGCATCCGGGACTGCTCTATGCCACCACCAAGGGTGCCATCGTGCAGATGACGCGTGCCATGGCGGCGCATCATGGCGGAGACCTGGTGCGCGTGAATGCCGTCGCGCCCGGCTATGTCTACACGCCCATGGTGGCGTCGCGCGGCATGTCGGACGAATTGCGCGAGCAGCGGGCGAATGCGGGGCTGCTGAAGATCGAAGGCTCCGCCTGGGATGTGGCGGAGGCGGCGTGCTTCCTGGCATCGCCGGCGGCGCGCTGGATCACGGGCGTGACCCTGCCGGTCGATGCGGGACGCTCCGCCGGGAATGTCGGCGCCACGCCGAAGCCGAGCGGCCTGGTGCGCTGAGCAGACCGGCCGGCCGCACGGCACGACCGGCGGTGCGGCCGGCCGGCTGCCCTTGACCAGCGCGCGAACGAAGCGCGAACATGACGGCATGGAAGCGCCCGCCCGCACCCTTGCCGTCACGCGCGCCGCGGCGCGCTTCTGCATCCTGCAAGGCTGGGCGCCGGTCGAGCAGGTGCCGCTGCCCGATGGCCGCCGTGCCGACATCCTGGCCCTGCTGCCGTCGGGCGACTTCGCCATCCTGGAGGTGAAGTCCTGCGCGCGGGACTACCTGTGCGATGCGAAGTGGCAGGACTACCGGGCCTGGTGCGACCGGCTGTATTTCGCGGTGGATCTCGATTTCCCGCAGGGCCTGCTGCCCGCGGAGGTCGGGCTGCTGGTGGCCGAGGACCGCGAGGCCGCGCTGCTGCGCGACGCGCCGGAGCATCGCCTGGCGCCGGCGCGGCGGCGGGCGCTGCTGCATCGCATCGCGCTGCTGGCGGCCGGGAGGCTGGCGATGCTGTCGGACCCGGCCGGCGCGGCGGAACTGCGCGCCGCGCTGCGCCTGGAATAGCGCAGCATCCGTGCTCCTGGGCGGGTTCCGGGCGCTGTTTCGACTGCACGCAATCCGAGCATAGCGTGCGGGTGCGCGATCAGCGTAGCGGCAGGACGATCGGCACCAGCAGCACGCAGACCAGCATCACAACGATCGACAACGGCACACCCACCTTCAGGAAGTCGCCGAAGGTGTAGTTGCCCGGCCCCACCACCAATGTGTTCACCGGCGAGGAGACCGGCGTCATGAAGGCGGTGGACGCCGCCAGCGCTACGATCATCGCGAAGGGATAGGGCGAGGCGCCGATCTCGGCCGCGACGGCCAGCGACACGGGCGCCATGAGCACCGCCGTCGCGGTGTTGGAGATGAACAGGCCAAGCATGGCGGTGATGATGAAGATCACCCCCAGCAGCACGCGCGGCGCGGCTTCGCCGGCCAGCGCCACCACCGCATCCGCCGCCAGGTCCACGCCGCCCGTGCGCTGCAGCGCGATCGAGAAGGGCAACATGCCCACGATCAGCACGAGGCTTTTCCACGAGATCGACCGGTACGCGCTGTTCAGGTCGATGCAGCGGAACAGCCCCATCAGCAGGCAGCCGATCAGCGCCGCGTGCACATTGGGCACCAGGCCGCTCACCATCAGCCCGACGGTGAGTGCCAGGATCGCCACCGCCTGCGGCGCGCGGCCGGCGGCCGGCAGCAGCTCGGCGTGTTCGGCCGGCAGGTTAAGCACCAGCAGGTCGTGGCCATCGGCCTGCAGGTGGCTGATGTCCGACCAGAAGCCGGTCAGCAGCAGCGTGTCGCCCGCGCTCAGCTTGGTCTCGAGCAGTTCGGGGCCGACCACGTCCTGGCGGTGGCGCAGGCCGATCACGGTCAGGCGGTATTCCGCCCGCACCCGCGCCTCCAGCACCGTGCTGCCGATCAGCGCCGAGTCGGGCGGGATGATCGCCTCGATCATGCCGATGTCCTGCGACCGGTCGAGGAAATAGTCGCCCTCCTCGAACGGCAGCGTCTCGATGCGGTATTCCTCCTTCCAGGCGGCCCTGCGCTCGGCGGAGGCGCGGATGTCGAGCAGTACGATGTCGCCGACCGCAAGTTCGGTCGATCCGTTCGGACGGATCACCTCCGTCGCGAAGCTGCGCTTCCGCTCGATGGCGAGGATGTTCACGCCCTCCTTGCGCAGCGCCAGCTGCTCCAGCCGCCGGCCGACCAGCGGTGAACCACCGGCGATCCGCACGCGGAAGGCCCGTCCGGCGAGCCCGTAGGTGGTCACCCAGTCGCGCAGGCTCGGCGCACGCCGCCGGTCGGTCCCGGGCGGGCGGCGGTCGGGCAAAAGGCGGCGGGCCACCAGCATGTAGCCGATGCCCAGCACCAGGATGGGCACGCCGAAGGGCGCAAAGGCGAAGAACGAGAATCCGGCATGGCCCTGGCGCACCAGCTCGGCACTGACCACCAGGTTCGGCGCGGTAGCGACCAGCGTCATCATGCCGCTGATCAACGCCGCGACGGACAGCGGCATCATCAGCTGGCTGGGCGATGCACCGGTATTCTGGCAGATGCGCAGCACGATCGGGATGAAGATCGCGACCACCGCGGTGGACGACATGAAGGCGCCGAGGCCGGCGCCGGCGACCATCAGCAGGACCAGCAGCCGCGTCTCGTTGCCGCCGGACTTCGCGTTCAGGAAATCGCCGATCTGCTGCGCGGTGCCGGTGCGCACCAACGCCTCCCCGATCACGAACAACGCCGCGATCAGGATGATGGACGGGTCGGCGAAGCCGGCCAGCGCCTCGTTCACCGTGAGCACCCCGGTGAAGGGCAGCAGCACGATCATCAGCAGCCCCACCGCATCCATGCGGGGCTTGTTCGCGATGAACATGGCGATGGCAGCGCCGAGCAGCGCCAGGACGATGAGGAGGTCGGTGTTCATGCTTTCACCCGGCGCGTACAGCGATCAGCGGCCGCAGCGCATCGGTCACGCCGGTCAGGATGATCTGCACGCCGATGCACAGCAGCAGGAAGGCGGTGAGCTTGGTCGCCACCAGCGTGCCCTGCGGGCCGATCCGCCGCGCGATCGACTCGGAATAGGCATAGGACAGCCAGATGCAGACGGCGACCGAGGCCGCGACCAGCAGCGAGGAAATGGCGCTCACCAGCAGCACGCCCTCGGACGAGGTGGTGCGCTCGGCGCCCAGCGCGATGGAGGCGGCGATCGACCCGGGCCCGGTGGTCAGCGGCAGGGTCAGCGGGAAGAAGGCCATGCGTTCGACCGGCGCGGTGTCCATGGCGGATGGCGCCTTCGATTCCTCCGGCGGGGCGCGCAGCATCACCCAGCCGCTGGCCGCGACCGCGAGCCCGCCGCCGATCCGCAACGCCTCCAGCGAGATGCCGAAGAAGGACAGCACGCGCGAACCGAGGAACAGCGCGACCACCAGCACGATGAAGGAGTTGATGGCGATCTGCCGCGCCAGGCGCGAGCGTTCCCGCGCCGTCAGCCAGCGCGTCATGTCGTGGAAGACGAACGCCACGCCGAAGGGGTTGATGATGCTGAGCAGCGTCGAGAAGCCGAACAGCCAGAAGGACAGCGCCTTGGCGATGAGGAAGCCGTCGATCATCGCGCGTCCGCCGTGCTGCGGGACGCGCACTTCGCCGGTGCCGGACGCCCGGTCATACGCCGCCGAGAGTCCGACGAAAGCCAAGCAACCGGGGGCGTTCCGCCCGGCGTCTGGGGGCAGCAAAAAACCCCGCTCAGCGCAATTCGATGGTCACGCCCGCCTCGTTGAAGCGCCACTGCCCGCCGGCGCGTTCGGTACGCAGGCGCAGCTCCACGCCGGCCTGGTTGCGCAGGAAGCGCGTCTCGGGCCCGCCCGGCGCACCCGAAGGGCGCGCCACCACGCGTTCCGTGTAGCGGCCGGCGAAATCCTCGAGCCGCCGCAGGTTGAACACTTCGCCGCGCGCCGAGAGCGAGGACACACCCACGCTGCCGAATTCGATGCCCCGCACCGAGAAGCGATGTTCCTCGCCGCGGAAGCGCAGCCGCCCGCCGCCGATCGAGGTGCCGACCGCCAGCACGCCGACGCGCACCTGCTCGATCTCGACCGCGCCGTCGGGGTTCGGGTCGGCCCGGCCGCGCTGCTGCGCATGCGCCACCGGCGGCGCGGCGAGGACCGCGAAAAAGGCCGACACGACGAGGCGGCGCGCAACGATCAAGGACAGCCTCCGGGACCGGGAACGGGCGGTCCTTATGACTCATCGCGCCGCGACACGCCATCACAGACCCCAGGGCAGGCCGAGCAGGTACCAGCCCGCCAGGAAGACAGTCCAGACCAGGGATATCCAGATCACGTATGGCAGCATCAGCGCGATCACCGTGCCGACGCCGGCCTCCTTCTGGTACTTGATGGCGAAGGTGACGATCATCGCGAAATAGGCATTGAGCGGCGTGATCGCGTTCATCGGGCTGTCGCCCACGCGATACGCCGCCAGCACCACCTCGGGCTCCACGCCCAGCTGCATCAGCAGCGGCACGAACACGGGCGCGAAAATCGCCCATTTCGCGATGGCGGCGGTGATGATCAGGTCGAGCCCGAACACCGCCACCACGAAGCCGATGATCAGCGCGATCGACGGCAGGTTCAGCGCCTCGAGGATCCGCGCAGCCGAGACCGCCGCCAGCGTCGCCATGTTGGTGTAGTTGAAGAAGGCGATGAACTGGCTGATCACCAGCAGCAGCAGGATCAGCCCGGCCAGGCCGCCGATCGACTTCTGGATGGCGGCGATGATCTCCCCCGAATTTTTCATCGTGCCCGCGCCGCGCCCAAAGGCCGCGCCGGTCACGCCGAAGATCAGGGCGATGGTCACGATCAGGCTGTTCATGAAGGGCGAGTTGCTGATCATAGCGCCGGTCGTCGGGTTGCGCAGCGGCGCGCCGGGCGGCAGCAGCAGCAGCGCCACGAAGCCCAGCACGGCCAGCAGCGCGTAGCCGGCATAGCGCAGGCCGCGGTACTCCGCCTCGCTCAGCACGTTCTCGCCCGGCACCTGGTAGTCGCCGGTATAGGTACCCAGCCGCGGCTCGATCACGCGTTCGGTGATGACGACGATCAGGACGGTGAGCAGCAGCGTCGAGCCGATCGAGAACCAGACATTCGCCGCGAGGTCGATGGTCCGGGTCGGATCGACCAGGCGGATCGCGTCGTTGGTGATCTCGGTCAGGATGCCGTCCACCGGCACGATCAGGATGTTGACCAGGAAGGCCGCCGCCACCGAGGCGAAGCCCACCGCCAGGCCAGCCAGCGGATGCCGCCCGACCGACACGAAGGCCGCCGCCGCCAGCGGGATCAGCACCAGGTATCCCGCATCCGCCGCGACCGAGGACAGGATGCCCACGAAGGTCAGGATCCAGGTCAGCGCCCAGCGGGGTGCGACGATCACCAGCTTGCGGATCAGCACCTTCACCAGGCCGGACTCCTCCGCCACGCCGACGCCGACCATCGCGATGATGATCACGCCCACCGCGGTGAAGCTCATGAAGTTCGCCACCACGCCGGTGTACATGAAGCGGATGCCTTCGATGGTCAGAAGGCTGCGCGCCTCGGTGAAGGCGGGTTCGATGTTGCCGGTGGCAGGGTTGTAGGCCTGGTAGTTCACCTGCGCGCCGAACACCGACAGAAGCGTGGACAGCACGATGATGATGCCGATCAGGTAGACGAAGATCATCACCGGATGCGGCACGCGGTTGCCCACGCGCTCGACCGTGTCGAGCATCCTCTGCATCGCGGTCTTCGGTGCGTCGGAGGTCGTGCTCATGGTCAGGATGCCAATGCGTGCAGGATGCGCGCCCAGGAGCGGATGCCCTTCTGGAAGCTCACCAGGTTGTATTTCTCGTTCGGGCTGTGGATGCGGTCGTCGTCCAGGCCGAAGCCGGCCAGCACCACATCCATCCCCAGCGATGTCTTGAGCATCTGCGTCACGGGAATGGACCCGCCACCGCCGATGAACACCGCCGGCTTGCCCCATTCGGCGGTCAGCGCCTCACGCGCCTTGCCGAAGGCCGGGTTGTCCACAGGGAAGGCGATGGCGCGGCCCGACCCGTGCTCCTTGAATTCGGCGCGGCAATCGGCCGGCAGGCGGGCCGCCACATGCGCGCGAAAGGCGTCGCGCACCTGGTGGGGGTCCTGGTCGAACACCAGCCGGAAGCTGATCTTTGCCGAGGCCACCGCGGGGATCACGGTCTTGAAGCCCTCGCCCTGGTAGCCGCCGCCCATGCCGTTGATCTCGCAGGTCGGGCGCGACCAGGTCTGTTCCAACGCGCTGCGGCCCTTTTCCCCCGCGGGCACGGAAAGGCCCACGGCCCCCAGGAACGCCTGGTCGTCGAAACCCAGCGTCGCCCACTGCGCGACGATCTCCGCCGGCGGCTCCGGCACGCCGTCGTAGAAGCCCGCCAGCGTGACGCGGCCCTCGTCGTCATGCAGGTCCGACAGGATGCGCGCCAGCACGCGGTTCGGGTTGGCCGCGGCGGAACCGTAGAAACCCGAATGCAGGTCGCGGTCCGCGGCGTGGATCGTCACCTCCTCGCCGCACAGCCCGCGCAGCATCGTCACGATCGCAGGTGTCTGCGCATCCCACATGCTGGTGTCGCAGATCAGTCCGATATCGGCGCGCAGCTCGGCCTCGTTCGCGGCCAGGAAGGCGGGCAGGCTGGCGCCACCGGATTCCTCCTCGCCCTCCAGCAGGATCGTCACCGGAATCGGCAGGCTGCCGGTCACCGCCTTCCAGGCGCGGCAGGCCTCGACGAAGGCCATCAGCTGGCCCTTGTCGTCGGCCGACCCGCGGCCGGTGATGATCTTCGTCCCGTCCGGCAGAGTCTGGATGGTCGGCTCGAACGGGTCGCGGTCCCACAGTTCCAGCGGATCGACCGGCTGCACGTCGTAATGGCCATAGAACAGCGCGGATCGGCCGGGCGTGCTGCGGTCATGCGCCACCACGATGGGATGCCCGGGGGTCGTGCGCGCCGTGGCCTCGAAACCGATGCCGCGGAGGTCCGCCGCGTGCCATTCGGCATTGCGTCGGCATTCCTCGGCGTAGGCGGGGTCGGTCGAGATCGACTTGATCCGCAGCACCGCGAACAGCCGCTCCAGCGCCGCATCGGCATCGGCGTCGATCCGGGCGAGGACGGCCGCGAGCTGATCCATGGACATCCCTTGGCGCTTTCGTGATTCGTCTCGCGACGATATCCGGTTTCCTCGCCGACGGGCTATTCCCCTCGTTCCAGCGTTTGGCCCTGCGTCCGTCGCGGCCTATCGCGGCGCGGTGGTGTCGATCGACCCGATCGGGCGCAGTGCCTCGATCCACCGCCCGCCCTGGCGCCCCTGCGCTTCGGCATAGGCGAACAGCGCGCGCATGAAGTTCGTCTCGAAGGGCTGGTCGCGCGTCTCGGTGAAATCCGCGCCGATATAGGCCAGGCGAAAGCGCACCCCGTCGCGCTGCGATGTCAGGTAGACCCGCACGATGTCGTTGACCGCGCTGAAATGCAGCAGCGTCGTCGCGGCGCGCCCGGCGATCGACAGGATCGACCGGTTGGTGCTCGACCATTCCGTGTCGAGCCGCCCGTTGCGCACCACCCAGGCCGTGCGCTCCCGCGGCTGGGGCCGCCCCGGCGCGGCGCGCAGGTCGAGCCGCGGCGGATACAGGAACAGCTGCAGCGCCGCCCCGCCATCGACATGCATTTCCTGATAGGCGCGGCCGTTGCTCTCGACATCGACCAGCACGGGCGGAAAGGCGCCGGGAATGGACGCCGAGGCGAGCAGGATCCGACGCACCAGCTCCAGCGCCTCCGGCCGGCCGCTGGCCGCGATGGCGCCGATGTTCCAGAACACCGGCCGCCCGAGGTCGAGGTTGGTGGTGCCGATCAGCAGCAGCCGGCCGCGCCCGTATTCGCGCGCGATGCCGGCCATCAGGTCGGCGTTCACGTGGCGCTCGATCAGCCGGTACAGCGGCGAGGTATCGGCCAGCGCCTCGCCGAACAGCACCGCGCGCAGCCGGTTGCCGAAAATCAGCACGTCGGTCGGTGCGACCTGCGTGAACACTTCGCGCAGCTGCGGGTCGTAGTCCGGGCCTAGGAAGGCGAAGGGCGCGATCAGCGCGCCGGCCGATACCCCCGTCACCAGGTCGAAGGACGGGCGCTGGCCGGACGCCGTCCAGCCGACCATCAGCCCGGCGCCGAAGGCACCATTGTCGCCGCCGCCGGACAGCGCCAGGAAATTGGCGGGTGGCAGCACGCCGCGGCGCGCGGGGGGCAGCGCCGCGACCTGGCGGTCCTGCATGGCCAGCCATTCGCGCGTCAGCGGCGCGGTGTCGCCATCCAGCCAGAACCGCGCATTGGGCAGGCCGAGGAAAGGCACCGATTCCGTGGCGCGCAGCGGCGGCGGATCCAGCCGCGCGATGTTGCCGCACCCTGCGAGCGCCAGCAGGGCGAGCGGCAGCAGCCACAGGCATCGCATCGCGGGGAGGATCATGGGGCGCAGCGCTCCGGCCGGGAGGTTCCGCACCCGGCCTCGCTGGCGCAGGACGCGACCCGGCACCTTAGGTCGCGGCCACCGCCGCCGGGAAGGCTTCGCTTCAAGACGATTTCGCGATGCCGGCGCAGCCTGCCGCAGGATCCACCCCCTCTGATCATGCGGCAACCTTCGTCGACCCGCCGATCACGGCGGCGCCGTCGCGGACCATGCGCTAGAACCGTGCGATCGCCGCGAACAGCACGCGGTTGGCGATGCCATGCCCGAAGCCTGCCGGCCCGCCCGCCTGCGCGCCGCCGAACAGGTCGCGCCGGGTGAACAGGTACTCCACCCCGAGGTCGAGCCACCCGCTGCTGAACACGCCGTTGCGCACCGTCCCGAAGGGGCTCCAGATCAGGTTCGCGAAGACCTGCTGGTATTCGCGGTTGAGCGACGTCGCCGCCGCCGACCCCGGCGTGAAGCCCATGGCGTAGCCGGGGAAGTCGCTGCGCGCATAGGCATAGGTGACGTTGCTGCGCAGCTGGTCCGTCCAGAACCGCCGATAGGCGATGGTCGCGCCATAGGTCGGGATGGGGTCGAGCCCCGCCTGCAACACGCCCGGCAGCCCCAGGTTGGTCAGCGCGTCCTGCCCTGAATTCTGCCCGGCGAAATACCGCCCGATGCCCTCGCCATAGAAGGCCATGCCGACGATCTCGTCCGGCCCGAAGGAGTCCGAGAGCCAGCGCATCGGCAGCCGCACCAGGCCCGAGACACCCCAGGCCAGCGCCGTGTCGGACACCGGCGCCACGCCCGCCGCCGCCGTGCCGTCGGTGCGCAGTTCCAGCTGCCGCACCAGCGCGCGCCCCATCACCTCCGCCCCGTCATGCCGCCAGGACACGCGTGCCAGCAGGTCGGGCGCGGAATTGAAGGCCGGGCTGGCGCCGCCATCGAGGCTGCCGCCCGGCGTGAAGGCCCCGGCGGCCGAGGTGTAGGACGTCTCGGGCGCCTCGATCGACAGCATCCCCGTGACGCCCTCCGCCAGCCGACCGGTGACGCGGATCTGCGCCTGGCGGATGAAGGACTGGTTCAGGTTGGTGGCGTCGATGATGGTCTCGAAGACGCCTTCGTTCCACAGGCTGTTGGCTTGGCCGATCAGCACGCGCAGCCGTTCGTCGCCCAGTTCCGCCCAGGCCTGGCGCAGCCGGAACACCGCATTGGTCGAAGTGGGGGCGCCGCCGCCGAAATCGCCTTCCAGCCGTGTCTCCAGCGTGCCCCAGCCGGTCAGGGTGCGGGTGTCGAAGCCGAAGCGGCTGAACCGCGCCGTCATGCCGAAATCGCCGCCCTGCTGGTCAGCCTGGCTGCCAGCCAGCGGGATGCCCTGCGGCGGCGGCGCGTCGGTCTGGTTGCGCCCGCCGACATCGTAGTAGCCGGTCAACTTGGCGAAGCCGTAGAGCCGCACCTGCGTGTCGGTGCCCGGAACGCGGAAGGCGATGCCCGGCAGGTCGGACCGTAGCGCGTCGCCGGTCGCGGTCTGGCTGCCGACAGCGGGCGGCTGCAGGCCCTCGACATTCGGCGCGAAGGGCGATGGTGCCGCGGCCAGCGCCGCCTGCGCCGCGCGGGCTTCCGCCGCGGCGGCACGGGCTTCGGCGGCGGCGGCCTGGGCCTCGGCCTGGGCGGTGCCGCGCCGCGCCGGGGGTGCCGCCACCACCGCCGGCGCACGCGGCGCGCGGGTGGCCGGCGCGGGTGCGGGCGTGCTGCGTGCCTCCAGCTGCTCCAGTCGCCGGCGCATCTCGTCCAGCTGGCGGCGCAGTTCGGCGATGACGGCGGCGTCGCTGCCCTGGGCGCGCGCGATGCCGGGCGACAGGGCGAGCAGCCCGGCCAGGACCACGGCGCCGGATCGCGAGGCTGTCTTGCGCTTCATGCCGCTTCTCCCCGGCGGCACCCGCCGCATGTCGCCAGCGTGACCGAGCGGCCCGCCCGACTGGAACAGGCTAGCATATGCCCCGCATGCCCTCCCTGTGCGCGTCGTCCCCGCCTTGCCGCGCGCTTCCCTCCCGCCGGCCAAACGGTCTAGTGTCCGGCCGGTTTTGTGCAGTGCACAAATGATTGGGCGCGCTGCCGTCCCAGGAGACGCGAAGACATGGCCAGGAAGCCCGCCCGCCCCGCCACGGGCCGCGACACGCTGCTGATCGACCTGGCCCTGCAGGGCGGCGGCAGCCACGGCGCCTTCACCTGGGGCGTGCTCGACCGCCTGCTCGAGGAGGAGTGGATCGAGATCGAGGCCGTCTCCGGAACCTCGGCCGGCGCGATGAACGCGGCGGTGCTGGCGCATGGCCTGCTGGCCGGTGGCGCCGATGGCGCGCGCGAAGCCCTCGCGCTGTTCTGGAAGAAGGTCTCGGACGCCGCGGCAATGAGCCCGCTCAAGCGCGGCCCGCTCGACGTGCTGCTCGGGCGCTGGACGCTCGACACCTCGCCCGCCTATCTCGCGATGGACATCGCGACGCGCATCTTCTCCCCCTACGACCTCGATTTCGGCATGCCCAACCCGCTGGCGGCGATCCTGGCGGATTCGGTGGATTTCGAGCGCCTGGCCCAGTCGCCGGTCAAGCTGTTCATCACCGCCACCAACGTGCACACCGGCCGCCCGCGGGTGTTCCGCAACCATGATGTCTCGCCGGCCGCGCTGATGGCCTCGGCCTGCCTGCCGATGATGTTCCAGGCGGTCGAGATCGACGGCCACGCCTATTGGGATGGCGGCTATTCCGGCAACCCGACGATGACGCCGCTGATCGACGAATGCGCCTCGGACGACACCATCATCATCGGCATCAACCCGGTGCAGCGCCCCGGTACGCCCAAGACCGCGCGCGAGATCCTCAACCGGCTCAACGAGGTCGCCTTCAACGCCGTGCTGCTGAAGGAACTGCAGATGATGGCGCTGCTGCGGTCGGTGGCCGACGCCGGCAACGAGAAGACCGCGCATTGGGCGCGCATGCGCGTCCACCTGGTGCAGAGCGCGATGCTCGCGGAACTCGGCGCATCGTCGAAGCTCAACGCCGAATGGGAGTTCCTGACGATGCTGCGCGACGAGGGCCGGCGCGCGGCGGATGCGTTCCTGGCGCAGCATCGCGATGCGCTCGGCAAGCGGTCCACGCTGCCGATCGAATACCTGCTGGAGAAGGTCTGACGCCATGGGGCTGCTCGGCATCCTGGTCGGCCTCGCGATCCTCGTCGCGCTGGCCTATCGCGGCTGGTCGGTGCTGCTGCTGGCCCCCGCGGCGGCGCTGATCGCCGCGGTCTTCGCCGGCGAGCCGCTGCTGGCGCACTGGACCGAGACCTTCATGAACAGCGCGGCGCGCTTCATCGCGCAGTTCTTTCCGCTGTTCCTGCTGGGCGCGCTGTTCGGCAAGCTGATGGAGGATTCCGGCGCGGTCGGCACCATCGCGCGCTGGATGACCGTCACGCTCGGCCCGAAGCGCGCGATCCTGTCGGTGGCGCTGGCGGGTGCCGCGGTCACCTATGGCGGCGTGTCGCTGTTCGTCGCGATCTTCGTGCTCGCGCCCATGGCGACCGCGCTGTTCCGCGAGGCCGGCATCCCGCGCCGCCTGATGCCCGGCGCGATCGCGGTCGGCGCCTTCACCTTCACCATGTCCGCCATGCCGGGCACGCCCGCCATCCCGAACGCCATTCCCATGCCGTTCTTCGGCACCACGGCCTTCGCCGCGCCGGGGCTCGGCATCATCGCCTCCGCCGTCATGCTGGGCTTCGGGCTGTGGTGGATGCAGCGCCAGGAAGCGCGCGCGCGCGCCGCCGGGGAGGGCTTCGGCGATGGCGCGTCGCCGTCGGTCGATGCCGTCGCCGATGACCCGCTGATCCGCGAGCGCGCCTCGGTGGCGCGCGAATTCGACCCGGCCGAGATGCATCGCAGCGAAGCCACGCAGAAGGAATTGCCGGTCATCCTGGCCGCGCTGCCGCTGGTGGTGGTGGTCGCGGTCAACCTGGTGATGTCGCTGGTCGTGCTGCCGAACATGGATGCCGCCTTCCTGGCGGAACCGCGCTGGGGCGGCACGACGCTCGGCGCCGTCGCCGGCGTGTGGTCGGTGGCGGTGGCGCTGTTCGTCGCCATCCTGGTGCTGCTGGCCATCAGCGGCTGGCGGCTGCCATCCCTGCGCGCGACCATGGATGCCGGCGCGAACGCCTCCGTGCTGCCGATCTTCTCGGTGGCCTCGCTGGTCGGCTTCGGCGCGGTGGTGGCGGCGATGCCGGCCTTCGAGGTGGTGCGCGACTGGGTGCTGGGCATCGGCGGCGGGCCGCTGGTGTCGCTCGCCTCCGCGGTGACCATCCTGGCGGCGCTGACCGGCTCGGCCTCGGGCGGTCTGACCATCGCGCTCGATGCGCTGGGGCCGACCTACATGGCGCTGGCGGCTGAGATCGGGCTCGATCCGGGGCTGATGCACCGCGTGGCCGTGATCGCCGCCGGCACGCTGGATGCGCTGCCGCACAATGGCGCGGTGGTGACGCTGTTCGCCGTGTGCGGGTCGAACCACCGCGACAGCTACCTCGACATCGTGATGACCACGATCGTCGGCGCGATGCTGGCGCTGGTGGTGGTGATCGTGCTGGGCAGCCTTCTGGGATCGTTCTGACGCTCAGGGCGCCCACGCGATGTCCGGATCGAGCGGCCAGATCGGCCGCGGCACGGCGCGCCAGGGCACGCGGTCCAGCATCACGGTGGTCAGGCCGGGCACGTCCACTTCCAGGATGCGGTCGGATGTGAAGTGCTCGTCGAAGCCGGCGCGGAAATGCCCGCGCGACTTCACTACCAGGCTGCGCGCCGCGGCGATGTCCAGGCCCAGGGCCTCCAGCATCGCGGGCTCGCACAATTGCCGGCGCTGCGTCGCCACCGCCACGCGCAGGCCGCCGATGCGCAGCAGCGCCATCGGCCCCATCTCGACCTCGCGCCCCGCATAGATCCCGCGCCGGCCGATGATGCGCCCGTCATGGAGCGCCGCCACCTCCGCCTCGGCCACGAAGGCATGCGAGAAGTGGCTGGTCTCGACACGGTTGAAATGCGCCGTGAAGCGCGCGCCGGGACCGAGCAGATGCGCCTCCGCCGTGAGTTCCGGATCGTTGAACACGCCCAGCACCGCGCCCTGCACATCGGCGGCATGGAAGGCTTCCAGGATCCAGACCGTGTTGCCGCGCCCGCCGCCGCCGGGATTGTCGGCCACGTCGGCCAGCAGCAGGGCCGGCGCGCCCGGATCGTCGCCGGCCTGCCTGGCGCGGCGCACCGCCTCGGCCAGCGGCACCAGCCGCGCCGTCCAGCGCCCGCGCGAGGACCAGATGAAGCGCGCGACCTCCTCCGCCACCGCCTGTGCGCGCGCCGCGTCGGTACGCGTGGTCACCACCACCGACAGCCCGTTCTTGGGCGTATCCCCCAGCGAAAAGCCGGAGGAGATCGACACGTTCATCACCTCGTGGTCGAGGAAGCCGCGCCCGAAGGCGATGGCATCGGCATAGGGTCCCGCATCGGTGTTCTGGCTGGTGGCGGGCGGGATCATCGGCAGCTTCACGAAGCCGCTGCGCGGGCGCATCCCGCCCAGCATGGCGCGCATCGCGGCTGCCGCCTCGGCCCCGCGTTCGGCCATGTCCACATGCGGGTTGGTGACGAAGGCGACCAGCACATCGGCGTTCTCGACCATGGCGTGCGAGACATTCGCATGCAGGTCGAGCGTCGCGATCACCGGCACATCCGGCCCGACAACGGCGCGCAGGCGCGCCAGCAGCACGCCGTCGGGATCGACCTCGACCGTGGCGGATGCCGCACCGTGCAGCGACAGGAACACGCCATCGACCGGCATCGCCGCGCGCAGCCGATCCTCCATCGTGTGCAGCAGGTGGTCGAACGCCTCCTGCTCCATCGGGCCGGAGGCGCCGGCGGCGGCGGCCACCAGCGGCACCGGCACGAAGGGCCGCCCGGCCTGCATGGCGCGGATGAAGCCGGTCAGCGCCGTGGGCGCGCGGGGCGCGGGGCGCGCCAGGTCGGCGGCCAGCGCCGCGCCCTCCAGCCAGCAGGCAGCCTCGAATTCGGCGCGCGTCGCCGGCGGCGCGTGGCCGTTGCTCTCGAGCATGAACGCGGCCAGCGCGATGCGCGGCGGGCGCGTCATTCCTCCACCGCGCGCGCCGGTGCCGCCGGATGCGGCGCGGCCTGCTCCATCACCAGTTTCTGGTGCGGGTACGGGATCTCGATGCCGAGTTCGTCGAAGCGGCGCTTGACGCGGCGGTTCAACTCGCGCGCCACCGCCCAGCGCTGCGACGGCTCGGTCTTGAAGCGCACCCGGATGATGACGCCGGAATCGCCCAGGCGCTCGACGCCCATCACATCCAGGTCGTCGCGGATGGCCGGGCGCCACTTCGCGTCCTCGCGCATCTCGGTGGCGACGGTGCGCAGCACGTCGGTCACCCGGTCGGTGTCCTCGCCGTAGCCGACATTCACGTCCATCACCGCGAAGGCAAAGTCGCGCGTCATGTTGGTCACGGTGGTCACCGCGCTGAACGGGATGATGTGCAGGCTGCCATCGAGCGCGCGCAGCTTGATCGACCGGATGGACAATTGCTCCACCACGCCCGACAGCCCGCCCACCTGCACCACGTCGCCCACCGCCAGCGCGTCCTCGAACAACAGGAAGATGCCGGTGATGACGTCGCGCACCAATGTCTGCGAGCCGAAGCCGATGGCGATGCCGACCACGCCGGCACCGGCGATCAGCGGTGCCACGTTCACGCCGATCTCGGTCAGGATGATGAAGGCCACGATGATGACGATGGTCACCATCAGCGCCGTGCGCAGCATGGGCAGCAGCGTGCGCACGCGCGCGCTGCGCGATGCCTTGGCATCGCGCGACAGGCTGACCAGGTGGCGCTGGATCGCGGCATTCGCCGCCTCCCACGCCGCCATGGCCGCCAGCAGCGTGAAGCCCATCGACGCCAGCGACCCCACCAGCCGGTTGCCCAGCTTGCCCTGGCCGAACCAGGCGAAGGCGTCGAGGCCCCAGACCTCGAGCAGCAGCAGGATCGCGAGGCCGCCGATGACGGTCGACAAGGTGCCCTTCAGGATCGGCAGGTAGCGGTTGGCCCGCGTCTCCAGGCCCGGGTAGCGGCGCGCGAGGTCGGGCGTGATGCGGAAGGCGCGGGCCAGCATCCGGCGCATGGCCACATCGACCAGCTTCGCCACGCCCAGCACCAGCAGCGTCAGCAGCGACACGCGCGAAAGCCGCCAGAAACCGCCCTGCACCTCGAGCGCCCACACACCCCAGGCGGCAATCAGCCAGGCGATGGCGACGATGTGCCAGATGTCCGCGAGCCGGTCGCGCAGCGCGCGGAGCATCCGCCGCGGGGTCTCCGCCGGTCCGCCCTCCGCCAAATCGGGCGCGCGCAGCGCATCCGATACCGCGCCGCGGTTCTGCAGGATGACGATGATGAGGAACAGCGTCACGAGCAGGAGGCAGACGCGCAGGATGGAATCATACGCGCTCCAGGGCAGGCCGAATTGCAGGCCGGCCTCGGCCGTGGCGTAGCCGACCACCAGCACGAAGGTGATGCGGCGCAGCCAGACCGTGATGTAGGCCGCGGTCTCGTCGGCCACCGGCAGCAGCCGCAGCATCGGCGATGCCGGGGAGAGCAGCATGCGCGACGCCACCATCACCGCGCGCGACGCCATGTAGGCGTTGTTGACCGTGAGCATGACCAGCTCGGTGGTGGGCAGCGGCCCGACCAGCCCGATTCCGCCATAGGAGACGATGGCGAAGGCGGCGATCGGCAGCAGGTCCAGGCACAGCCGCGCGATCACCAGCGGCACGCGGCGCAGCCAGCCGAACATCTCGCCTTCCGCCGGCGCGCGGGAATCGAGCGCGTCGCGCGCGCGGCGCAGCAGCCGCACCGCCAGCCATTCCGCCGCCAGGCCCAGGCCAAGCACCAGCGCCAGCTTCCACAACGCATCGATCACCCGGAACTGGGTGACCGGGTCGCGCGCCATGGAGGACAGCCAGGACACCATGGCGGGCAGGTCCGCGATGGTCTGCACGGTGGCGACCAGTTGCTCCGACAGCGCGGACAGCCGCTGCGAGGCGCCCTGCAGCAGCTGCGCGCCCAGCGTGTTGGGCGCCAGGATGGCGGGTTCCTCGGGCGCGGGCGGCGGGGCGGGCGCGGGTGCGGCCACGGGCGCCGGCGGCGGGGCGGGCGCGGGTGCAGCGCCCGGCGCCGGGGCCGTGGCGCTACCGGCCGCGGTCAGTCCTTGCAGGGTGCGGATCAGCTCGGCCCGCCGCGCGTCATCCTGGAGCAGCCGCAGCAGGCGTTCGGCCTCGGCGCCTGGCACCGCCGGCTCGGGCGTGGCGGCGGGTTGCGCGGCGGCGGGCGGGAGTACGGCCGGCTGCTGCGCGGTCGCGCGCGGGGCCGTGGGCTGGCGGGGGGTCGCGCCTTGGCGCGCGGGGGCGCTCTCGCCCTGGCGCGCGGGCGATGGCGTGCCCTGGCGCTGCGCGGGCGCCTCGCCGGCGGCGCGCGGCGGCGCGGCCTCGGGCGCCGGTCGCGCGGGCGGCGGCGCGGGCACGGCCTCGCCGCCCGGCACCGCGGGCGCGGTCTCCGCCGGCGGCAGCGGTTCGGGTGCTTCCACCGGGACGGTCTGCGCGGCGAGCAGCCCGGCCAACCCCATCAGCAGAAGGCACGAAAGCGTGAAGACTTGGCGTCGGAACCCGATCATGCCGGCAGGGACCCCATCCACCCGGCCCGGGTCAAGCCGCCATCCCCGGTTTACGGATCGGCCGGACCGGCGCAGCATTGCAGTGCAGCATGATGAAAGCACCTTCCGTCTGGACCGTGATGCTCGCCCTGCTCGGGACGCATCTCGCGGGCATGGGGGTATTCCTGGCGGTGCCCGTGCTCGCACCTGCGATAGCGGCCGAAGTGGGCATTCCTGCGGCACTGGCGGGGGTGCATACGGCGCTGGTCTATGGCGGGGCGCTGGTCTCGGGGCCGCTGGCGGGGGCCTTCATCCGCCGCTATGGCGGCATCAGGGTGCTGCAGGCGGGGCTGGTCGTGTGCGGGGCGGCGGTGGCGGTGGCCGCGCTGGGGCATCCGGTGGCGCTGGCGCTCTCGGCGGTGCTGGGCGGCCTCGGGCATGGGCCGGTCACGCCGGCGGGCAGCCATCTGCTGGCGCAGAAGGCGCCGCCCAACCGCCGCGCGCTGATCTTCAGCCTGAAGCAATGCGGCGTGCCGGCGGGTGCGATGCTGATCGCGGCCGCCACGCCCGCCATCGCGGCGGTGTGGGGCTGGCGGGCGGGGGTGCTGGCGGTGGCGGTGTTCCTGGCGGCCTCGGCGCTGGTGTTGCAGCCGCTGCGCGGCGCGCTGGATGCGGAACGCGACCGCAGCGCGCGGCTGGGCAGCCTGGGGGCGGCCTGGGCGGCGGCGCTGGGCAGCCTCAGCATCCTGCGCGACGTGCCGGTGCTGCGCCGCATGACCGGGATGTCGGCGCTCTATGGCATTTCGCAGTTCTGCTTCTCCTCCTTTTTCGTGGTGTTCCAGGTCGAGGCGCTGGGCGTGCCGCTGACCGAGGCCGGGCTGCGCCTGGCCTTCGCCCAGGCGGCCGGGGTGGCCGGGCGCGTGTTATGGGGGCTGGTGGCGGACCGTGTCGGCGCGGCGCCGGTGCTGGCCGCGCTGGGGCTGGGGGCGGCGGCCTCCGGCGCGGCGCTGCTGCTGGCCGGGCCGGACTGGCCGGGTTTCCTGCTGACCCTGGCGGGCATGGGCATGGGGGCCACGGCGATCGGCTGGAATGGCGTGTTCCTGGCCGAGACGGCCCGCCTGGCGCCCAACGGCCAGGTCGGCGCAGCCACGGCGGCAACGGGCTTCGTGTTCGGCGCCTGCATGCTGGTGGGGCCGCCGGCCTTCACGGCCATGGTCCAGGCCACCGGCGGGTATGCGCTGGGCTTCGGCTTCTGCGTCGCGACCGCGCTGCTGGGCGCAGCCCTGATCCGCGGCGGCGGGGGTGTTGCCAAACGATGAATCCGGGTTAGGTCACGTCCCATGACGACGGTTCTCACGGTCCTGGTCGGCATCGCCATGCTGGCGACGGTCGGCGTGTTGCTCGCGGGCCTCCTCGGGATGGCCGGTGGCAGCGGCAATTCCGCGCGGTCGCAGAAGCTGATGCGCTGGCGCATCGGCTTGCAGTTCGTGGCACTGGCGCTTTTCGCCCTGCTGCTGCTGACCATGAAGCGCTAGACGGCCGAACCTTGCCCTGCCCGGGCGCCGCCCGTATTTTCCGCCCGCGTTTCCTCTACCCCCTGCGCGGCATCGCCCCGCGCCAAAGCCCCGGAAGGCACACGGTCGTCAAGCGGGTGGTCGACTACAACGTCAAGGTCCGCGTGAAGTCGGATGGCACCGGCGTCGAGACGGCGAACGTCAAGATGTCGATGAATCCCTTCGACGAGATCGCGGTCGAGGAAGCCGTGCGCCTCAAGGAAAAGGGCGTGGTGACCGAGATTATCGCGGTCTCCGCCGGCCCCACGGCCTGCCAGGAGCAGATCCGCACCGCGCTCGCCATGGGCGCCGACCGCGGCGTGCTGATCGAGCATGACGGCGTGCTGGAACCCCTCGCCGTCGCCAAGCTGCTGAAGGCGATCGTGGCCAAGGAAGACCCCACGCTGGTCATCCTGGGCAAGCAGGCGATCGACGACGACATGAACGCCACCGGGCAGATGCTGGCCGCGCTGCTCGGCTGGGGCCAGGGCACCTTCGCCTCCAAGATCGAGAAGGATGGCGAGGCCCTGAAGGTGACCCGCGAGGTCGATGGCGGGCTCGAGACCGTCTCGCTGAAGCTGCCGGCGATCGTCACCACCGACCTGCGCCTGAACGAACCGCGCTATGCCTCGCTGCCGAACATCATGAAGGCGCGCAAGAAGCCGATCGAGACGGTGAAGCCGGCCGACCTCGGCGTCGATGTCACGCCGCGGCTGACCGTGCTGAAGGTCGAGGAACCGGCGAAGCGCCAGGCCGGCCGCAAGGTGGGCTCGGTCGAGGAACTGGTGGCCGTGCTGCGCAACGAAGCGAAGGTGATCTGACCATGGCGGTTCTGGTTCTGGCCGACCACAAGGACGGCGCGGTGTCGCAGCCCACGCGCAGCACGGTCGCCGCGGCGAAGCTGCTGGGCGATGTGCATGTGCTGGTCACCGGCGATGGTGCCGCCGCCGGCGCCGCGGCCGCGGCGAAGCTGCCGGGCGTGGCCAAGGTGCTGACCGGCGCGGAAGGCCCCGTGCTGGCGGAACCGCTGGCGGCACTGCTGGTGGCGATGGCGCCGGGCTATTCGCACCTGCTGGCGCCGGCTTCCGCCGCGGGCAAGAACGTGATGCCGCGCGTCGCCGCGCTGCTGGATGTGCAGATCCTGTCGGACATCGCCGGCGTGGTCGATGCCGACACCTTCGTGCGGCCGATCTACGCCGGCAACGCGATGGCGACGGTGAAGTCGTCCGACGGGACGAAGGTGATCACCGTGCGCGCGGCGTCCTTCGATCCGGTCGCGGCCGATGGCGGGTCCGCGCCGGTCGAGGCCGCGCCCACCGCCGCCGACCCCGGTCTGTCCAGCTTCCTGGGCTCGGAGATCGTGAAGTCCGAGCGCCCGGAACTGACCGCCGCGCGCATCGTCGTCTCCGGCGGCCGTGCGATGGCATCCGCCGAGAACTTCGCCATCATCGAGAAGGTGGCGGACAAGCTGGGTGCCGCCGTCGGCGCCTCGCGTGCCGCGGTCGATGCGGGCTATGCGCCAAACGACATGCAGGTCGGCCAGACAGGCAAGATCGTCGCGCCGGACCTCTACATCGCCATCGGCATCTCGGGTGCCATCCAGCACTTGGCGGGGATGAAGGACAGCAAGGTCATCGTCGCCATCAACAAGGACGAGGAAGCGCCGATCTTTCAGGTCGCCGACTACGGCCTGGTGGCGGATTTGTTCAAGGCGGTGCCGGAACTCGAAGCGGAACTGGCCAAGGGCTGATGCCCCGGGGCGCCCGAAAGGGCGCCATTCGTTTTTCATCACCACTCCACGGCGGTGCCGGCGCGTCCGGGCTATGCTGCCGCGCGGACACCGGACGGAGGCAGGGACATGGCCGAAATCAAGACGCTGGGCGTCATCGGCGCCGGTCTGATGGGCAATGGCATCGCGCATGTCGCGGCGCAGTCGGGCCTGTCGGTCGTGCTGATGGACGTGCAGCAGGCGGCGCTCGACAAGGCGCTGGCCACCATGTCCGGCAACATGGACCGGCAGGTGAAGAAGGGGCTGCTGAGCGCCGAGGACAAGGCCGCCGCGCTGGGCCGCATCGCCACCGCCACCAGCAACGACGCCTTCGCCGATTGCGACATGGTGATCGAGGCGGCGACCGAGAACGAGGCGATCAAGGTCAAGATCTTCGCCGCGCTTTGCCCGATCCTGAAGCCCGACGCGATCCTGGCGTCGAACACATCGTCCATCCCGATCACGCGCCTGGCCGCCGCGACCGATCGGCCGGCACTTCTTCAACCCCGTGCCGATGATGAAGCTGGTCGAGATCATCCGCGGCCTGGCCACCGACGACGCGACCGCCGCCGCGGTGAAGGCGCTGGCCGAACGCATGGGCAAGGTCGCGGTGCCGGCCGGCGACTGGCCGGGCTTCGTGGTCAACCGCATCCTGTGCCCGATGATCAACGAGGCGATCCAGGCGCTGATGGAAGGCGTGGGCGACGTGCGCGCCATCGATGACGGGCTGAAGCTCGGCGCCAACCACCCGATGGGGCCGCTGGAACTGGCTGATTTCGTGGGCCTGGATACGCTGCTGAGCGTGATGAAGGTGCTCCACGAAGGGCTCGGCGACCCGAAGTACCGGCCCTCCCCGCTGCTGGCGAAATACGTCGAGGCCGGCTGGCTCGGCCGCAAGGCCGGGCGCGGCTTCTACGATTATTCGACGACGCCGCCGACGCCCACGCGCTGAGCGCGGGCGCCGGCGCGCGCGATCAGTTCGGCGCGGCGGTCAGCACCAGCTCGCCGACGCCCAGCGCGATGTTCAGGCCGGTATTGCCCTCGACGCTCACGGGCTGGAGCGCGACGCCGCGGTCGCTGCCGCCCACCAGCACGTTCGCACCAACGCCCACGCCGGCGGTGGCAGCCGCCGAGACACCGGCATAGGTGCCAGCCAGGGCGCCCGGGCGCGTGTCGCCCGACGTCGCCAGCACGCCCCACAGCATCACGGCCGCGCCGGTGAAGCCGATATCCACGCCGAAGCGGCGGATTTCGCCGGTATAGCGCTCGGTGTTGCCGCGCACGGGGGAGAACACGCAGGTCACCTGCCGCGTCGAGCCGAAGATGAAGCTGGTGCCGGCGGCGACGTCGCAGCGCAGCGAGCCGATGCCGACGCGCCCGGTCTGCTGCGCGGCCTGGCCGCCGGTCGGGCTCGGGGTGACGGGGGCCGGCGTCTGCGCCATGGCGGGGGTCACGGCCAGGGCGCCGGCGAGGATCGCGGCGAGGCGGAGACGGTTCTGGAGCATGGGGGAGGTTCCTTTCGCTGGACAGCCGAAAGGCTGCCTGCCTTGGCGCAACGCGATGGGCGCGCCAAGGTTTCGCTGACACGAAAGCGCCGAGGACCCTGGCCATGACCCCGATCACGCCGCCCGCCCGCATCGCCTTCATCGGCATGGGAGTGATGGGCGCCGCCATGGCGGCCAACATCATGAAGGCCGGCTTCGCCCTGACGGTCGCGACGCGCAGCCGCGCCAAGGCCGAACCACTGGTCGCCGCCGGCGCGGCGTGGGCCGCCAGCGCGGCCGATGCCGCCGAGGGTGCCGCCTGCGTGTGCCTCTGCGTGCCCGACACGCCCGATGTCGAGGCGGTGCTGTTCGGGGATGGCGGCGTGGCCGAGGGCGCCGCCCCCGGCACCGTGGTGATCGACTTCTCGACCATCGGAGCCGCCGCCTCGGCGGCCTTCGCCGCGCGCCTGGCCGAACGCGGCATCCCGCTGCTGGACAGCCCGGTCTCGGGCGGGCCACAGGGGGCGATCGACGGCACGCTCACCTGCATGGTGGGCGGCGCCGACGCGGCGTTCAGCGCCGCGCGCGCGGTGTTCGACGCGGTGGGGAAAACCATCACGCTGCTTGGCCCGGCAGGGTCGGGACAGGTGTGCAAATCGGCCAACCAGTTGATGATCGTGAGCGCGATGCAGGCGGTGGCCGAGGCGCTGGCGATGGGCCGCAAGGCCGGGCTCGACCCGATGCTGATGCGCCAGGCGCTGCTCGGCGGGTCGGCGCGGTCCTTCGTGCTGGAGAACCACGCGAAGCGCATGCTCGATCGCAACTTCAAGCCCGGCTTCCGGGCGGAGCTCATGCGCAAGGACATGCGCCTCGCCCTCGGTGCGGTGCGCGACAACGGCGTGTTCGCCCCGGCCACGGCGCTGGCCGCGCAGATGATGGAGGCGCTGGTGAATTCCGGCCATGGCGGCGATGACTGCGCATCCCTCGGCGCGCTGGTCGCCGAGCTCTCCGGCCTGAAGGACTGACCGATGCAGCAGGCGGCGACCCTGCGCGACCGGCTGCACCACCTGTACTACGGCACGGCGGGCGATGCCTGCCGCTTCCGCTACGGCGTGCTGGCGTTCGATGCCGCCACGATCCTGTTCGTCGTGGTCACGTCGTTCCTGCCGCGCTCCCTGCTGGTCGAGGTGATCGACGTGCTGATCGGCCTGGTGCTGGTGGCGGAATTCGCCGCCCGGGTATCGGCCAGCCGACTACCCTGGCGGGAGGCGCTGCGCCCAGCCTCGATCGCCGACATCGTCGCCATCGCGTCCTTCCTGGCCCCGCTGGCCGGCGAGGGTGCGGGGTTCCTGCGCGTGATGCGCACCCTACGGCTGGTGCATTCCTACCGCATGCTGGGCACGCTGCGGCGCGACTTCCCCTTCTTCCGCCGGCACGAGGAAGCCTTCCTGGCGGCGCTGCACCTGTCGGTGTTCGTCTTCGTGATGACCGCGGTGGTGTACGAGACGCAGCACGCGTCGAACCCGCATATCGGCAACTACGCCGACGCGCTGTATTTCACCGTCACCGCGCTGACCACGACGGGGTTCGGCGACATCACGCTGCCCGGCACCACGGGGCGGATGATCTCGGTCATCATCATGCTGGCCGGCGTCACGCTGTTCCTGCGCCTGGCGCAGGCGCTGTTCCGCCCATCCAAGGTGCGCTTCGCCTGCCCGTCCTGCGGCTTGTCGCGCCACGAACCGGATGCGGTGCACTGCAAGGCCTGCGGCACCCGGCTGAACATCCCCGACGAAGGACACTTCTGATCAGGCGGCGGCCATCGCGCGCAGCGCAGCCGCGGTCTCGCCATCGGCGGGGAAGAAGGTCTCGAGCGAGAGTTCCGACAGCATCACATCGGTCGCCGTGCCGAACACCGTCATGGTGCCGATCAGCGCCAGCTCGCCTCCGGGGATGCGCAGGCGCAGCGGTGTCGCGATCAGCGCGCGCTCGCGCTCGGCCACGCCGGGTGGCGGCTCCTGCCCGGCGGGGTAGCGCGCCAGCTCCTCCATCAGCGTCAGAAGCGCCGGATCGCCGGACGCATCCGCATCGCGGCGCAGCCGGTCGAGGACATGCGTCTTCCAGGCGCGCAGGTTCACGATGCGCGGCGCCAGCCCATCGGGATGCAGGCTGAGCCGCAGCACATTGACCGGCGGCGTCGCCAGCACCGGCGCCACGCCATCCATCAGCCGCAGCGCCACGCGGTTCGCCGCCACCAGCGTCCAGTGCCGGTCCACCGCCAGCGCCGGATAGGGTTCGTGGCCATCCAGGATCAGGCGCATGGCCTCCATCGCCGGGCGCAAGGCCGGGTCGTCGATGGCGCGCTCGGCGTATTCGGGCGCGTGGCCGGCGGCGACCAGCAGCGCGTTGCGTGCGCGCAGCGGCACCGCCAGGTGCTCCGACAGGCGCAGCACCATCTCGCGGCTCGGTCGCGCGCGGCCGGATTCGACGAAGGACAGATGCCGCTGCGACACCTCCGCCTCCAGCGCCAGGTCGAGCTGGCTGCGCCGCCGGCGGGTTCGCCATTCGCGCAGCAGGGGTCCGAATTCGCTCATGTGGTCGCATCCTGGCACGGCGCGCGGCGTGGCGCCGATGACCTGCAAGGTAATCGCTTCGCCGCCCGCGCGCCGGCATGTCGTCGCTGTCCACACGCGAAGGAGACACCGCGATGACCACCGTCCCCACCTCCGGCCTGCTGCGCACCGCGCTCACCCTCGATGCCGCGATGAGCGGCGCGATGGGCGTCGTGCTGGTCGCCGCCGCGGCGCCGGTGGCGCAGGCCACCGCGCTGCCGGCGCCGTTGCTCGTCGCCTGCGGCCTGTTCTTGATGCCCTATGCCGCCGTGCTGGCCTGGTGCGCGTCGCGCGCGGCGCTGCCGCGCTGGCTGGTCTGGGCGCTGGCCGGCGGCAACCTGCTCTGGGCGGTCGAATGCGCCGCCCTGCCGCTGCTGGGGCTGGTGGCGCCCAATGGCTGGGGCATTGCCTTCCTGGCGGTGCAGGCGGCGGCGGTGGCGATCTTCGCGGAGCTGTACGTCATCGCCCTGCGCCGCGCCGCGCGCCTCGCCTGAGCGTCAGAAGCGCGGCATCAGCAGCCCGCCATCGACCGGGAAGGAATGCCCGGTCGAGAACGGCATCGCGCCCGCCGCGAGCGTCGCGATGGCGCGGCCGATATCCTCCGGCTCGCCCCAGCGGCGGATCGGCGTGAGGCCGCCTTCGATGTGGGCGGCGTAGCTGTCCCACACCTCGCGCGTCATGTCGGTGCGGATCATGCCGGGCTGGATGTCGTAGGTGTTGATGCCCTCGTGCGCGAGGCGCAGCGCGAACAGCTTCGCCACCATCGTCACGCCGGCCTTGGAGACGCAGTATTCCGCCCGGTTCAACGACGCCATCACGGAATTCACCGAGGAGACGAAGCACAGCGACCGGTGCCCGCGCTTCGGCGCATCCGGCGCGATCATGCGCCTGGCCAGCACCTGGGACAGGAAGAACACGCCGCGCGTGTTGATGTCGAGCAGCCGGTCCCACGAGTCCGGCGTGGTCTCCAGCATGTCCTGGCGCTTGAGCACCTGCACGCCGGCGATGTTCGCCAGGCATTCGAGCCCGCCGAAGGCCGACCACGCGGCATCGAGCAGCGCGCCATGCGCCGCAACGTCGCCGACATCGGCCTGCACGAACACGAAGCTGCCGCCGGCGGCCAGCACCGCCGCGCGCGTCTGCTCCACGCCGTCCTCGCTGATGTCGGCGCCGACCACGTCGAAGCCCTTCTCGGCCAGGGCCACGCAGGTGGCGCGCCCGATCCCGCGCCGCGCGCCGGTGACGAGTGCAGCAGGCTTCATTGGATGGTTTCCCCCTCGCCGTGATCGGTATCGGGACCAGGGTGCCGCCTTCGGCGAGCGGCGGGAAGGGATCGCGGCGCATCGCAGGCCGCCCCAAAACACAAGGCCCGCTCCTTCTTCCGAGGGAGCGGGCCTGTCGCCGTTGATCGGCGCCGTTTTTCCTGGACGTTGCCTCGAACTGGGCCCCGTGTTGTGACGCTTTGTGGCACGCCGGGTCAACGGGGTAGGTGTGCGCTGCAACATGGCAAGGGTCGGGCAATGCGAATCCTGGTGGTCAATTCCAACACCACGCCGGCGGTGACCGAACGCATCGGCGCGGCGGCGCGCGCCATCGCGGCGCCGGGCACCGAGATCACCGCGGTCAGCGCGCCCTTCGGCCTGCCGCTGATCGTCACGCGCGCGGATTGGCTGGTGGCGGGGCCGGCCACCCTCGCCGCGCTGGCGCAGCATCGCGGGACGTACGACGCCGCGGTGATCGCCTGCTTCGGCGACCCGGGCCTGGATGCCGCGAAGGAATTGCTGGACGTGCCGGTGCTCGGCATCAGCGAGGCCGCCTTCCACGCGGCCGCGATGCTCGGCCGGCGCTTCGGGGTGGTGTCCTTCACCGCCGCGCTGCGCCCGATGTTCGAGGAATGCCTGGCGCATCACGGCCTGGCGTCGCGCTGCGCCGGATTCCGCATGGGCCCGGCCTTCAGCGGCGACCCCGGGCGGGTGGCGGAGGAACGGCTCGACCTGCTGGCCGCACTGTGTGCCGAAAGCGTGGAGCAGGACGGCGCGGAGTGCGTGATCCTGGCCGGCGGGCCGCTGGCTGGGATCGCACCGCTGCTGCAGCCGCGCATCGGCGTGCCGCTGGTCGATGGCACGCAGGCCGCGGTGCGGCTGGCGGAGGCGATGGCCGGGCTGATGCCACGCAACCCGCGCCCACGCCGCGCCCGGGTGCTCAGTGGCTTCGCGCCGGAGGTGGCCGGGCTGTTCGGCGCGCCATGACGCGCGTCCGGCATGGACGCGCCTGCGCCCGATTTTCGCTGACGCCGACCACCGCCGCCCCCTAGCCTCTCCCGAACGACACGGGAGACGGACCATGCGCAGCATCCTCACGGCCCTCGCCATGTGCATCCCGCTCGCGGCCGCCGCCCAGGCGCCGCGGGAGGTGACGATCGCGCTCGGCGCGCCGCCGGCCAGCTTCGACCCGCATTTCTTCGCGCACTCGCCATCCTTCATGGTGCAGCAGCACGTCTTCGAACCGCTGGTCTGGCGCGACGAGAACAGCCGCACCATCGCAGCACTCGCCGAACGCTGGGAGATGCTGCCCGACGGCACCGGCTGGGATTTCCATCTGCACCCGGAAGCGCGGTTCTCCGACGGCACGCCGGTCACCGCCGCCGATGTCGCCGCCACCATCGCGCGCCTGCCCAACGTGCCGAACAGCCCGGGGCGGCTGACCATCTACACCAACCGCGTGCGCGCCGTGGAAGCCGCCGGCCCGCGCACCGTGCGGCTGCTCACCCACGGCCCCGCGCCACTGCTGCCCGAGGACATCCCGCCGCTGATGATCGTGCCGGAACGCATCGCGCGCGAGGCGACGACGCAGGACTTCAACGCCGGCCGCGCCGCCATCGGGTCGGGCCGCTATCGCCTGGTGCAATACGTCCAGGGCGAACGCGTGGTGCTGGAACGCAACCCGGCCTGGCGCGGGCCGGCCTCGCCGTTTTCGCGAATCACCTTCCGCGTCATCGCCAACGACAGTTCGCGCGTGGCGGCGTTGCGCGCCGGCGATGTGCAGCTGATCGAGATCGTGCCGCCGCGCGACGTCGCCATGCTGGAGCGCGACCCGAACGTCGCGGTGTGGCGCAGCCCGGGGACGCGCCTGATCTACATCGCGCTCGATGTGTCGCGCGACGTCTCGCCGGGTGTCTTCGATGTCGACGGACGGCCGATGGACCGAAACCCGCTGCGCGATCCCCGGGTGCGCCGCGCGCTGTCGGTCGCGATCGATCGCGAGGCGATCCGCAGCCAGATCATGGAGGGCCAGTCGGTGCCGGCCGGCCAGATGCAGGCGATCGGCCTGGGTGTCGCCGACCCCGAGCTGAAGCCCGACTCCTTCGACCCGGCCCGCGCCCGCGCGCTGCTCGCCGAGGCCGGCTGGGCGCAGGGCTTCACGCTGGTGTTTGCCGGCCCGAACGACCGCTATGTGAACGACGAGCGCATCCTGCAGGCGGTCGCCGGCTTCTGGCAGCGCATCGGCATCCGCGTGCGGGTCGAGGCGGTGCCGTCGAACATCTTCTTCCCCCGCTCCTCGCAGCGGGCCTATTCGGCGGCGATGACCGGCTGGCAATCCAGCGCCTACGAACCCAACAACATCTTCGCGCCGGTCCTGCTGACCGAGGACCGCACGCGCGGCTGGGGCACCGTGAACCGGCACGGGTATTCCAACACGGCGGTGGACCGGCTTTATGAACGCGCGGTGGTCGCGATGGATCAGCAGGACCGCGTGCGACTGTGGCGCGAGGCGATGCGCATCGCGATGGAGGACGCGCCGGTGCTGCCGGTCCATCACCAGGTGAATATCTGGGCGACGCGTCGCGGGCTGGCCTATGCGCCAAGGTCGGACGAATACACGCTGGCATCGTCACTCACGGTGGTGCCGTGACGATGAGTGGCTGACGGTGGCGCATGACGCGGGTCGCGTGAAAAGCGTGGGGCCTGGTGTGCGGTGGGTGGCGCGGTCGTCAGGCGGCGGGGCGGTGCCTTCGCCCATGGCGGCGGCGATCGGCGCGAGGCGCTGGCGCGGCAGGCCCGACGCCGTGCCACTGCTGCGCTGCTGATTTCGCGACAAGCCCCAGGCAGGCGCACGTGAAGCCGCCGCTCGCGACCTTCTCGGCTTGAGGCGCGGTGCCGCTATCCCTCACCCGGCCCCGCCATCGACACCCGCGTGATCGCCCACTGCACCGACGCCTCGCCCTCGTCCGCCACCAGCACAACCTGCGACGACCGGCGCGGCTCCCCGCCGATGTAGACACTCTCCTCCAGCGCCACCCGTGCACTCTTCGCCCGCAGCTTCCACCCGATGCCCGATGGCAGGCGCAGCAGCGCCGCGCTCTCGTCCTGCAGCAAGGACGCCACGACGCCGGGATGCAGATGGAAGCGCAGCGTGAAGGACGGCACCACGCCGTCGCCGCCGACCTCGATCATGTCCTCGCCGCGCAGATCGTCGCCGGATTCCGCCAGGTACAGCCGGCGGCGATGCACCGCGCCGAAGGCGCGCCGCCAGCCGTCATGGCTCGCTTCCAGCCATTGCGCGCCGGCCGATTCATGGCGCGCCGTCTCGACCTGTTCGGGGCGACGACCCAGCCCCTCGGGGCGCAGCTCCGCCGAATTGGTGTCGGACAGGATCAGCGTGGAATGCGCCGCGGTGGCGCGCAACGCGTCGCGCCAGGCTTCCTCGGCGGCCGGCGCGGCGCCGCAATTCACGACCAGCCGGTCGCGCCCGACCGACATCTCGAAGGCCAGCGTGCCGGCATGGGCGAAGCGATCCGCCCCCGCCGGCAACCCGCCATCGGCGCCCGCCGCCGTGCGCCCGGTCGGCGGCGCGCCGGTATCGGCGATGATCAGCGTCCGCCCCGCCTGCAGGCGCTGGAACCCGCTTTCGGGCAGATCGAGCGGCGCGCGCCCGCGCGCCTGCCCCTGCGTCAGCACCAGGTCGATCAACGCCGAGGACTCATCCCGCGTCCCGTTGAACAGCGCCAACCCGCCATCGCCGTGGCGGAACAGCCGCAGTGCCGGCGCGGCGCGATCGAGCAGCGCGGCCAGATGCGGCGGCGGCTCCACGCCCGCGCCGTGCATCAGGTTGCGGATCTCGATCAGATCCTGCAACGCCACCAGCTGCATGGCCGGCGAGCGCTCCACATGCCCGCCATCGGGGTGAAACTGGCGCTCGATCTCGGCCGGCAGGAAGCGCGCGGCGCGTTGCAGATAGGCGTCCTCCTCCAGCGCGATCGCCGCCGCCATGGCACCCTTCAGCGCGGCCAGCGCGCCGCGGTGCTCGGCCTCGGCCGGCAGGGCGTTGGACAGGTCGCGGGCATCCTGCGCCATGCGCGTCATCACCGCGCGACGGAACTGGTCCTCGGCGGTGGCGGCGAAGAAATCCCAGTGGCCGAGCCAGGCGGACAGGCGCGAGCCCATCACCTCAGGCGCATCCGCCACCGCTTCCTCGGCGCCACGGGCGAGCCAATCGGCGGTCAGGGCCCGCGCATGCAGCCTGGCCGCATCGGTGCCGAGCGCACGCAGGTCGCGCATCCAGGCGAAGCCATGCGCCGCGGCGCGCCAGGTGACCGAACCCGACGGCGCATCCCAGCCCTCGGCGCCGGCCAGGCCGATGCGCAGCGGCCGGGCGGTGCCCGCGGTCTCGAACTCGCCGCGCAGCAGCCGCGCCCCGCGCGCGGCATCGCCGGGCCACAGGTCGCGAAACGCCCGCGCCGGTGCATCGGGCACCCGCACCGGGCGCAGCCGCGCCAGTTTCTGCCGCGCGCCGCGCAGGATGTTGATCATGCCGCCGCCCGCCGGGTGCCGCGCAGCCCGGCCATGGCGGCGGCGTAATCCGCCTGCCCGAACACCGCGGTGCCGGCCACCAGCACATCGGCGCCGGCGGCCAGGCATTGCGGCGCCGTCTGCGCCGTCACGCCGCCATCCACCTGCAGGCGGATGTCGCAGCCCGATGCATCGATCATCCGCCGGAGTTCGGCGATCTTGACCAGTTGGGAATGCAGGAAGGACTGCCCGCCGAAGCCCGGGTTCACCGCCATCACCAGGATCAGGTCGGTGATGTCGAGCACATGCGCCACGCAATCGACCGGCGTGGCCGGATTCAGCACCACCCCCGCCTTCTTGCCCAGCGCGCGGATGGTCTGGAGCGAGCGGTGCAGATGCGGCCCGGCCTCGGGGTGCAGGCTGATCCAGTCGGCGCCGGCCTCGGCGAAGGCCGCGAGATACGGGTCGGCCGGCGCGATCATCAGGTGCACGTCGAAGGGGATGGCGGCACGCTTGCGCAGCGCCTTCACCACGACCGGCCCGAAGGAGATATTGGGCACGAAATGCCCGTCCATGATGTCGAGGTGCAGCCAATCGGCGCCGGCAGCGGCGACGGCTTCGACCTCCTCGCCCAGGCGGGCGAAGTCGGCGGCGAGCAGCGAGGGGGCGATCAGCGGCGCGGGCACGCGGGTGTTGTAGCGGTTTGTGACGGGGGGGGACAACCGCGCGGCGCGGCGCTGCCCCCGAGACCCAGCCGGGGCCCTGGACCGGCCGGGGGGCTGGAGGGCGCTTGCATTGCGGGGCCTGGCGCTGCGCGGGTGTCGGGGCGCCCGGCGCACGACCCCTCAGGTCGATGCCGCGAAGGCCTCGACCTGCTCGTTGGTGCCGGAGATGATCAGCGTGTCCCCGGCCTCCACCACAGTTTCGGGCGTGGCATGGGTGAAGCCCGTGCCGGGGCGCTTCACGCCCACAACGGTGATGCCGTAGCGTCGGCGCAGGGCGCAATCCGCCAGCGTCCGGCCGGCGGCCTCGGCCGGGACGCGTGTCTTGCAGATGGCGAAGCCGTCATCGAGCTCCATGAAATCGATCATCTTGCTCGCGACCAGGTGCGCCACGCGCCGGCCCATGTCGGCCTCGGGGTAGATCACGTGGTGCGCGCCGGTGCGCTCGAGGATGCGGCCATGCTTGGAACTGAGCGCCTTGGCCCAGATGTCGCGCATGCTGAGTTCGGTCAGCGCGAGCACGGTCAGCACACTCGCCTCGATATCCGTGCCGATCGCCACCACGGCGCGCGGGAAGTCCTGCACGCCGAGGCGCGTGAGCGTCGCGCTGTCGGTGGTGTCCGCCTGCACGACATGCGTGAGTCGGTCCGCCCAGGACTGCACGATGGCGGCATCCTCGTCGATGCCGAGCACCTCGTGCCCGAGTTCCGTAAGGCATTGCGCGACCGCGCCGCCGAAGCGACCGAGGCCGATGACGACGACGGCGTCGCTGGAAGGGTGCCTAGCCAACGATGGGGCGCTCCTCTGGGTAGCGATAGGGGGCTCGGGCGGCACGCAGGGCCAGCGCGGCGCCGATGGTCACGACGCCGACACGGCCCAGGAACATCAGCAGGATGACAATGCCCTGCGCGGCGGGCGGCAGCTGCGGCGTGATGCCGGTGGACAGACCCACGGTGGCGAAGGCCGAGACGGCTTCGAATATCACGTCGCGCAGCGCGAACTCCGTCACGCTCAGCAGCGCCATCACGCCGAGCCCGACCGTGCCCACCGCGAGCAGCACCAGGGCCAGCGCCTGGCGCTGCGTCTCGACCGCGACGCGCCGGCCATAGGCGCTGGCATCCGGTTCCCCGCGCAGCACCGCCCAGACAACCAGGCCCAGCAGCAGGAAGGTGGTCACCTTGATGCCGCCCGCGGTGCCGGCGCTGCCGCCGCCGATCAGCATCAGCCCCCAGGACAGCGCCAGCGTCTCGTCGCGCATCTGCCCCACATCGACCGTGTTGAAGCCCGCGGTGCGGAGCATGACGGAATGCACCAGCGCGTTCATGACGCGTTCGGCCGGCGGCAGGGCGCCGAGCGTGGCCGGATTGCCCCATTCATAGGCCAGCACCCCGGTCGCGCCGCCGGGCAGCAGCACCGCGAGGCCGAGCAGCGTGAGCTTGGTGTGCAGCGTCCAGCGCCCCGGCCGGCGCAGGTCGCGGCGCAGGTCGAACAGCACCGGGATGCCAAGGCCCCCCACCACCACGGCGAAGCAGATCGGTGCCAGCACGAAGGGGTCCGCCGCGAAGCCGATAAGGCTGTCCGACCAGGTGGAGAAGCCCGCATTGTTGAAGCCCGAGACCGCCTGGAACAGCCCGTGCCAGGCGGCGTCAAGCCAGGTCATCCCGTGGCCGAACCGCAGCCGGAGCGTCAGCGCGGCGGTGACAAGCACCTGCACCGTCACCGTCGTCAGGATCACGAGGCGCAGCACCGCGGCGATGTCGCCCAGCGCCAGCACACCGGTCTCGGCCTGCGCCACCAGCCGTGTCGTGAGCCGCAACCGCCGCGCCACCACCAGGCCGAGCAGCGTCGCGCTGCTCATGATGCCGAAGCCGCCGATCTGTATCAGCGCCAGGATCACGCCGCGCCCGAAGCCGGTCCAGTAGGTGGCCGTATCCACCACCGCGAGCCCGGTGACCGAAACCGCCGAGGTCGCGGTGAACAGGGCTGTCAGGATGGGTGCGGCCCCCGGCCCCTCGCGCGCGATGGGCAGCATCAGCAGCAGGGTGCCGGCCAGGATGGCGGCCAGGAAGCCGAGCGGCACCAGGCGGGCGGGGTGCGCTGTCGCGCGGGTCAAGCGGAGCCTCTCGCGAGCGGATCGGCCCGCCCCATTGCGGGCGCGGCTTTCACCTATCCGGCAATGGCGGTCAAAGGAAATCTGCGCGGCGCCGCCGGCCGGCCTGCATTTGGTGCCGCCGGGATCAGATCGGCAGGGCGGTCGTCGATTTCACCCGCTCCATCGCAAACCGCGACGTCACCTTGCGCAGGCTCGGCACATCCGCCGTCAGGCGACGATAGAAGGTGTCGAAGGCCGCCATGTCCGGCACGACCACCCGCAGCAGGTAGTCCACGTCGCCGCCCAGGCGCCAGCATTCCACGATCTCGGGCAGGTTCGCGACGGTGGCGGCGAAGCGTTCGATCCAGGCGGCGGAATGGTCCCCGGTCTCGATCGCCACGAAGACCGACACGCCAAGGCCCACCTTCTCGGGGTCCACCAGCACCACCCGGCCGATGATGACGCCCTCCTGCTCCATTCGTCGGATGCGCTTCCAGCAGGGGGTGGGGGTCAGCCCGACCTCCTTGGCAATATCGGCCAGGGACAGCGCGGCATCCTTCTGGATCAGGCGCAATATGGCGCGGTCGGTATGGTCGGGTTCGAATTTGCGGCTCACGGGCAAGGCCTTGGTTCTTCTCAGCACCGGAATAGTTGGAAAATCTATGGCGAGCAAGAAATACCCCCTGATGAAGAAAGGACTTCTCTTTGCGGCCTGATTCACCGCCCGCGACCGCGCCGCGCCGAACGCTGCTCGCTGCGGCCCTGGCCGGCGCCTGCGCCGCGCCGGGCCCCGCCCCCGCGCCGCGGCCCTTCGGGGCGGAGAGCATCGCCGTGGCGGCGGAGGCCTGGCACACCGACCTGTGCCTGCCCGCCGCCGGGGTGCGTGCCGGGGTGCTCGCGCCGCTGGCCGCCGGCGCGCCGCTGGCCGCGGCTTTCGCCTTCGGCTTCGGGCTGGAGGACTGGATGCGCGCCGACCGGCCCGGCTTCACCGAGGCGCTGGGCGCCATCACCGGCGGCCCGGCGGTGGTCTCGGTGCGTGCCACCGCCGGCCCCCTGCCGGCCGGCGCCGAGGAGAGCGTGGCCCTGCGCCTGCCGCAGGGCGGCCTGGACGCCCTCGCGGCCTTCATCCTGGGCAGCATCGCCGGACCGCTGGCGCCGGCGCCGCCGGGTGGCGGATGGCTGCTGCTGCCCGCGCGCCGGCGCTACGCCCTGGGCTTCACCTGCAACACCTGGGTCATGCAGGCGCTGGCCGAGGCCGGGCTGCCGGTGCCGGTCGCCGGCATCCGCCAGCGCGGCGAGGCGATGGCCGCGCTGCGCGACGCGGCGGCCCGCCAGGGCGCAGCCTGACGCCGCGCCGCCCGGCAAGGCGGGTTTTGGAGGCGCGGGGCGGCGCCCTCACGGGCCTGCGCTGCTGCCCGATCCGTCCCCGTGCGCAATGTCACGGTTCGGCCATCGTGAAGTGGTTCAGATGCAACGGATGATGGTGTGCAAGCGTTGCGCCCCAAATCGCCCACCGGATTCGCGAACCGATGTCCATCCGCCGAGACCTGTTGATGCGCACTGCGCTGCTCCGCCTGCCGGACCTGGTGGCGTTGCGCGCCGTGGCGTCGACGGCGTCCGCCGGCGGATTGGCTGGCGGCGGACCGGCTCGGAAGGCGCCGGCGCCGCGTCGTCGCACGGTCCGCAAACTGGCCGCCGCGAAAAACTGACCGGGGCGGCGAGTCAGCCCGCGCGGCGGAAGCGCGCCGCGAAGAACCCGTCCATGCCACCGCGCGCCGGCCAGAAATCCGGCCGGGTGCGCAGGCAGCCCGCCGCCGTGATCGCCTCCGGCAACCCCGGCAGGTCGGCGGCAGTCCAGGGCATAAGTTCGAGGCCCAGCGCGGCCGCGCGCGCCAGGTGCGCCTCGCCTTCCTCCGGCTGCAGGGAACAGGTCGCGAAGACCAGCCGCCCGCCGGGCTTCAGCATCTTCGCGGCGGCGGCCAGCAGCCGGGCCTGCGCCTGCGCGCCCGCCGGCACGTCCCGCGCGCGCTTGGCATGCGCCACGTCGGGGTGGCGGCGGATTGTGCCGGTGGCGGTGCAGGGCGCATCCAGCAGGATGGCATCGAAGAGCGCGGGCGGTGTCCAGGCGGCGGCATCGGCCTGGACGATGGTGGCGGGCAGGCCCAGCCGGGCCAGGTTCTCGGCCAGTCGCGCGAGCCGGGTCGTGTCGCGTTCGACCGCCGTGACCTCGGCCCCGGCGGCGGCGAGCTGCGCGGTCTTGCCGCCGGGCGCGGCACAGAGGTCGGCGATGCGTTCGCCGGGCTGCGCGTTCAGCAGCAGCGCCGGCAGGGCGGCGGCGGCGTCCTGCACCCAGAAGCGGCCCTCGGCGAAGCCCGGCAGGTCGGTCACGCGGGTGCCCGGCGCCATGCGCCAGGTGCCGGTCGGCAGGATTTCGGCGCCGGAGGGCGGCTCGGCGCCCGGTGCGGGGGTAAGGTCGAGCGGCGCCGGGCCGCGATGCGCCTCGGCGATGGCGCGCACCGCCGGGCCATAGGCGGCATGCCAGGCCGACCACAGCCAGGCCGGGGTGTCGAGGCGCGGCGCGTCGAGCCCCTCCAGTGCCGCCGGCCCTTCCGTCGCGACCTTGCGCAGCACGGCGTTCACCAGCCCGGCGAAGGCCTTTGGCGCCAGGTCCACGGCGGTGGCGACGGCGGCGTGCGGCGGTGTCTCCAGCAGCAGCAGCTCGGCGGCGCCGATGCGCAGGGCGTGGCGGGCCGGCGGTGGCGGTTCGCGGCGCAGGAAGGGCGACAGCACCTCGTCGATGCTGCCCAGGCGGCGCAGCACCATGGCGGCGATGCGGTGTGCCGCCGCGCGGTCGCGCGGGTCCAGCCGGCCGGGCAGCGCGTCGAGCGCCTCCTCCAGCGGCCGGTGCTGTTCGAGCGTCGCGTCCAGCAGGTCGCGCGCCGCGCGTCGTGTGGGCAGTCCAGGCGGGGGAGGGGCCAAGGTCTCGCGGGGTCCGGAGGGCACGCCTGCCCCCCGGCGGGGATGCCGGGGCAGCGCCCCCGCTTCATGGCACCGCGCAAGCACGCGTGCTAGACGCCCCGCGCGATGCGCGCTGCTGCCTTCCTCGACCGGCTGCCCGAGACGCGATGGCCGGCCCTGTGGCTCGCCGCGCTGTGCCTGCTGCTGTGGCTGCCGGGCTTCTTCACCATCCCGCCCGGCGACCGCGACGAATCGCGTTTCGCCCAGGCCACGCGCCAGATGGTCGACAGCGGCGACTACGTGCGCATCCGCCTCGGCGACGTCGAACGCAACAAGAAGCCTGCCGGCATCCATTGGGCGCAGGCCGGGGTGGTGCATGCGCTGGAGGCGGTGGGCCTTCCCGCGCGCGACAGCATCTGGGCGTATCGGCTGCCCTCGCTGCTGGGGGCGCTGGCGGCGGTGCTGGCGACCGGCCTGCTCGGTCGCCTCCTGGTCGGGCGGCGGGCGGCCTTCATTGCCGCGGCCATGCTGGCACCGTGCATGGTGCTGGTGGTCGAGACGCACATCGCCAAGACCGATGCCGCGATGCTGGCCAGCATCACCATTGCCATGGGGCTGATGGGGCGCGCCTACCTTGCGCCCGAGACGTTTTCCGCCCGGGCCGCGGCGGCGTTCTGGGCGGTGCTGGGCCTTGGCGTGCTGCTCAAGGGCCCGATCGCGCCGATGGTGCCGCTGCTGGCGGGCATCACGCTGGCGGTGATGGACCGCACGTCCCGCGCGCGCTGGTGGCGGCTGCGCGCGCCCTGGCTGGCAGCGCTGCGCCCGGCTTGGGGCATCCCGCTGATGGTGCTGTTCGCGGCACCGTGGTTCGTCGCCATCGGCATCGCCACCGAGGGGCGCTTCTTCGCCGAGGCGATCGGCGGCGACATGCTGGGCAAGGTGAGTTCCGGCGAGGAAGCGCATTGGGGCCCGCCGGGGATGTATGCCGCGATCTTCGGCATCACCGCCTTTCCGTCCGCCTGGATCGTGATCCGCGCGCTGCCGGGGTCCTGGACCGACCGGATGCAGCCCGCGGTGCGCTTCCTGCTGGCCTGGGCGGTGCCGACCTGGCTGGTGTTCGAGGCGGTGGCGACCAAGCTGCCGCACTACACGCTGCCGGCGTTTCCGGCGCTGATGCTGCTGGGCGCGCGCTGGGCGCTCGACCCGCTGCGCCGGGCGCCGCCGCGCTGGGTGGATTGGCTGGGCGGCATCGCGCTGGGCGGTGTCGCGACCGGGCTGCCGCTGCTGGCGGGCTTCGCGGTGTTCCGGGTGGAAGGGCGGATCGAGCCCTTCGCGCTGGCCGGGTTGGCCGCGGGCATCGTCATGACCTGGGTGCTGGTGGGCATGGCGCGGCGCGCCGAGTGGGGCCGCGCCGCGCTGGCCGGGGCGATCCTGGTGGTGCCGGTCTATGCGGCGGTGCTGGAGGGCGTGATCCCGCGCCTGCAGGCGGTGTGGCTCTCGCCCCGCCTGGCCGCGACGGTGGCGGAGGTCGCGCCCGGGCTGCCCGCCGACCGCTTCGGCGTGGTCGGGCACCACGAGCCATCGCTGCAATTCGCCATGGGCGGCGGCATCCGGCTGCTGCGCGACGGCGCGGATGCGTCTGCCTTCCTGGCGGACGGCCCCGGCCGCATTGCCGCCGTGAACGACCGGCAGGAAGCGGCCTTCCGCCGCGCCGCGGCGGAACGGGGGCTGGCCGTGCGGGAGCTCGGTTCGGTCACCGGATTGAACTACGTCCGCGGGCGCTGGGTCACGCTCTCGCTGTTCAGGGTGGAATAGATGTTCGCGTGGGTGTCGAACCTGATGGCGGCCTGGGGCTACCCCGGCGTCTTCGCGCTGATGGTGCTGGAGAACCTGTTCCCGCCGATCCCGTCCGAGATCATCATGGCGGCGGCCGGCTTCGCCGCGGCGCGGGGAGAATTGTCGCTGGTGTGGCTGCTGCTGGCGGCGGTGGCCGGCACGCTGGTGGGCAACATCGCGTGGTACGAGCTGGGGCGCTGGCTGGGTGTCGAGCGCTTCCGCCCGCTGGTGGCGCGCTACGGCAAGTGGTTCGCGGTGGAGGAGGAGGACCTCGATCGCGCGACCGGGCTGCTGAAGCGCTGGGGGCCGCTGGCGCTGTGCTTCGGGCGGATGCTGCCGGGGGTGCGGACGCTGATCTCGGTGCCGGCGGGCATGGTCGAGATCCCGCGCAGCGTCTTCTACCTGTGGACGGCGCTGGGGTCGGCGGTGTGGCTGACCTTCCTGGCGCTGGCGGGGTACTTCCTCGAGGAACACTACGACCGGGTGGAGAAGTGGGTCGAACCTCTGGCCTGGGTGGTGGTGGGCATCGCGGCGGGCGGGTATGCGGCGCATTTGGTGTTTGCGTTCCGGCGGGCGCGGCGCCGGCGGCAGGGGTAGCTTGGGTCAGAATGGTGACCGGGTGCGATAGCAGTTCGGATTGTGACCCGCCGACAGGGCTGGCAGCCCGGCCGCGGGGCCAGGCAGTCCCGCTGGGCTCACCGATTTAGAGCGAGACCAGCCACACGCGGATTTAGCAAACGACTTAGCTCACCGGATTGTTGCATATCCCGCAAGGCAGCTAAGAGCATTGCCTCAATCACCTTTTGAACCGCAATTATTGGTGGTGCCGGCTGAACACCTGCCGGAAGGCTCGTGTTCCCGATTGCGGTGAACATTCCGTGACGAATGCCGGACCGCGAAGCAGTTCCAATACTCGTGGCTATTGTGACGGTCATTTCGTAGCCGTCGCGCACTGTACTGCCTACTGCGCCCAAAGTGAGTCCCGTTCCGACTCCTCTCGCGACGGCATCACTTGTATCACCGACATTGTTGAGAAGTATAGTGATCGTACCGTCGACCGGACCTTCGCTCGGCATTATCACGCCCGTTCCCCGTAGCGTTCGAAGCACGGTGTCGCGAATCTCCGGTTCAGCGCGCGGGTATGGCTGGCCCTGCCGCTGAAATTGAACAACTACGGTGGCACGAATAGGATTAGGAATTCTCTGCACATCCTCATAACTAATAGGGGGGACACTTGGGTCAGGATAAGAACGAGGATTTATACAGGCGGATACGATTAGGCATGAGATGAACAGAAACGGCAGCCGGCCCATTGTTCGGTCTCCACTTCCATAAAGATTACCGGGGTAGCTCGGGAAGAAATGTCAAATGCACCAATGTGTCGGACGACGGCTTAGCTGCGGCTAATCCCTTGGCCCCGGCGCCAACACTTCCCGCTTCCCCACATGGTTGGCCGCGCCCACCACGCCTTCCTTCTCCATCTGCTCGATCAGCTTCGCCGCCCGATTGTAGCCGATGTTCAGGTGCCGCTGGACAAACGACGTGCTGGCCTTGCCCTCCCGCGTCACCAGCGCCACCGCCTGGTCATACAGCGACGCCTCGCCATCGGTGTTGCCGCCTAGCATCCCCGGCAGCGCACCCGCGCCATCCTCGTCCAATTCCTCGGTGACTTCCTCGACATATTGCGGCTCGCCCTGCTCACGCAGGAACGCCACCACACGCTCCACCTCGGTGTCGCTCACAAACGGGCCGTGCACGCGCGCCACGCGCTGCCCGCCGGGCATGTGCAGCATGTCGCCCTGGCCCAACAGCTGCTCAGCCCCCTGCTCGCCCAGGATGGTGCGGCTGTCGATCTTCGACGTCACCTGAAAGGAAATCCGCGTCGGGAAATTCGCCTTGATGGTGCCGGTGATGACATCCACCGACGGGCGCTGCGTCGCCATGATGACGTGGATACCCGCCGCACGCGCCATCTGCGCCAGGCGCTGCACCGCAGCCTCGATCTCCTTGCCGGCCACGATCATCAGATCGGCCATCTCGTCGATCACCACCACGATCATCGGCAAGTGCTCGAGCGCCAAGGGCTGTTCCTCGAAGACCGGCTTGCCGGTGTCGGGGTCGAAGCCGGTCTGGACCTTCCGCGTCAGCACCTCGCTGCGGGCGCGCGCCGCGCTCACCTTCTCGTTGTAGCCGCC
>LNEW01000074.1 GCA_001464375.1 Rhodospirillales bacterium Ga0074136 | reverse complement strand
ACCGATGGTGCGATGTGCCATGCCGCCCGCTCCCCGCGTCGCGCAGCACAGAGAATCAGTCAGCACGCCAGGCCGCAAGCCTTCCGCGCACAGGTCTCAAGATCCCTACCCGCAAGAACTATGGGACGGGAAAGTCGAGGCGGTGTGGCCGTTTGTGTATCATCAGGCAGCCGGATCGCAGTGGAATCGTGCGGCAACTCAATGATGGGTGCCGCAGCCATTGTGCGCTAATTCCTCAACCTCCGGTGCTGTCCGAGCGCCGCGCCGAGCCCTGCCTCCGTCCCCCCGAGCAGGTAACGCCCGATGGTGCGAGCTTGCAACAACGGAAGGTACGCACCTTCGCGCGCGTGGAGATGCGAACCAACTGCTGTCAGTGCGTACCTTCGCACCCGGCGCGGATGCGCTTCTCTCAATCGCTCAGGTTTTTGCCTACCACCGGTGCCACCGATAGCGCAGTTATCGTCTACCCTCATCCAGTGCTATCTCTGGCAACGATGGGGGTGGAAATGGGGGTAAAGTGCGGCGGCTCAACTGAATACTGAGGAACATCAGTGGTTTATGCGCCACAGATGGCGTCCCCTAGGGGATTCGAACCCCTGTTACCGCCGTGAGAGGGCGGTGTCCTAGGCCTCTAGACGAAGGGGACCCTGGCCGGAGGCGCGCTTCTAGCCCCCCGCCACGCCCGGATCAAGCACCCTTCTTCGCAGCACCCACCCGCGCCCGCGCCGCCGCCCGTCGCCCATCCCGGCAGGCATCGGAGCAGAAACGCACCTCCTCCCACACCCGCGCCCATTTGCGCCGCCAGGCAAACGGCCGCCCGCAAGCCGCGCAGGGCTTCTCGGGCAGGCTCTCCTTGCGATGCGCCACGACCGCAGCCCTCTCAATCCCGCAGTCGCACCTCGCCGGTGCGCCGCCCGTTGGCCGGGTCCACCAGTACCACCCGGTCGCCATCGGGGCGCACCACCCAGATCGCCACCGCGCCGGCGGTCGCGGCAATCCCGCCGATGCGGCTACCCTCGGGCTCGCCCAGGGAAGCGCCCGCCGCGACGCCCGCGCGCCCGTCGGGCCCAACCCCGGACCGCTGGACGATCAGCACCACCAGCGTCACGGTGCCCGCGACAATGAGCACCCCCATCCCGATCACCAATGCCTTGAGCGCAGCCACCCCAACCCCCTCGCCGAATGCCGCCGGGCGCGTCGAAACCCTCGCCCCGCCCGAGGCCGCCGGCATGCGCGCCGACCGTTACCTCGCGGATGCGATAGGTTCGCTCTCGCGCTCCCGCGTCAAGGCATTGATCGAAGCCGGCCACGCCTCGCGCGACGGCACGCCGCTGACCGACCCGTCCGAGACCGTGCGCGCCGGCGCCCGCTACGCCATCGACATCCCGGAACCCATCGCCGCCACGCCGCTGCCCCAGGCCATCCCGCTCACCATCCTGTTCGAGGACCAGGACCTGATTGTCATCGACAAGCCCGCCGGCCTGGTGGTGCATCCGGCCCCGGGCAACCTCGACGGCACGCTGGTCAACGCGCTGCTCGCCCATGCCGGGGACGACCTGCCGGGCATCGGCGGGGAAAAACGCCCGGGCATCGTGCACCGCCTCGACAAGGACACATCCGGCGTCATGGTCGCCGCCAAGACCGAACGCGCCCATCGCACCCTGTCGGAGGCCTTCGCCGCGCGCGACCTGGACCGCGCCTACCTGGCGCTGGCCTGGGGCCTGCCCTCGCCCACCAGCGGCGAGGTCTCCGCACCGATCGGCCGGCATCCCGGCGACCGCAAGCGGATGGCGGTGGTCGATCGCGGCGGCAAGCCCGCCACCACCCGCTACGCGGTGCAGCGCGCCTGGGGGGCGGCGGTGTCGCTGGTGGAATGCCGGCTGCTGACCGGGCGCACGCACCAGATCCGCGTCCACCTGGCGCATCTTGGCCACCCCATCGTGGGGGACCCGGTCTACCTGCGCCGCACCCCCGGGGCCGCCCGCCTGCTGCCCGAACCCGCACGCGGGGCCCTGTTGGCCTTCCCGCGCCAGGCGCTGCACGCCGCCACGCTGGGCTTCAACCATCCGGTCACCGGCGAGGCGCTAACCTTCGCTAGCCCGCCGCCGAAGGACTTCGCGGCGCTGGTTGCGTTGCTGGACGGTAACAGCCAGTAACCCGACTATTGCACTCGGTTTTTCTTGCGCAGTGCAACCTCGGGCGCTAAAAATGCGTTGTCGGATTCCAAAGGGTGCCTCGAAAGCGCCCCATCCGGTCAGCCCCGGATAGCACCGGTGCTGGCGGCCCATGGCGCGGGCCCTGAGGAAGGCGACGCAACCGAGTTTTCGGCCGGCGCGGGCCCCGCCATCTTGGGGCGGCCCACCCGGTTCAGGAGGCAGATAAGACCATGGCTTCCATGTCGATCCCGATGGCGACCGAGGGCAACCTCTCCCGCTATCTGCAGGACATCCGCAAGTTCCCCATGCTGGCGCCGGAGGAAGAGCTCTCGCTCGCCCGCCGCTGGAAGGACCAGGGCGACGAGAAGGCCGCCCACAAGCTGGTCACCTCCCACCTGCGTCTGGTGGCCAAGATCGCGATGGGCTACCGCGGCTATGGCCTGCCGGTGGGCGAGCTGATCTCCGAAGGCAACGTGGGCATGATGCAGGCGGTGAAGCGCTTCGACCCGGAGCGCGGCTTCCGCCTTGCCACCTACGCCATGTGGTGGATTCGCGCGGCCATTCAAGAATACATCCTGCACTCCTGGTCGCTCGTGAAGATGGGCACCACGGCGGCGCAGAAGAAGCTGTTCTTCAACCTGCGCCGGCTGAAGGCGCAGATGTCCGCGCTCGAGGAAGGCGACCTGAAGGACGAACAGGTGGCGAAGATCGCTCATGCGCTGGCGGTGCCCGCGCAGGACGTGATCAGCATGAACCGCCGCCTGGCCAGTTCCGACCAGAGCCTGAACGCGCCCGTGCGCGCCGACAGCGAGGGCGAATGGCAGGATTGGCTGGTCGACGACGGCGAGAGCCAGGAGAGCGAACTCGCCGAGCGGGAGGACATGTCCAACCGCCGCGACCTGCTCAACGGCGCGCTCAAGACGCTCAACGAACGCGAGCGCCACATCCTGATCGAACGCCGCCTCAAGGAGGAGCCGACGACGCTGGAGGAACTCTCACAGCAATACGGCATCTCCCGCGAACGCGTCCGCCAGATCGAGGTGCGCGCCTTCGAGAAGCTGCAGAAGTCGATGAAGCAACAGGTCACGGAGCGCCGGCTGACCGTCGGCTGACCTCGGCCTGGATCAATGCGGAGGGGCGGCGGGGCAACCTGCCGCCCCTTTCGCGTTCTGGCCGGGGCGTGGTCGGGGGGCTCGCCTCCTGCCATGGCCGGCGTAGCATCGGCGGCACAGGTGCGCCGCCGCGCCTGCCCTGGAGGATGCCGCATGAACCGACCATCCCGCCGAATCATCTTGGCCGTGCCGCTGCTCGCCCTTGCCGGCGGCGCCGCGGCACAGGCCCCGGCCCCCGCGATCCGCCTGTTCCGCGTGGTCTCGCAGCGCGACGACATCATCATCGGGCTGACGCCGGCCGAACTGGCGGCAATGGGCAGCGGCGCGGAGGCGGAGCGGATCGGACGCACCCTGGCCTCGCAGGGCCAGCTCGGCGCCTGGCGCTACATCGTCGGCCGCGCGCCGGATGGCTCGACCCGCTATGCGACCACGGCACGGGTGTCGATCCTGCGGCAGGAGACCTACCGGATCGAGCCCTATAGCCCTGCCCTGCCGGTGGCCCCGCCGCCGGCCGGCTGAGCGCACGAAAAAGGGGGCCTCGCGGCCCCCTTCCCCATCACGCGACGATGGCCGCGTTCAGCGGATCGGCGGCGCGTAGTGCAGCCCGCCATTGTTCCACAGGTTGTTCACCCCGCGCGGAATGCCGATCGGGGTGATGTTGCGCTCGTACATCTCGCCGTAGTTGCCGACCTGGCGGATGATGCGCACCGCCCAGTCATTCTCCAGGCCCATCGAGCGGCCCAGGTCGCCGGTGCGGCCCAGCAGGCGCTGGATGTCCGGGTTGGTGCTGGTGCGCTGCATCTCCTCGACATTCGCGCTGGTCACACCGAGTTCCTCGGCAGCGATCTGCGCGAACAGCGACCAGCGCACGATGTCGAAGAAGCGCCAGTCGCCCTTGCGCACGGTGGGGCCGAGCGGCTCCTTCGAGATGATCTCGGGCAGCAGCACGAAGTCGTTCGGGTTCTGCTGCGTCGCGCGGAACGACGCGAGCGAGGAGGCGTCGTTGGTATAGGCGTCGCAGCGGCCCGAGACGAAGGCGGCGCGGATTTCCTCGACGCTCTCGATCACCACCGGCGTGAAGCGCATCCGGTTGGTACGGAAATAATCCGCCAGGTTCAGTTCCGTGGTGGTGCCCGGCTGCACGCAGACCGTGGCGCCATCGAGCTGGCGGGCCGAGGTGACGTTGGCGTTGCGCCGCACCATGAAGCCCTGGCCGTCATAGAAATTGATGCCGGCGAAGGCGAGGCCGAGCGACGTTTCGCGCCCCAGCGTCCAGGTCGTGTTGCGCACCAGGATATCCAGCTCGCCCGACTGCAGCATGGGGAAGCGCTGCACGGCGGTGTTCGGCACGAAGCGCACCTTGGTGGCGTCGCCCAGGATGGCGGCGGCGACGGCGCGGCAGGTGTCGACGTCCAGGCCACGGAACTCGCCGCGGCTGTCGGGCAGCGCGAAGCCGGCCGAATTGATGGCCACGCCGCAGACCAGCGACCCGCGGGCGCGGATGGCGCCTACGGTATCGGGGCCGGCGGCGCCCTGGGCGATCGCCTGGCCGGCGAAGGCGAAGACCGCCGCGGCGGCCACACCCGCGATGCGGGTGCGAAGTCCTGTCATAGTCCCTGTCTCCCGTTGATGTCCCTGAAGCCGTCCAGGTTCGGGCGGCCTGGACGCAGCATGCCCGGCCTGGGGATAGGGCGCCAAGGGGGTCCGTGACGCGGCGGTTCAGTTCGACCGCGCAAGAATGGCGTCGGCCATTTTCTCGGCCGTCATCAGGGTCGGGAAATTGGTGTTGGCGGACGGCACCACCGGGAAGACCGAGGCATCGACCACACGCAGCCCGTCCACGCCGCGCACGCGCCCGGCGGCGTCCACCACCGCCATCGGGTCGCCATCCGCCCCCATGCGGCACGAACACGAGGCATGCCACACGCCGATGGTGGCCTTGCGGATGAAGGCCTCCAGCGCCTCGTCATCCTCCATCACCTCGCGGAAGCGGAACCCCTCGATGACGAAGCGGTCGATGAAGGCCGATCGCAGGAAGCCCGGGCCATCGAGGAACTTCGCGATGATCGAGGTCAGGATGCGGTTCTTCGTATTCACCACGCCGATCCGTCGCACGCGGTCGGAATAGGCCGCCGGGAAGGGGTCGGTGGTCACCGCGGCCAGTGGCGGGCTCAGCACCAGGGATGCCGCCAGCCGGAAGCCGATCATCAGCCGTTCGAGGTCGCGGCGGTCCGACAGCAGGTTGAACTCGACCTCCGGATGCTCCCGCCAGTCGGTGGATTTCAGCAGCACCTGGCCGCGCTGCGAATAGGTCTTGTTCACCCAGGTCAGCATCGAGGCGATCTGCTCGCCTACCGCATGCCAGGCGGATTTGCTGGCGACCGACATGAACATGTCGCCCTCGGGCGCGCCCTCGATCCCGGAGGAAAAGCGCAGCCCCACCAGCATGTGGCGGCGCAGGTCGGTGCGGTTCAGCCGCGCCTCGGGCTTCACGAAGGAGGAGAGCGAGATGGCCGGGTGGTCCATCAGCCCCTGCCCCACGCCAGGCAGGTCGGCCAGCACCTCGATCCCACGCTCGCGCAGGTGCGCAGCCGGGCCGATGCCCGCGCGCATCAGGTGCGCCGGCGAATGGATGGCCCCGGTCGACAGGATGATCTCGCGCCCGCGGAATTCCTGTTCCTGCCCGCGCACCAGCGCACGCACGCCCACGCAGCGCGTGCCCTCGAAGACCAGCCCCATCACCTGCGTCTCGGTGCTGATGGTCAGGTTCGCCCGCGCGCGCGTATCGGCATCGAGGTAGCCGATGGCCGCCGAGACGCGCGTCTCGGTCACGTTCACGGTCAGCGGGAAGAAGCCATCCTCGAAGGTGCCGTTCTGGTCGGGCAGGGCCTTGAAGCCGGCCTGGCGGAAGGCTTCCGCCGTCGCCTTGGAATGCAGCGGCCATTGGGATTGCGGAATGCGGCGCACCGGGATGCGACCTTCGCGCCCATGCCATTCATTGTCGAAGTCGAGGTCGCGCTCGACCTTCTTGAAATACGGCAGCACGCCATCCCAGTTCCAGCCGGCCGCACCGCGCGCTTCCCATTCGTCGTAGTCATGCGGCGCGCCGCGGTTGGCCATCTGCCCGTTGATCGACGACCCGCCGCCCAGCACCCGCGCCTGTTCGTATTTGCGCAGCGGCGGACGGTCGGCGGTGGGGTTGTTGTGCGAGACGACCTGGGTGCGGACCTTCAGTTCGGTCCAGTGGAAGCGCGGGTCGAAATAGGCCTGGCCGGGATAGGTATCGAGGATGGTCGCCGGCACCTGGCCGGGCGGCGTGTCGGCCCCGGCTTCCAGCAGCAGCACCGTGTTGGCCGAAGGCGTGGAGAGGCGATGTGCCAGGACGGAACCGGCGGAGCCGCCGCCCACGATGATGTAGTCGTACACGCTTGGCTTTCCCCCGCATTCTGCCCCCGCGCGCAAGCGCGGCCGCGCAGACTATCGCCCTTTGCGCAGTTGCATCCAGGCCGGGATGCCGCACGGCGCGCCCGAGGACCGCAGGACGGCCGGGCAGCCGCGCCAGCATGGCGCCCGGGGAGCGCAGGTCAGCCCCGCAGCGCCTGGATCGCCTCCGCCGGCGCGCCCAGCGCCGCCCACAGCAGCGCGCCGGCGGTGATCGTCGCCGCCTTCAGTTCCTGCAAGGGCACCAGCGCGCGCGTATCCGCACCCGTCAGCAGGTACCGCAGCGCGCTGCCCGGTTCGTCGAACCCCGCCACCAGTCGCGCCGCCGGGATGCCGTGGTCGGCGAAATTCGCATGGTCGGAATTGCGCATCAGCGGCAGGTGCGTGGCCAGCGGCAGCCCCGCCGCGCCCGCCGCGTCGCGCAGGAACGGCCCCAAGGCGGCGAAGCCGCTGGTCAGCGCCGTCAGGCGCGCGCCGCCGGCGATGGAATCGAGGTTGATGTTCACCGCCATGCACGCGCGCCGTTCAGCGGCCAGCGCCCCGAGCCAGGCGCGCGATCCCGACAGCGCCCATTCCTCAGCGCCGAAGATGCACAGCGTGAGGCCGCGCGGGCAGCCGTCGATGATGGGCGCAGCGGCGCGCGCCAGGCACAGCGCGGCCGCCAGTCCCGTCGCGTTGTCGATGGCGCTCTCGCCGAGCGGATGGCCGTCGAGATGCGCCGACAGCACGACCCGGTCCGGCCCGCGCCCCGGCAGGTCCAGCACCAGGGTCGGTGTGCTGGCGGCGTGGTCCTCGCCGGCCAGCGTGATGCGCACGCGCCGCCCTTCCGCCAGCAGGGCGCCGGCCTCCGCGCTGATGCCGAGCGCGGGAATGCCATGGCCCCCGTTGCGCCCGGACGACCCCGACACCG
>LNEW01000073.1 GCA_001464375.1 Rhodospirillales bacterium Ga0074136 | reverse complement strand
GCCGGGCATGCGGTGGGCGGGCGGCATGCCCTGGGCGAGCACGTAGCCCGCGCCACCGCCGACAAGAGCGGCGGCGGCCACCGCGGCAAGAATGGAACGACGCATCTCGAACTCCTTCATGGTCTCGGCACCCGATCGGTGACGAGGTGAAGTTCGGACCAGCGCATGTCCCGCGCATCAACACAGTGTGACAAAACATGTCAGGCGAGGCTGGAACGGTCGAAATGCCTGACATGGCCACGCAATCGTACGGACGAAGCCTGCCGCGGGCACGCCATCAGTGCATGCGCGGCAACTCCACGAGAGTGGTCAACCCACCCGCCGGCCGGTTCAGGAGCCGGATCGTGCCGCCATGTTGCGAGATCACTTGGCGCGCGATCGTGAGGCCAAGGCCGGTTCCGCCGGTGCCGCGGTTGCGCGATGGATCGAGCCGCCGAAACGGTTCGAAGACGACCTCCATGTCGGCTTCGGGAATTCCGGGGCCATCGTCGTCGATGCGCACAAGGATGCGCTCAGCGAGATCATCGAGTTGAACCCGCGCCACCTTTCCGTATTTCACCGCGTTCTCGATGAGGTTCGCGAAAGCGCGCTTGATGGCCACGGGGCGGCATGTGAGGCGAGCCTGCCCAGGTCCATCATAGTGCGCTTCTGCGCCGGTGTCGGCTGCGGCGTCGCACAGTGTTTCGAGAAGGGCAACGATGTCCGTGGGACGCTCAGCTTCGAGCTCGTCCTCACCGCGAAGGTAGGCGAGCGTCGCGCCGATCATGGCGTCCATCTCGTCGAGATCGGCATCGATCTGGCGTTGCGCTTCAGGATCGTCGAGGAAGCCAGCGCGCAGCCTCAGCCGCGCGATCGGTGTGCGCAGATCGTGGCTGACCGCCGCAAGCGCCTGCGTACGATCCGCGATCAGCTTGTTGATGCGGGATTGCATGCGGTTGAAGGCGAGCGCCGCATGACGCACCTCGTAGGGGCCGGTCTCAGGCATGGCGATCGTCACGCCGGGCATGCCGACCCGATCGGCGGCATCCGACAACTGCCGCAGCGGCCGCCCGATGAGGCGCACGACGAGCAGTCCCAGGAGCAGGATGCCGGCCGCCATGGCGCTGGTGGACAACAGGCTCGCATGTTCGGCGGTAGGGGGGCGAAACAGGCCGGCCGAGAAATTGAGCCAGGACCCGTCAGGCAGCTCGACTGCACCGATGATCACGTGACGGAATTGCTCGCCACCAGGCATCGGCGATGTGCCGTCCTCTGCATAGCCCAGCCGCAGGCCGGTGCTCCGAAGTTCCGGAACCAGTTCGACGAGCCGGGTCCGCAGCGCTTCGATCCGCGGGCTTGTCTCATCGACCAGGCGGACGGTTGGCGCCGGGGTCCAATGCATGTCGAGGCTGGCGGACGATAGGGCATGCGCTGTCCTGTCGCGATCGGCGACGGGCAGCTCGGCCACGGCGCGCTTCGCCGCGGCCAGGCGTTCTGCAGTCTGGCGTTCACGCGTAGACCCGAGCAGGGCGTCGGTGCCGACCTGATGCAGCCAGAGGCTGCCCACGTGGAATGTCAGCAACCCGATCAGCAGAACGAGGACGATGCGCCCGCCAAGGGTATCGGGGACAAGACGGAGCCGGAAGCGGCCAGGAGGCGTCCCGCTCACCCGCGGGCGACCGCAGGGACGAACATGTAGCCGGCTCCGCGGATCGTCTTGATGATGGTCGGGCTTTCCTCGGTCGGCTCCATCTTCCGGCGGAGCCTGCTCACCATCACGTCCACCGTGCGATCAAGCGCGTCCGAGACCCGGTTGCGGGCGAGGTCCAGCAGTTGATCGCGGCTGAGGATGCGCTGTGGGTGCTCGCAGAACGCCAGCAGGAGATCGTACTCGCCACCTGAGAGATCGACAGCGACGCCATCGGGCGCCATGAGTTCGCGTCGCCGCGTGTCGAGCGCCCATCCGGCGAAGAGCAGGCGGTCCGCAACCAGTCCCGAGGCACGCTGGTCGCTCCCCTGAGCCCGACGCAGCACGGCACGAATACGCGCGAGAAGCTCAGGCCGAGAGAACGGCTTCGGGATGTAGTCATCGGCACCGAGTTCGAGGCCAAGCACGCGGTCAGTTTCGTCGCCGCGCGCCGTCACCATGATGATCGGGACCTGGGTCTTCGCGCGCAGCGCGCGAGTCAGGTCTAGGCCTGACTGCCCCGGCAGCATCACATCTAGCAGGATGAGGTCCACCGCGGCATTCGCGAGGGTTTCCCACATCTCGCGGCCGTCGCGCGCACCGGTCGCGCGGTAGCCGTTCTGACGCAGGAACTTCGCGATCAGGTTACGCATCTCGCCGTCATCCTCGACGACGAGCACATGCGCCTCCGGCGTCAGCAGGTCCGGCGCCATTCGGTCATCCTCAACCCTGATCCCTCGGCGTGAACCGCCCCTGCGAAGGGCGCTGTCCCGGCATGGTCAAGGTAACGACCACGCGCATTCCAGCAGCCGCGGTAAAGTCCCCCTGCCCTCGCAGCATATCTGCGCCTGCGGGCGTGAGGGGTACCGTTGTCTGCCGGCCGCCGGCCAGCACGACCGCCTGGCCGCTGGCGCCCTCGGCGGACCGGGGGCGGTACGAGTTGTCGCTCAGATAGAGCCTGAGTTCATTGCCGTCGGCGACAAGTTCGGCGTGCCCGCCGGCAAGGTCGATCCGCTGGCCGCCATTCGGGCCGCGGGTGATGCTGGCGCGCGCAGCTGGCGCGAGGACCGGCAGCATCGCTGTCGCGGCAAGGAGGATGCGTCGGTTCATGGGTGTTGTCCTTTCATCGGATCAGTAGGCCTCGGCAACCTTCATCTCCTGCTGGCGATCCATCAGGCTCGCGAGCGCCGGCCTGCCGAAGCGGTGGAACAGGAGGGGCGTGAGGAAGGTGTCGAGCAACGTCGCGGTGACCAGTCCGCCGAAGATCGTGACGGCGACGGGGTGAAGGATTTCTTTGCCGGGTTCGCTGGCACCGATCATCAGCGGGACTAGCGCAAAACCCGCTGACAGTGCGGTCATGAGCACTGGCGTGAGACGCTCCAGGCTACCGCGCACCACGAGCCCGAGCCCCCAAGGCTCGCCCTCGAGCAGGGCCAGGTTCAGATAATGACTGACCTTCAGGATCCCATTGCGTGCGGCGATACCGGCCAGCGTGATGAAGCCGATCATGGAGGCGACCGATAGCGGCTGGCCCGCGATCCAAAGCGCCGCAATGGCGCCCACCAACGCCAGCGGCACATTACCCATGATGATCAGCGCCAGGACTGCTGAGCGATATCGGCTGTAGAGCACCATGAAGATCAGCGTCAGCGAGACAAGTGAGAGCATGGCAATCAGGCGGGTTGCTTCCTCCTGCGCCTGAAACGTACCTTCGAGCGCGAAGAAGTAGCCCGGCGGGAGCGGCGCATTGGCCATCTCCGTGCGGATGCGCTGCACGATCGCCGCCGTGTCGCTCCCATCGGTATTCGCCAGCACCACGATGCGCCGCCGCCCATTTTCCCGCAGGATCTGGTTCGGACCGTCGGTATCGCGTACCTCGGCCAGGAGCGAGAGCGGAACACGCCCACCCGGTGTCTCGATCATGATCGACGACAGCCCGCTGCCGGTGCGGTCCTGGTCGGCAAGCCGCATGACAAGGTCGAAGCGGCGGGCACCGTCGACCACCTCGCTGACGACCTGGCCGCCGGACATGTCCTGCACCGCCTGGCCGATCGTCGCGGCCGAGACGCCATGAAGCGCCGCGCGTTCGTGATTGACCGTCACTTGCAGCTGCGGGACGCGCACCTGCCGTTCGATCTGCAGGTCGCGCAATCCTGCCACTCCGGCCAATCGCTGCTGCATCTGCTCGGCGATGGTGCGCAGGGTGTCGAGGTCGTCGCCATAGATCTTCAGCGCGATCTCCGCCCGAACGCCCGAAAGCATGTGGTCGAGCCGGTGTCCGATTGGCTGGCCGATATTCAGACTTCCGGGAATGATTCCGAGGCGCGCACGGATATCCGCCGCAATCTCCTGCTTGCCACGGCTGGAAGGGTGCAGCGTGACGTCGATCTCGGAGGAATGGACGCCTTCAGCATGTTCATCGAGTTCGGCGCGGCCGGTTCTTCGGCCAACCGACCGCACCTCAGGCACCTGCATGATCAGCCGTTCCGCGGCCGTGCCCAGGCGGTTGGCCTCGGCCAGGCTGATGCCAGGCTGGAACTGCAGGCTGATCGTGAGCGTGCCTTCGTTGAAGGGCGGCAGGAAGGCGCGCGGCAGGAATGGCAATGTTGCCACCGCGACCGCGATAGCGCCACCGGCCATGACATACATCAGCCGCTCGCGCCGGAACGCCCATAGCAGCGCGCGCTCGTTTCCGGCCTTCAGCTTGCGCACCATCCAGCCGTCGCCGTGGTCCATCCGCTTCATCCGCGGCAGCAGATAGTAGCAGAGCACCGGCGTGACCGTGATGGACACAATCAGCGACGCCATGATCGAGACGATGTAGGCGACGCCGAGGGGCGCAAACAGCCGGCCCTCGATGCCGGATAGCGCGAACAGAGGCACGAAGACGAGGATCACGATCATCGTCGCGTAGACGATGCCCGACCGCACCTCCTGGCTTGCTTTCGCGACGACGGTGAAGACCGGCAGGGGATTGCCCTTTTCCCGGTTCTCCCGCAGGCGCCGGAAGACGTTCTCGACATCCACCACCGCGTCGTCCACCAGTTCGCCGATCGCGATCGCCAGGCCGCCCAGGGTCATGGTGTTGATGGACAGGCCGAGGAGGTGGAAGACGACCACCGTGATCAGCACCGAAAGCGGGATGGCCGTGAGCGAGATGGCCGTGGTCCGCACGTTCAACAGGAACAGGAACAGCACGACCGCGACGACCGCGACGGCCTCCAGAAGCACTGTCTGGACATTGCCGATCGACGCCTGGATGAAGTCCGCCTGGCGGAACTGCACATTGTCGGCAGTGACGCCCGCCGGCATGACGCGCTGCAGTTCGCGCAGCGCTTCCTCGACCGCGCGGGTGACGACGACCGTATCGGCGTTGGGCTGCTTCTGGATCGACAGGATCACCGCGGGCCGCCCCATGCTGCCGGCCTCACCGCGGCGCAAGCGTGCCGCGAAGTCCACGCCGGCGACCTGGCGAAGAAGTATGGGCTGGCCATTCCGCAGCGCGATGGGCGCATTGGCCAGATCCTCGATCCGCGTCGTGCGCCCAATGTTACGAATGAGGTATTCGCGACCCGCCTGATCGACGTAGCCGCCGCCGCTATTGGCTCCGAACTGCCGCAAGGCGGTGACGATCTGCTCATGCGTGATGTCGAGCGCATGCATGCGGGCCACGTCCGGGGTCACGCGATACTGCTTCACCTCACCGCCGATCGGGATCACCTGGCTGACGCCCGGGATGGTCAACAGGCGTGGCCGCACGACCCAGTCGGCCAGCTCGCGCAGTTGCATCGGGCTCGCCCGCCCATCGGTGGACATGGCCACGAGCATGATCTCGCCCATGATCGAGGAGACCGGCGCCATCTGCGGCACGACATTCGGCGGCAGCTGCGAGCGCACGAGCGACAGCCGCTCGCCCACCTGTTGGCGATTGATCCAGATATCGGTGCCCCAGTCGAATTCGACGAAAACGATCGACAGGCCGACCCCGGACACCGATCGCACGCGGGTCACACCAGGCATGCCGTTGAGGGCAGTCTCGATCGGGAAGGAGACCAGGAGCTCGACCTCTTCGGGCGCCAATCCCTCGGCCTCGGTCAGCAGGGTGACCACCGGCTTGTTGAGGTCCGGGAAAACGTCAACGGGCAGTTGGCGGAGCGTGAGCGACCCATAGACAACAAGGATGGCCGCCGCTGCGAGCACGAAGAGCCGGTTGCGCAGGCTCGTGGAGACGAGGAAGTTAAACATCCGATGCGGCCCTCAGCGGATCTGCGCGATGAGGCTGGCCGCTTCAGTGACGACACGCTTTCCCGAGTCGAGACCGGCAAGGACGAGCACGTTGCGTCCATCCAGCGGCTGCACGCGCACCGGGCGCGGCACGAAGCGCTCGGCCGTCGTCATCTCAAAGACGATGGGCGGACCCTCCGCGCTGCGGATCACGGCTTCGCCGGGAAGCACGATCCCAGCTGCACGCCGATTCGTCTGCACCGTGACGGTCACCGGCGTTCCCACCGACAGGCCGGGCGAAGCGTTCACGATTCGGAACTGCAGGGGAACCGCCTGTTGGCGCAAGGCAAGACCGCGTCCGATGAATGCGAGGTCCAGGGTGAGTCCCGCCGAGGTCGTGGCCCTGGCGCCGGCGATGTCGGCAACCATCCCACCATCATAGGCAACGGCTTCAACCCATAGGCGGGTCGGCTCGACGATCTCGAAGAGCGGTTCGCGCGCATCGACGATCTGTCCGCCGACGGCTGCCGCGACGCTGATGAAGCCCGACGCGGTGGCCTGGACGGCCAGCCTGCCGTTCAGGCCCTCGGCCACCGCGGCCCGGCGGGCGCGCAGCCCGTCAAGCTCCGCGCGTGCCTCGGCGATCTCGCGTGTCGACACGCTGCCCGCCAGGCCTGCAAGACGCTGCGTTCGCTGCTGGGCGATTCCGATCTGCGAGTCGAGCTCGGCAAGGGTCGCCTGCACCCCGCTGCGCTCCTGCGCCCCGAGCACCGGAACCACATAGGCCAGGGTTTGCCCGCGGTCGACGCGGCTGCCGAGGGCGGGAAATCCCCCCTCCGGCGACTCCACCCGACCGGCCTGGGGCGCCTGAACGCGCCCGGATGCATTCGGATCGGCGATCACCTGGCCAACCAACTGCAACGAGACGGGCGCGTCGGCGCGGTCGACGATGGTGGCGCGCACGCCGAGCAGTCGCTGCGTCGGCTTCGGGACGAAGACGCTGCCGTCCGGCTGGCGGCGCGGCTGGTCCAACGGCTGTGCCAGGACCGGCAGCGCTACGAGCGCCAGAAGCAGAGCCATCGGGGCAGCTGCTGCCCGCACCGGCACGCCACCGGCAGCGGTCTTGTGCGGTGTTTCCAACGCCGGTTCGACGCGGGGCTTGAGCGGGACGGCGTCCGCCGCCACCACCGGCGGCAGGTTGCGCGGTGCTGCGACCCTGCCAACGAGCACGCCCAGCAGAAGCAGCGCGAGGCCCGCAGCCCAAACCACGGGCTCCACCGCGGCGCGCATCGCCGTTTCGCGCCAGCCCGGCGCCGCCGCGGCCGCGGCCACAACGGCCGGGACCTCGATCTCGAACGGCAGCAGATCAACGTCGGACCCTGCTGTGATGGTGAAGATGAGGCTGCGGAAGCCAGCCTGCCCGAGCAGGGGATGGGACACGACGTAGGTCGCCTCCGCACTGCGGCTGACCGGGACGGGTTGCCCGTCGAGCGTGGCGGTGATCTCGGCGTGGTCGATCGGCTCGGCGGATGCGTAGCGGTCCAGGTAGAGCCAAAGGCGCGCATCCGGGCCGAGGACGCCGACGAGATCGAAGATGTCGGAATGCGCGACCGCACGCGGAGCGGCGTTGGCGGGCGGAGGTGGCTCGTCTCCGTGACCGGGATGGGCAAGCGCAGGCGGCGCCGCGACCAGCAGTGCGACGGCGGCAGCGGCGACCAGGCGGCGGAGCAGATACGTGGCACGCTTCATGGTTCGACCCCGATCGCTTGATTGTAGCGTGATATGGCTTGGCGGACCGCCACCTGCATCCGCCGACGATCGGCATCGGCGCCGGCAAGGCTGGTCCGCAGCCGTAGCGTCTCCGCCAGAGTTGTCTGGCCGTCACGGAACGCACGTTCTCCCAGGCCCGCCGCTTCCGCGAGCGCCGCATACCGCTGATCGGCAAGGCGGGCGGCGGCCCGCGCATCGGCCAGGGCTGCGCGGGCCCGATCCCGTTCCGCGGCAACGAGGCGATCGACCGCACCGGCTTCTGCGGTTGCGGTGGTAAGTTCACCCTGGGCGGTCGCGCGTCGTTCCGCATTGCGCGGCGGATGAGCGAACGGTATCCGCACGCGCACGCCGAACCGGGTGTCCCATCCGGAATCACGGTCGTCGCGCTCTTGTCGCATGAACGCCCCTATCTCCGGGCTTTCGCGGTCTTCGACCTCGGCAATTCGAATGCCGGCGCGGGCGACGTCGAGCCCGAGCCGTGCGGCGACGATGCGGGGATGCTCGGCAGGCGCAGGACCGTCGCGCAACACTTCCTGCGATCCAGGCGCGGGATCACGTCCGGTCAGCGCGCGAAACGCGATCCGTGCTTCGCGGACAGCGGCCTCGGCTTCGCGCAATGCGCCCTCGCTTTCCCTGGCATCTGCGGTTGCGAGCAATTCCTCCGCCCGAGAGACCTGGCCGGCCCGAGCCTGGCGCGTGACGTCGCGCGTCAGCGCCGCGGTGCTCGCCGTTCGCGTTCGTGCCGCGGCCAGGGCGGCCTCCGCGGCCGCCCACGTCCAGTACGCGTCCTAGACGGCGGGCCGCAATCTGCGCCGCAAGACGTTGGCCTTCGGCATCGGCGAGACCGCGCTGCGCGCGGGACTGGCCCGGCAACCACACCGGGACGCCTACTTCCAGTTCGGCTTCACGGAAGCCACGGTTCTGGGTGAAACGATCGGTGGTGTAGCCCAGTCCAACATTGGGGGCGCCTGGGGTCAGCGCATTGGCGCCGCGCAGTCGCGCATCGATCGCTGCACGCTGCGCCTCGAGTGTCCGCAGTTCGGGGTTAAGCGCGGCCGCAGCCTCGAAAGCGTCGCGCAGCGGACTGGCATGCGCCGTGGCGATACCGCCCGCCAGCACGGCAGCCAAGATGAACCGGATCAGCACTCAATCCCCTTCCGCGTCGCCCCTGTGCGGACGGGTATGACGACCCCACGCGAACGGGTCTTTTCCCGATCATGACAAAGTATTGCAAAACGGGAGGCTCGCTGGTGCGCCGGGATCAGGCGCCAAAGTCGCGCAGGCAACGCCGCGGTCAGTCGTCATCGCCTTGCACAGCAGACTCCGTGCCGCAGATCGAAGAGACGAACGCAGTGCGGCGCATCATGATGACGTCTACCGACGCCCAGCTGGGCCAGGCGTTATCAGGGTTGAGATTCCGCTTGACCCTCCCAACGTGGGAGGGATGACGAAGGCGTCTCCAGCGATTGCTGAACAGGAGACACACATGCGGCGCTTCGACATTCCCGCCATGACCTGCGGCCACTGCGTGAAGACGATCACGCAGGCCGTGCAATCGGTCGACGCGGCGGCGCAGGTCCAGGCGGACCTCGCCACGCACAGCATCGGCGTGACCAGCGGTGCGAGCGTGGCGAGCCTCTCGGCCGCCATAGCCGCTGCCGGCTACGCGAACTCCGTAAAGGCCTGAGGCAGGAGCACGCACGATGGCCCCCGACACCAACATCAAGGAGTGGACGCCCGCGCTCGCGGCCTCCATCTCCGCTTCGCCGGACGCCACGCTCTCGGTCCCGATCGAGGGTATGACCTGCGCGTCCTGCGTGCGACGCGTCGAGCGGGCCATCGCCGCCGTGCCCGGCGTGGCCTCAGCCACCGTGAACCTCGCGACCGAGCGGGCCGAAATCCGCTTCGACGGCACGCCGGACCTGCCGGCGGTGCTCGGCGCCGTCAGCCAGGCCGGCTACGGCGTCGGCACCGAGGCGACCGACCTCGCCATCGAGGGCATGACCTGCGCCTCCTGCGTCGGCCGCGTCGAGCGCGCGCTGAAGGCCCTGCCGGGCGTGACGGAGGCCACGGTGAACCTCGCGACCAACCGCACCCGCGTGACGCACCTGCCCGCCGTCGGCGTCGCGGCGCTGATCGCGGCGGTGCAGGCCGCAGGCTACGGTGCCGAGCGCATCGGCGCGGAGGCCCCCGCCGACCGCGGCGACCGCGAGCGTGCCGCTCGCGCGGCCGAGATTCGCGGCCTGGCGCGCAGCCTCGGCCTCGCTGCGCTGCTCACCCTGCCGCTGGTGGTTCTGGAGATGGGCGCGCACCTGTCCATGGCGCTGCACCACGCCATCCGCGACAGCATTGGCTTCGCGCTGAGCTGGAAGATCCAGTTCGTGCTGGCCGCGCTGGTGATGTTCGTCCCCGGCCTGCGCTTCCAGACCAAGGGCTGGCGTGCGCTGCTGCGCGGCGCGCCGGACATGAACTCCCTGGTCGCGATCGGCACGGGCGCGGCCTTCGCCTATTCGACTGTGGCGACCTTCGCACCCGCCCTGCTGCCGGAGGGCGCGCGCCATGTCTTCTTCGAGGCGGCGGCAGTCATCGTCACCCTGATCCTGCTCGGCCGCTGGCTGGAGGCGCGGAGCAAGGGCCGCACCTCGGAAGCCATCCGGCGACTGATGGGCCTGCAGCCACCCACCGCGCGCGTGCTGCGCGACGGGGCGGAGCAGGAGATCCCGGCGGCACAACTGATCGCCGGCGACATCGTGATGGTGCGGCCGGGCGAGCGCATCCCCGCCGATGGCGAGGTGACCGAGGGTGCCTCCTTCGTCGATGAGGCGATGATCACCGGCGAGCCCGTGCCGGTGGGGAAGACCCCCGGCGCGCGGGTGACGGGCGGCACCGTGAACGGCACCGGCGCCTTCCGCTTCCGCGCGACCGCCGTGGGCGGGGAGACGGTGCTCTCGCAGATCGTTCGCATGGTCGAGCAGGCGCAGGGATCGAAGCTGCCGATCCAGGCGCTAGTGGACCAGGTGACGATGTGGTTCGTCCCCGCGGTGCTCGCCATCGCGGCGCTGACCTTCGGCGTGTGGCTGGTGTTCGGCCCCGATCCGGCGCTGGCTTTCGCATTGGTGAACGCGGTCGCGGTGCTGATCATCGCCTGCCCCTGTGCGATGGGCCTGGCGACGCCGACCTCGATCATGGTCGGCACCGGTCGCGCGGCGGAGCTCGGCGTGCTGTTCCGCAAGGGCGAGGCGCTGCAGACGCTGCGGAATGTCGAGGTCGTCGCCCTCGACAAGACCGGCACGCTGACGGAAGGCCGGCCGAGCCTGACTGACCTCTCGGTCGTAGGGGGCGAGGATGAGGCGGCGATCCTGGCGCTGGTCGCCGCGGTCGAGGCGCAGTCCGAGCATCCGATTGCCCAGGCAATCGTCACCGCCGCCAAGGCGCGCGGCTTGGTCCTGCCCGACGCCACTGGCTTCGAGGCCGTGCCCGGCTACGGCGCCACGGCGCTGGTGGACGGGCGACAGGTCGGGGTCGGCGCCGACCGCTACATGGCGCGGCTGGGCATAGACGTCGCGCCCTTCGCCATCACGGCCGCCGCGCTCGCGGACCAGGGGCGCACGCCACTCTACGCCGCGGTGGACGGGCGGCTCGTCGCGGCACTTGCGGTCGCCGACCCGGTCAAGCCGGGGACGCCGGCGGCACTCGCCGCGCTGCGGGCGCAGGGGCTGCACATCGCCATGGTGACCGGCGACAACCGGCGCACGGCAGAAGCAATCGCCCGCGGCCTCGGCATCGATGAGGTGGTCGCCGAGGTGCTGCCGGACGGCAAGGTTGCCGCCGTGCAGGGCTTGCGTGAGGGCGGGCGGAAGGTCGCCTTCGTCGGTGACGGCATCAACGACGCGCCGGCGCTCGCCGCCGCTGATGTCGGCCTCGCGGTCGGCACCGGCACGGACATCGCCATCGAGAGCGCCGACGTGGTTCTGATGTCGGGCGACCTCGGCGCTGTGGCGACGGCCTTCGCGATCAGCCGGGCCACCATGGCGAATATCCGGCAGAACCTGTTCTGGGCCTTCGCCTACAACGTTGCGCTGATCCCGGTCGCCGCGGGCATACTCTGGCCCTTCGGCGGCACGCTGCTCTCGCCCATGCTGGCAGCGGGGGCGATGGGGCTCAGCAGCGTCTTCGTGCTGGCGAATGCACTCCGGCTGCGGCGGTTCCAAGCCGCCGCAGCCACCGCGCGGGAGGGTGTGTGATGAACATCGGCGATGCCGCGAGAGCTTCTGGCGTCTCGGTGAAGATGATCCGCCACTACGAGGCGATCGGCCTGCTGCCGGCGGCGACCCGGACGGAAAGTGGCTACCGCGTCTACCGGCCCGAGGATGTGCACGCGCTGAGGTTCGTCCGAAATGCTCGCGACCTTGGCTTCCCGCTCGCGGACATCGAGGAGCTGCTTGGCCTGTGGCGAGACAGGGAGCGAAGCAGTGCGGATGTGAAACGTCTTGCCCTTGGCCATCTCGCGACGATCGAACAGAAAGTCAGGACGTTGCAGGCAGTCGGTGAGACTCTGCGACACCTTGCGAAAGCCTGCCACGGAGATGGCCGGCCCGAGTGCCCGATCCTGCAGGGTCTTTCCGAACGCGAGTCGCCAGCGGCGCCCTCTGCGACGCGCGTCCCACGGTCCGGAGGAGGACTGCGACACAGCGGAATCAGCGCCGAACCGCGCGGGTGAATGTGTTGGCGATGCTCTTTACGGGTCTGCAATCGAGGGCTGGGTTTCCACGCTGGAGCCGAGGACCGCAAGCAACGGGCCGAGAACAGATGGTCTCGGGCACGGTTATTTCATCTCGTTTGTGATTGCACACGGACAACTGAGTTCGGCATGCTCCCGTTATTGTAGAAGAGAGGGCCGGTCCTGCGCGCCTGGAGCGCGCTCCAAGGCCCGTGCGCGACCGGGATCGGGGTCGGCCGGCATTGGAGGCTGGACCAAGTGCCACGATGGCTACAGCGGCCGAAACAAGGCGAACCACTCCGGGGCGAAATCGACCTGCGTGGAATGTCTCTGGCAATTTTGGTCGCACGCACCGGGAGCATCCGTTTGGCGGCACGCGAGGCGGGCCGAACCGTTTCGGCCGTCAGCCGCAGTATTCGGGCGCTTGAGGACGGGCTTGGGGTATCGCTCTTCGAGCGGCGTCCGTCAGGCATGAAGCTGACGGCCGCCGGCGACGAGTTCCTTGTTGAGGCGACACGCGTGCTCGGCGGCCTGCAATCTGCCGTGTTGCGGGCACGGGAGGCTGGATCGGCCGCGACGGGCCGATTGGTCATCGGCACATATTTCTCGGCCTCGATGGGACGGTTCCGAGAGGCGCTGATGCGGTTCGTCGAGCAGAACCAGGGCGTCGAGATCTGGCTTCGCGAGGGAAACCGCGATGAGCTCCTGTTGACCCTGCGCCGCGGCGAGGTGGATCTCGCCCTGCTGCTGGGGCCAGTGGATGAGTCGGCGTTGGACCGCCTGGCGCTTTGGCAAGAAGCCGGCATGGTTGCCTTGCCAGAGCGCCATCCCCTCGCCGACGCCGGCTTCGTTCGATGGCGGGACTTGGTGGACGAGACATTCATCGTCACGTCGCGTGGTTCCGGACCAGAGGCCCGCATCACGGTCCAAGGACTGCTACCGCCTGGGACGACAGTTCGCTTCGCAGCGCACGATGTCAGTCGGGAGGGCATGTTCAATTTGGTCGGCGCGGGTTTTGGCGTCGCCGTGCTCGCTGAATCCGCGTCAGGCGCGTCCTATCCGGGCGTCGTGTTCCGGCCCGTTGGCGACCAGACCGGTCCGACGATGGTGGAGGCTGCGGCGTACTGGGACCCGAAGCGCGACAACCCCGCCCTGCGAAAGTTCCTGGCGCAGCTGCGTGCCAGTCAGGGATCGCGCGCTGGCTGAGCCTGCGGCCCGCGCGATCGAGGCGTGGGCCGGCGTGCCGGGCGGAAGCCCCGGTCGCTCGCGAGGAACCGCGCCAGCATCGGCGCGACGAGCTTTGTCGGCTCGACCTGCTGCCCCGTCTCGCGCGAGAGCGCTTCCGCGTAGGCGACGAGGTCGCGGTGCAGTTCGGCAGGCAGCTCCACGGTGAGCTTCACCGGACGGTCGTCGAGGATCGGGCCGAGCTTCAGCTTCGGCATGGGTCAGCCTCCGTACGGCTCGAGCACGAGGTCGCGGTGGACGATGACGCGAACCGGAAATCCGGGGCGCACGGTCAGCGTCGGCGGGACAGAGAGCTGCCGGCGGACGATCTCCTCGCCGGCGCGGCCGACGGTGTCCTGGCCGCTCTCGCGAATGGCGCGGGCGATGTCGCTTTCGTCGTCGCGGCCGAGTTCCAGGCCGAGGTTCAGCAGGGTCGCCAACCCGGCGGCGAGGAAGAGCCGCCCCCAGTGGTAGTCCACGCCGTCCTCGAGCCCCGCGTAGCCTGCCTCGTCGGCGCCCGGCATGCGCTCCAGCACGATGGAGCGCCCGTTGGGCAGGATGAGCCGGTTCCAGACCAGCAGGATGCGCTGCTGTCCGAAGCTGATGCGGCTGTCGTAGGCGCCGATCAGGCGCGCGCCCTGCGGGATGAGCAGGTGCCT
>LNEW01000072.1 GCA_001464375.1 Rhodospirillales bacterium Ga0074136 | reverse complement strand
ACATCTCGGTGGGGGCGTATCCGGAGGGGCATCCGGCGGCGGTCTCGGCCGAGGCGGATCTCGATTTCCTCAAGCGCAAGATCGATGCCGGGGCGAACCGGGCGATCACGCAGTATTTCTTCGATACGGATGTGTACCTGCGCTTCCTGGACCGCTGCCTGGCGGCGGGGATCACGGTGCCGATCGTGCCGGGGATTTTGCCGGTGTCTAATTTCTCGCAGGTGGTGAAGTTCTCGGCGATGTGCGGGGCGAGCGTGCCGGCCTGGATGGGCAAGCTGTTCGAGGGGCTGGAGGAGGATGCCGAGACGCGGCGCATGGTGGCGGCGGTCGTGGCGGCGGAACAGGTGAGGTTGTTGCAGGCGAACGGGGTGGACGAGTTCCATTTCTATACGCTGAACCGGCCGGATCTGACCTATGCGATCGCGCATATCTTGGGGGCGCGGGCGGCACCACGCAGGAACGCACGCACACCACGGTGTCGCGCCTGGTGACCGAGACATCGCTGACGCCGGCCGCGCACCTGACCTGCGTGGGCGCGACGCGCGACGAGGTGGATGCGGTGGCGCGGCGGTACTGGGAGGCCGGGGTGCGGCACATTGTCGCGCTGCGCGGGGACCCGCCGGCTGGTGCCAGCGAATACACGCCGCATCCGGGCGGGTATGCGCAGGCGGAGGACCTCGTGCGCGGGCTGCGGCGCATCGGGGAGTTCGACATCTCGGTGGGGGCGTATCCGGAGGGGCATCCGGCGGCGGTCTCGGCCGAGGCGGATCTCGATTTCCTCAAGCGCAAGATCGATGCCGGGGCAAACCGGGCGATTACGCAGTACTTCTTCGATTCCGACGTGTACCTGCGCTTCCTGGACCGCTGCCTGGCGGCGGGGATCACGGTGCCGATCGTGCCGGGGATTTTGCCGGTGTCGAATTTCGGCCAGGTGGTGAAGTTCTCGGCGATGTGCGGGGCGTCCGTGCCGGCCTGGATGGGCAAGCTGTTCGAAGGGCTGGAGGAGGATGCCGAGACGCGGCGCATGGTGGCGGCGGTCGTGGCGGCGGAACAGGTGAGGTTGCTGCAGGCGAATGGGGTGGATGAGTTCCATTTCTATACGTTGAACCGGCCGGATTTGACCTATGCGATCGCGCATATCTTGGGGGCGCGGGCGAAGGTGGGGGCTACGGGTTGAGGGGGCGGGCGCGGCGGCGCTGAGGATTGTCGGTTTCGGACAAATTCCCGGCGGGTGGCGGGGGTGGCGGTTTCGGACAAATGGCGTGGGGGGTGCGCGGCCGGGGCTGCGCGCCCGGTGGGCGAGGCCACGCGGGATTCGGACGAATGCGCGGCGCGCCGGTGGGGCGGTGGCTTGAGGGCGGATGGGGGTCGGGTCAAGGAGCGGCCCGGCGGTGAGCGCGGGAAATTTTCCTAACACAGCTGGTGCTGAAAAGTCCAGCGGTTGAGGCGAACCGACGCAAGGAAGATGTGAAACGCTGCGGCTCGATCGCGCCGGGGTTGTGTGTTCCGCTATTAACGAAACGTAAGAATCGTCAGGGCTGGGAATGCTGCCAAGACGCCTTCTGCGCTGGTCGTGGCTTTACTTTGCGCTGGCTTGCGCCGGCCTCGTTGCGTCGGCGGCGTCGGCGGACGGCGCGGAACCGCTTGCAGCGACCGCCGGCGCGGCGGAGTGGGAACGCCTGCCGGATGGGCGCGTGGTGATCGAGATTTACGGGCGGCGCCTAGCCTTCCCGGCCGACATGCCGGCGGGGCAGGTGGTGTTCGAGCACCGCAGTCGCCGAGTATCGCTGCAGGAGCTGATGGCGGATCGGACGGGAGCGGAACGCTGGTGGGCCGGCGCACGCCCGGCCAATCCAGTTGGCATAGCCTTGTCGGCGAACCTGGTGGCACCTCTGCTGTTCGGCGGGCCGATGCCCATGGACCCGACCGTGATTCGCCCCGGCCCGACGTTCTGGATATGGGTCTATCGTGATCCCGAATGGACCGACTGCCGGCAAACGGTGTGGGAGCATGACTCCCGCAAGTGTCGTCATTTCGTCGAGCGCGCGCGCGACGTGACTGCGATCCGCCCCGACGGATTCATCATAGAGCAGCCAGATTTCCTGCGCGGGACCGGACTGACCTACTACCTTTTTCCCTATGAGGAGCAACGTGGTGCTGCGGGCGATCCTGTTTCGATCGCCTGCCGTGATTTCACGCAGTTCTACAACTGCGAAAACCATTCCCTGCGCTGGGGCTATTTCATCAGACCCGGCATTTTTCTTCGTTATCAGTATGCCGTCGCGAAACCGCACGTGCCGAACATGCGCGCGATCGACGATGCGTTTCGGGAAGCGGCGCTGCGGTTTCTTCTCGGAGATGGCGCCGACGCACGATAACGCCGGCTTCGCCAGCGCAGCCGCTTGCAGCCTCGTCCGGCCCGCAGGTTTCGCGGTGCCAACGCCGTTGGTCGGTGGACCGGCCCTGCTCAGCCACCACGGCGCGGCGCCGACACAGAGCGATTGGACAGGGCCGAGAAGCTCGCGTCCTCGGTCCGTCAGCGAAGGGGGCGGAACGGCGGTCCCGCCAAAACCGCCAAGGATGAGTGTCCAGGATGCGTGCCCGCGGCCTTGCTGCATGGTATTCTTTGGGATGTCCTCGGCCGCAGTCGCGCGCATTCCCGACCCGCCCACCCTGCTCGCATGCCTGCGCGCGCAGGAGGCGTCGCTGCGCGCGGCAGGCGTCGCCGGGCTCTTTCTGTTCGGGTCAGCCGCGCGGGGTGAGGCCGGCGCGACCTCCGACGTGGACCTGTTCATGGACCAGGCGGAGCCCGAGCGGTTCGGCCTGTTCGACCTGATGGAGGTGTCCGACAGGCTGCGCGCCGCGCTTGGCGGCGTCGCGGTGGACCTGGCGACGCGGGCAAGTCTGCACCCGGCCCTGCGCCCGGCGATCGAGGCCTCGGCGCTGCGGGTGTTCTGATGGCGGCGGGCCGTTCGCAGCGCGCGCGGCTGATGGACATGGCGGACGCGATCAGAGGTATTCGCGCCGTCATCGCCGGACTGGATTTCGCCGCGTTCGAAGAAGGATGGGTGATGCAGCGCGCCGTGGAGCGCGGCCTGGAGATCATCTCCGAGGCGAGCCGACACCTTCCGCCGGAAGCGAAGGCGGCCCATGCGGAGATACCCTGGCGACGGATCGCGGATATCGGCAACGTCTTGCGACACGCGTACCAAAGGGTCGAACCGCGACTGATCTGGGTGATTCTGGACGAGTATCTCCCGGCGCTCGACGATGCCGTGCTCGCGATGCTCGCCGCGCTGGACGAACCGCCCGCGTGACGGCGGGGTCCGGGGTAGCACTGCTACCCCGGCGGGGGTTCGGGGGCAGCGCCCCGCTATCCCGTAACCTCGATCGCCTTCAGCCCCGCCCCCAGCACCCGCCGCAACTCCCGCTCCGGCAACGCCACGCAGCCTTCCGTCGGCGCAAAATCCGCGCGCGCCACATGGAGAAAGATCGCGCTGCCGCGCCCGCGCTGCACCGGCGCGCCGTTCCAGCCGAGCACGGCGATCACGTCGTAGACCGCATCCTCGCGCCACAGCGTCTCGTGCCGCGCGGGGTGCGGCAGGCGGATGGCCTGGTTGTAGTCGCGGTGCGTGGGGTCGTCGCACCAGCCATCCTCGGGTGCGATGGGTTCGCAGGGCAGGGTGGTGGCCGGGCGAGGCCCGCGGTCGGCGCGCCACAACACGCGGCGCAGCTGCAGCAGGCCGATGGGCGTGGCGCCGTCGCCTTCCTGCTTCGCGCTGGTGATGCCGCCCTTGCCGATGGCGCAGCGCAGCGTCTCGCCGCGGAAGCGCAGCAGGCCATCGGCGGTGACGCGGGCGGTGGTGGTCATGGGGCGTGGCGCCGTTCGCGCGCGCCGGCGTGCCGCCGGCCCGCGCTCACTGCGGCAGGATATGCCCGAAGCGCTCGGCCTTCGTGCGCAGATACCCGTCATTCACCCCGTTCGGGTCAAACGCATGCGCCTCGCGCCCCTGCACCTCGATCCCGCAGGCGGACAGGCCGTTGATCTTGTCGGGGTTGTTGGTCAGCAGGCGCACGCGCTCCACGCCGATCGCGCGCAGCATGGTGGCGGCGACCAGGAAGTTGCGCTCATCCGCGCCATAGCCCAGCGCACGGTTGGCATCGAGCGTATCCAGCCCGGCATCCTGCAGCGTATAGGCGCGCAGCTTGTTCACCAGGCCGATGCCGCGGCCTTCCTGCGCCAGGTACAGCAGCACGCCGCCGGCCGGGTCGGTCGCCATGCGCGCCAGCGCGCCGCGCAGCTGCGGGCCGCAATCGCAGCGCAGCGAACCGAGCAGGTCGCCGGTGAAGCATTCGGAATGGGCGCGCACCAGGGGGGCACCGCCTTCGGCGGCGGTCTTCTCCGGGTCGCCGACCAGGATCGCCAGGTGCTCGATCCCGCCATCGGCGGCACGGAAGGCGATGATGCGGGCCTCCGGCACGTCGAGCAGCGGCACGCGGGCCTCGGCCACGCGCGCCAGGGATGTGGCGGCGCCGGCCGGATAGGCCAGCACATCGGCGGCCGGCACGCTCAGCAGCGACAGGCGCGCGGCGGCGGCCTCGGTGGCCGGGGCGGCGACCAGGGCGGGCAGCAGGCGCGCGAGCTTCGCCAGCGCGATCGCCGCCTGCGCCAGCGGCGGGGTGGCCAGGCGCTCGGGGGTTTCCAGGATCAGGCGCTCGGCGGTCGGGTCGGCCAGGCTGCGCAGGGCTTCGGGCGCCATCAGGCTGGCCGGCAGGCGCAGCGCGACGGCGCCTTCCTCCTCGGCCGCATGGGGCACCGGGCGCTGGAGCACGGCCGCGGCGCGCACCGGGGCCAGCAGCAGCAGCGCGGGGGCCAGCGCGGCGGCGGCGAGTTCGCCCAGCCCGCGCGCGCCGACCGTTTCGGCGGCGGCCACGACCAGGCAGGTGTCGGGACCGCGCAGGATCACGGGTGTGCCGCGCCGCAGCTCCGCAACCGCACGGTGAACCGAGCGCAGCGCCCGCACGCGGGGATCGAGTTCGAGGATGGCGTCATTCGCTTCGGCAGCGATCTGGCCTGGTGGCGTCATGGTCTGGCGTTCCATTCTTCGGGCCATGCCGCACCGGGATTGTGGCTTGGGCATGGCGACCCCGACGGGGCCCGGGACGACCTCGGGCCATTGCCATGTGATACGCCTCACGCATTCGTCCAGATGCGTGAAGTGTCAATCACAGATGCGAGAACTCGCCCGGGATGGCATAGGGAGGCTGGCACTACAGGGACTTCCCGGCCATACGTAGCCCGGGGGGCTCCCGCCGTCGCGTTTCCGTGACGGCCCTTTGGATGGGGAAACTGGCGCATGCCTGGTCCGCGCCCGGTACTGATCGTCGATGACGATACGGGGCTTTCGGCGACACTCGCCGAACAGTTGTCCCTGGAAGGCGAATTCGCGCCGGTCGAGGCCGCAAGCCTCGCGGAGGCGGACGCGCGCCTGACCGCGGACGGCGCGCGGTTCGACCTGATCCTGCTGGATATCCGGCTGCCGGATGGCGATGGGCGGGAATATTGCGTCCGGCTAAGGCGCGACGGCTTCCGCATGCCGGTGGTGATGCTGACCGGCGTGGACAGCGAGGCGGATGTGGTGAGCGGCCTGGATGCCGGCGCCAACGACTTCATTGTCAAGCCGTTCCGGCTGAACGAATTGCTGGCGCGTATCCGCGCGCAGCTACGCGGCTACGACAGCAGCGAGGATGCGGTGTTCAAGGTCGGGCCGTATCTGTTCCGGCCATCGGCCAAGCAGCTGCACGACCAGGCGCGCGGCAAGCGGATCCGGCTGACCGAGAAGGAAGCCGCGATCCTGAAGTTCCTGTACCGCGCCGGCGGGCGGCCGGTGCCAACGACGTGTGGGGCTACAACAGCAACGTCACCACGCACACGCTCGAGACGCACATCTACCGCCTGCGCCAGAAGATCGAGCCGAACCCCGCCGAGACGCGGCTGCTGGTGACCGAGGCCGGGGGCTATCGGCTGGAACAGCTGGAGGATGCCGGCGCGGCCTGACGCCGGCGGCGTTCACGGCGCTTGGCGCCAAGGGTCAATGGTGCCCGCCCAGGACCAAGCCGCCCGCGGCCAGCGGATCGTGCGAAGCCACCATCCGGGAGCACACAGCGCGACCGCGCCCAACCCGGCAGTCGCCCCCAGCGCACCCGTGCGGGGCGCGCAGCCAAACCGGCGCCCGGCGACTTAAGGCAAAGACTCAGTGATGCTTCCAGGGCACCAGGTCGGGCCCCGGCGCCGTCGGGTCCACCCGCAGGATCTGTCCGTTCGTGACGCTGAGCCCGGTCAGCGCCATCACGAAGCCCCAATGCGTCACCACCAGCGTATGCGCCCAGTCCTGCAGCGCCGCCATCTCGGCGCGGAACAGCGCGGCGCGGGCCTCGACCTGGTCGGCCGGTTCCTCCTGCGGGGGCCACCAGACCTCGTCGATATGCGCCAGGTCCACATCGGGGAAGTCCATGCGCAGTTCGGTCGCCGGGCTGCCGATGTCGCAGGTGAAGGCGTAGCGTTCCCGCACCAGGGGCGTCACGGTCAGGCCGAGGCCCAGCCGCCGCGCGGCGGGCAGCGCCGTCTGAATCGCCCGGCGATACGGCGAGACCAGGATGCGGCGGATGTCCTCGGCCGCCAGCGCCTGCGCCGCCTGCTCGGCCTGTTCGTGGCCGAGCGGCGTCAGCACCGGGTCGACGATGCCGGGGTCCTTGCGCGTCTGGGTGAACAGCAGGTTGAACTCGCTCTGTCCGTGGCGGAGCAGGATCATGCGGCGTGCATCCCGGGAAAGGCCGACACCGGGGGTAGCCGGCGCCGCGCCGCGCCGCAACCTCGGCGGCGCCCGGGCGCTGTCTATGTTGCGCCCCGAATGTTGCGGCCGGGGCAGCGGCGCCCTAAGTGTTGTGATCTGAGGAGTTCTCCATGACAGGCGGCCTGCCGATCGATCTGATCCTGTTTGCCATGGTCGCGGCCTTCCTGGTGCTGCGCCTGCGCAGCGTCCTGGGACGCCGGACGGGCTTCGAGCGCCCGCCGGAAGCCGCGCCCGGCGCCCCCGCCGCACCGGCTGGGCGCGAGGCCGACATCATCCCGCTGCCCCCCGCGGCCGCCGCGCCGCGCGGCCTGCCCGACCCGCGCAGCCCGGTGGGCCAGGCGCTGACGCGCATCCGCGGCGTTGATCCCGGCTTCGACCCGAGCGCCTTCCTGGGCGGTGCCGAAGGTGCCTTCCGCATGATCGTCGCGGCCTTCGCCGACGGCGACCGCGACACGCTGCGCAACCTGCTGTCGGACGATGCCTATGCCGGGTTCGATGGCGCCATCGCCCAGCGCGAGGCCGCCGGCGAGACGCAGCGGACCGAATTGCGCTCGATCCAGGACATGGCGATCGAGGGCGCGGAACTCCGCGGGTCGATTGCCGACGTCACCGTGCGTATCGTCTCCGACCAGGTGAACCTGACCATCGCGAAGGATGGTTCGGTCTCCGCGGGGGCCGAGGCTGTGACCGAGATCACAGACCTCTGGACCTTCCAGCGCGAGGTTGCGGGGTCCGATCCCACCTGGAAACTGGTGGGGACCCGACCCGCCTAAGCCCCGGGGCGGGGCGCCCGCGACGCTCCTCCAGCCCCCGGAGAGTCGCGGCGCCGGCCGGGCTGGGATATCAATACGGACATGGCCAGGGTGGAATTGCCCGGCCGCTGGCTTCGTGCCGCGGCCTTCGTGCTGATGGGTATGCTGGTGGCGACCGCCGCCGGCGCCCAGCATGGCGGCCCCACCGCGGAGCCCGCCCGGCCAGCCGAGGAAGCCGCGCCGCCAGCCCCGCCGCTGCTGCGCCGCGTGTCCTTCGACGACCTGCCCGGCTGGGCCTCCGACACGCATCACGACATCCTGCCGGCGATCCAGTCGAGCTGCGGCGCGCTGCGGCCCATGCGGCCGGACTTCGTGCTGGGCGGGCAGGCCGATGCCATGTTGCGCGCCGGGACGGCTGCTGCCTGGCAGGGGCTCTGCCTGGAGATCCGCGCGCTGGAGCGCGCCCTGCCCCGCCCGCCGCGCGCCGGGTCGGGCCGCGCCCATGACCGCCGCGTCGCCGCCTGGCTGGCGGCCCGGCATCTGGCCGTGCGGGAATTCATCGAGGCGCGCTTCGAACCCTTCGCCGCCGGTGCGGGCATCATGACCGGCTACTACGAACCCATCCTGCGCGGTGCTGCGGAACCCGGCGAGGTGTTCCGCACGCCGCTGCACAGCCGCCCCCCGGAACTCGTGGAAACGGCGGTGCCCAACAACCCGCTGCGCCGGCGCTTCGGCATGATGGTGGAAGGCCGGATCGAGCCGTTCCACGACCGCGCGGCGATCGACACCGGCGCGTTGGCCGGCCGCGCGCTGGAACTGGTCTGGGTGGACGACCCGGCGGATGCCTTCTTCCTGCACATCCAGGGCTCGGGCCGCGTCGTGCTGCCGAATGGCGAGGTGATGCGCGTCGGCTATGCCGGGCACAACGGGCGCGGCTATGTCGCGATCGGCCGGCTGTTGATCGAGCGCGGGGAGATCGCGCGCGAGCAGATGTCGATGCAGGCGATCCGCGCGTGGCTGACCAGCGCGGGGCATGACCGCGCCACGGAAGTGCTGCGCGGCAACCCGTCCTACGTGTTCTTCCGCCGGGTCGAGGGGTTGACGCTGGACCAGGGCCCGATCGGGGCCATGGGCGTGCCGCTGACGCCCGGGCGCAGCGTGGCGGTGGACCGCGCCTTCATCCCGCTCGGCGCGCCGATGTGGGTGATGGTGAAGGACCCGCTGGCGCGGCGCGACACGCCGCCCGCCGGGCGGCTGGTGGTGGCGCAGGATACCGGCGGGGCGATCCGCGGACCGGCGCGCACGGATTTCTTCCAGGGCTGGGGCGCCGAGGCCGGCGAGCGCGCCGGGCGCATGCGCGACGAGGCCGAGGTGTTCGTGCTGCTGCCGCGCGGGACGCATGAAGCGACGGCGCAGGCGCAGTAGCCCGCCGCATGGACAGCCCGCCGGCCGGGCGCAAGGATGCGCGGCAGGAGGACAACGCCCGTGCAGGACTGGCCCGCGACCATCGCCGACGAGGACACGCTGGAGGAGGTGCTGTCGCGCCCCGACCCGGCGCTGATCGCCGACCTCGCTGCCGTGCCCGGCGACATCCTGGTGCTGGGCGCGGCCGGCAAGATGGGACCGACGCTGTGCCGCCTGGCCAAGCGCGCCGACCCCGCGCGGCGCGTGGTGGCGGTGGCGCGCTGGTCCGAGGAAGGGCTGCGCGCGCGGATGGAGTCCTGGGGCATCGAGTGCCTCGCCGCCGACCTGACCGACCGCGCCGCGCTGGCCGCGCTGCCGGACGCGCCGAACGTCGTGTTCATGGCGGCGCGCAAATTCGGCAGCACGGGCAACGAGGCGCTGACCTGGGCGATGAACGTGCTGCTGCCGGCGATGGTGGCGGAGCGCTACGCGTCCTCGCGCATCGTGTTCTTCTCGACCGGCAATGTGCTGCCATTGGTGCCGGTGGGTTCGGGCGGTGCTGACGAGGACACGCCGCCTTCCCCCATCGGTGACTACGCGGCGTCCTGCCTGGGGCGGGAACGCGTGTTCCAGCACGCGGCCGCCACCCGCGGCACGCCCTGCTTCGGCATCCGGCTGAACTACGCGATCGACCTGCGCTACGGCGTGCTGGCCGACATCGCGACCAAGGTGCGCGACGGCGTGCCGGTGCCGGTCACGATGGGCCATGCCAACGTGATCTGGCAGGGCGACGCCAATGCCTGGACGCTGCGCGCGCTGCGCCATGCCGACGCCACCTGCCCGATCCTGAACGTGACGGGGCCGGAGACGGTCTCGGTGCTGCGCGTCGCGGGCGAATTCGCGCGGCGGCTGGGGCGGGAGGCGGCGTTCAGCGGCGCCGAGGCGCCCGACGCGCTGCTGTCCAACGCGGCGCGTGCCTTCGCGCTGTTCGGCTATCCGCAGGTGCCAATGGCACGGATGCTGGATTGGGTCGCGGGCTGGGTGGCGCAGGGGGGGCGGTCGCTCGGCAAGGCGACCAAGTTCGAAGTGCGGGACGGGCGATTCTGATGGAAGGCTCGGCGCGGCGCCCGCTCTCGGCCCGCGCCGTCGCGACGCGCCAGCGCATCCTGGATGCCGCGCTGGCGGAATTCGCCGCGCATGGGCTGGCGGGCGCGCGGGTCGACGAGATCGCGGTGCGATCCGGTGCCAACAAGCGGATGCTCTACGCGCATTTCGGCTCGAAGGAGGAGCTGTGGCTGGTCGTGCTCGAACACGCCTACGCCGCCAAGCGCGCCGAGGAACGCGCACTGGATGTCGAGCACCTGGCGCCGGAGGACGCCATGGCCCGGCTGGTGCGCTTCAACCTGCGCTACACCGCCGCGCATCCGGAATTCGTCGCCCTGCTGAACCAGGAGAACATCCATCGCGCGGCGTATCTCAAGCGCAGCGCGGAGGTTCCGGCGATGTACTCGCCGCTGCTGGAGAGCCTGCGCGCGGTGCTCAAGCGCGGCGAGGAAGCCGGCCGCTTCCGTCGCGATGTCGATCCGCTGCAGCTGTATGTGACGATGCTCGGGCTCGGGCATTTCTGGGTGGCGAACCGGCACACGCTGTCGACGATCTTCGGCGCCGACCTCGGCACCGAGGCGGCGCTGGAAGCGCGCGAGGCGCATGTGATCGACGTCGTGCTGGGCTATCTGCTTGTTGCCCCGGCGGCGGGCGGCGGGCGGGCGGCCAGGGTGCCGCCGCGCCACGCCCTGGCGCGCTGAACGTCGCTGGCGGGGCGGGACGCGGTTCGCGTTCCCTGCAGTCAGTTCAGCTGGATGTCCAGGCGGCGCAGCAGCGGGGCCCAGCGTTCCGCCTCCCGCGACAGGAAGGCCTGGAAATCGGCCGGTGAGCCCCCGGCGGCGACGATCCCCTCGTTCAGCAGCCGCTCCTGCACCGTGGCATCGGCCGCCGCCGCCGCGCCTGCCGCATTGAGCCGCGCCACCGCCGCCGCCGGCGTGCGCGCCGGCGCCAGCAGCCCGAACCAGGTCACCGCGACCAGGCCGGGATAGGATTCCGCGAAGGTCGGCTGGTCGGGCATGTTCGGCAGCCGCGCCTCGCCGGTCCAGCCGATGATGCGTGCGCGGCCGGACCGCGCGGCCGCGAGCCCCGTGGCGCCGCCGACCAGGATCGCATCCAGCGTGCCGGCCAGCAGGTCGTTGAGCTGCGACGCATCGCCGCGATACCCGACATCCTGCCAGTCGAGCCCGATGCGGTCGGCGATCAGCGCGCCGGCGATATGGTTGAACGACCCGCGGCCATTGTGCCCCCAGGTGACGCGGCCTGGATTGGCCTTCACATGCGCGATGAAGCCCGGAATCGTGTCGGGAATGCCGGGCTTCACCGCGATACAGAAGGGCAGCGTGGCGACATGGACGACCGGGGCGAAGTCCTCCGGCTTGTAGGGCAGGTTGCGGCCGATCAGCGGGTTGATGGTCAGCGTGGTGCCCGACGACATCAGCATGGTGTGGCCGTCCGGCGCGGCGCGCGCCACGGCTTCGGCGCCGATCACGGTCTGCGCGCCGGGGCGGTTGTCGATCACCACGTTCTGGCCGAGCAGCGGGGCCATCTTCTCGGCCACCAGGCGCGCCGTCACGTCGGTCGACCCGCCCGGCGGGAAGGGCACCACGATGGAGACGGGGCGCGTGGGGTTCCAGGCGGCCTGGGCGCGCGCGGCGCCGGCGGCGGCCAGGCCAAGCGCGGGCAGCGCGCGCCGGGCGATGCGATGGGTCATGGCGATCCCTCCCAGGATTTTGCGCCAGCCTGCCATCGCGGCGCACGCCGCGCCATCACTTCAGCGCCGCGACAGCGCCACCACGTAGCGGCAGGGCTTGGACCGGGACGGGTTGCGGAAGGCGTGGCCCTTCGGCGTATCGAGGTCGAAGGCCAGGCAGTCGCCGGCATGCAGCATCGCTTCCGCCACGCCTTCCTCGACCGCCAGCCGCCCCTCCAGCACCCAGGCGACCTGGCCACGCAGGAAGGCGAAGGACGCCGCCGGGTAGGCCACGCGCGCGCCGGGTGGCAGTTCCACCTCGACCAGCTCGGGTTCGGCGCCGGGCGGGGAGACGGCGCGGCGGCGATAGCGCGTGGCGGGATCGATCCACAGCGGCTGCGCATCGGCGCGCGCGATGCGCGACGGCCCGGCATCGGATTCGGCGCGCGCGAGCAGCGCGGAGACGGTCAGGTGCAGCGCGCCCGACAGGCGGCCGAGCAGGGCCGCGGTCGGGCTGGCTTCGCCGCGTTCCACCTTGCTGATCATGGCGCGGGAGACGCCGGAGGCGGCGGCCAGGTCGGCGATGGACCAGCCGCGCGCGTCGCGTTCCCGCTTGATGCGCTGGGCCAGCAGGGCGTCGAGCGGGGCCGGGCCATCGGTGGACATTGATCCATCATAATGGATAATGCGGCCATGACCATGCCGCCCCCGCCCCGCCACAACGGCGGCCCGCCGCTCGGGCAAGACGATGCCGGCGCCGGCTGGCGATCCTGGTGCTGGCGCCGCGCGCATCGCCGCGCCTGGAAGACGCCGCCGCGCGAGATCGCGTTGCGAAGGCTGGCGCGGGCGGAGGAACTGGGCATGACCTATCGGGACTACACGCTCGGGATCCTCGAACGCGGACGCTACCTGTGAGGATCATCGAAGGCGGGCTGGATGATGCGCGCGTGCAGGCGCTGGTGGCGCTGCACCAGCGCCTGGCGCGGGAGGCGACGGCGGAAGGCTTCGCCTTCGCGCTCGACCTGTCCGGGCTGCGCGTACCGGGCATCCGTTTCTTCAGTGCCTGGGACGACGAGGAACTGCTGGGCGTCGGCGCGCTGAAGCGCATGACGCCCGACCATGGCGAGGTGAAGTCGATGCACACCGCGCAGGCGGCGCGGCGCCGCGGCGTGGGGGCGGCGCTGCTGCGCCACATCATCGACCAGGCGCGCGCGGCGGGCATGGCGCGGGTCAGCCTGGAGACCGGGACCAGCGGGTATTTCCAGGCGGCGGTGGCGCTGTACCTGGCGGCGGGCTTCGTGCCCTGCGGTCCCTTCGGGGACTATCCCGCCAGCGCCGAGAACCGCTTCCTGACCCGTCCGTTGTAGGGAGGACGGTGCGCCCGCCGGGCCGGTTGTGGTCGACCCGCGCATGCGCCCCGTCAGTCCGGCGCGAGGACCGGCACGGCGAAGGCCCTGCCGGTCGCCGCCAGGCGCAGGATCACCGGCCGTTCGCCTTGCGCCAGGCCTCGTAGATCGGCCGGTTGGCCGCGTCCGTCATGGGATAGAGGCCGCGGATCGTGTGCCCGGCGGCGACGCGCTCCTGCACGAAATCCTCGAACACCGTCTGCTCGAAGGCTTCGACGGCGACATCGTCGGCGATGTTGGCGGGGATGCAGACGATGCCCTCGCCGTCGCCCACCATGATGTCGCCGGGATGCACGCCGACGCCGGCGCAGGCGATGGGCACATTCAGGTCCACGCAATGGTGGTGGATCAGGTTGGTCGGCGCGGAGGGCGTCGCGTGATAGGCCGGCCAGCCCATCGCGCCGATCTCCGGGCTGTCGCGGAAGCCGCCATCGGTGACGGCGCCGGCCACGCCGCGCACGCGCAACCGCGTGATCAGGATGCCGCCGGCCGAGGCCGCGCGCGCATCGCCGCGGCTGTCGATGACGAACACCGCACCGGGCGGGCATGCCTCGACCCCGCGGCGCTGGGGGTGGTCGGGATCCTTGAAGACCTCGAGGTGATCGAGGTCCTCGCGCGCCGGGATGGTGCGCAGCGTGTAGGCCGGTCCCACCATGTTCGGCGCGCCGGCACCGACCGGATGCAGTGCCAGGAACACGTTGCGGAAGCCGCGCTTGAACAGGACCGTGGTGAGCGTGGCGGTGGAGACGGCAGCGAGCTTGTTCCGGGTAGCGTCGTTCACGGCGGATTCCCTCCTGGCGATGCTTCAGGAATACTCGTGAATGGCGGGGCTGCCCATCGCCCCGCCTGGAGGATGCCGACGCCATGCCCGACAATGCCGCGCAGAAGCGCTCGCGTTCCTTCCTTCTGGCCGTCGAGGATCAGGCCTTCCTGTTGCGCGACGAGATGCGTCCCTTCCGCTTCGGCATGGAATACGCGAAGGCGGAATACGCGCTGCGCGACTGGGGCGTGCGGTCGACCGTGGTGGTGTTCGGGTCCGCGCGCATCCCCTCGCCCGAGCGGGCCGCCGCGCTGGCCGCCGCCGCGAAGACCCCGGCCGACAGGCGCGCGGCGAAGCGGGCGGCGGAGCAGTCGCGGATGTACGAGGCTGCCCGTGCCTTTGCGCGCATCGTCTCCCTGCGCGGGGGTGCTTTGGCCGCGACCGGTGCGCCGCGGGACAACGTGATCGCGACCGGCGGCGGGCCGGGCATCATGGAGGCCGCCAACCGCGGCGCATCGGAAGCCGGCGCACCGTCGATCGGCTTCAACATCACCCTGCCGCACGAACAGGACCCCAATGGCTGGTCCACGCCGGCGCTGACCTTCCGCTTCCACTACTTCGCCATGCGCAAGATGCACCTGGCGATGCGCGCCAATGCGCTGGCGGTCTTCCCCGGCGGCTTCGGCACCTTCGATGAGTTGTTCGAACTGCTGACGCTGGTGCAGACCGGCAAGGCCAGCCCCCGCCCGATCGTGCTGGTCGGGCGGCGCTTCTGGGAGAAGGTGGTGGACCTCCGCCTGCTCGTGGAGGAAGGCATGATCGACGAGCGCGACCTGTCGCTGTTCGAGGTGGTGGACACGCCCGAGGAAGCCTGGGCGAGCCTGGTGCGGCGGGGGCTGGAGGCGACGCCGCCGCTGCCGGCGCCGGAGGCCCCGCCCGCCGAACCGCCGCGGCGCCGTTCGCCGGCGCGCGAGCGCATGCGCGCGCCCGGCACGGACGGGGGCCGGTAGCGCGACCAGCCGCGGCGACCCTAGAGGTCGAAATCCGCGAACAGCGCCGCGTGGTCCGAGGCCGCATGCTGCGGCTTGCCGCCCTGGCGGGGGTCGATCTCGGGATAGGTGTCCCATTTCGGCGGCCGCACGCCCGGCCACATGCCGCGGCGGAACAGGCCCGAGCCCGTCAACTTCGCGGCCAGCGCCGGCGAGAGCAGGATGTAGTCGATCTTGTTGCCCGCCGTGCTGCCGCCGTAGGTGCCGGGGCGCCCGCCATCCTCGTGGCCTGGCAGCGCCGATATGTCGCGCAGGTCGGTGTCGCGCAGCAGCGGCGCCAGCGGATCGGCATCCTTGGCGGGCGGCGTGTCGTTGAGGTCGCCGACCACCGCGACATGCTCCTCCCCGGCATTGCGCAGGCGCCGGTAGATCGCCGCGATGGCCGTCGCCTGGCGCCGGCGCTTCGCGTCGGAATCCGCCTTCGCGCCGAAGCCCTTGCTCTTGAGGTGGTTCACCAGCACCACCAGGCGCACGCCGGATGGCGCCTCCAGCACGTATTCCGGGCAGTCGCGACTGAACACCTGCCCGCCGGCATCCACGTCGTCCACGTGGGAGCGCATGCCGGCAATGCGCCAGCCCGCGCGCGTCATGATGGCGCAGTCGATGCCGCGGCGGTCATTGCCGTCGATCAGCATCACCTGCTCATAGGGGTCGCCCGCCACCCGCGGCAGCAGCTGCTCGGAGAAATCCTTGAGCGCGGGGCGGCTTTCGGCCTCGACCACCGCCATGACATCGGCGCCGACATCGTCGATGACGCGCGCGGTCAGCAGCATGGCGGTGTCGTCGACCGGTTCGCGTTCCAGTTCGACCCAGCCGTTCCAGTCGGCGCGGCCGGCGGCGTCGATCACGATGCCGCCGCCCTTGGGGCGACGCAGGAAATCCCCGCGGTTGCGGCGCAGGCGGACATATTGCGCGTCGTCGCCTTTCGCCAGGCCGAGCGCCTCCAGCAATTCCACCATCCGGCGCTTGTCAGCGGCGGAATAGGCCGGCTTGCCGATCAGCGCGTTGAAGCGCGCGAAATCCTCGAGCACCTGGCGGCCATCCTGCCAGGTCTCGCCGTTCATCGCCTTGGCGCGGGAGAACAGGTTCTCGACGTTGAAGGCGGCAAGGCGCATCGCTGGATCCTCTGCGGCGCCGACCATGGCGCCGAACGGATCCCCGCGGCGCGACCGCGATCACATGACGATGGCGTTACGTCTCCGCCACCGGCAGGCACGCCGCCGCCAGCAGCCCGAAGGCGATCGCGCGGTGGCTGATGCGGTGCTTCTCCGCCGGGTCCATCTCACCGAAGCTGTCGTCGCGCCCATTCGGCACGAACATCGGATCGTAGCCGAAGCCATGCGCGCCGCGCGGCGGCCAGGTCCAATGGCCCATCGCACGGCCTTCGAAGCCCTCGACGTGCCCATCGGGCCAGGCCAGCACCAGCGCGCAGGAGAACCAGGCCGTGCGGTCCTCGAAATCCTGCGCGGCTTCCATCACCTTGCGCATGGCGTCGGCGTAGTCGCGCGACCCGTCCGGCTGCATGGCCCAGTCGGCGGTGCGCACACCGGGCGCGCCGGCCAGCGAGGCCACCGAGAAGCCTGAATCATCCGACAGCGCCGGCAGCCCCGCGGCGCGCGCGGCGGCCATCGCCTTGATGCGGGCATTGCCGAGGAAACTCTCCTCGGTCTCGTCCGGCTCGGGCAGTCCCAGTGCGCCGGCGCTGACGGTCTCGATGCCGAAGGGGGCGAGCAGCGCCGCCACCTCGCGCAGCTTGCCGGCATTGTGGGTGGCGATGACGATGCGTTCGCCGCGGACCAGGCGACGATGCGCGCTCACAGCCCCACCGCCTCCCGCTGCTTCGCGAACAGGTCCAGCGTTCCGCTGCGCGCCAGGCCGAGCAGCGCCATCAGCTCGGCGTCGGAGAACGGCGCGCCTTCCGCGGTGCCCTGCACCTCGACGATGCCGCCCGCGCCGGTGAGGACGAAATTCGCGTCCGCATCCGCCTTGCTGTCCTCGGCATAATCCAGGTCGAGCACCGGCGTGCCTTCCCACACCCCGCACGACACCGCCGCCACTTGATCCTTCAGCGGATTGCGCGACATGATGTTCATCCGCCGGCAGTGCTCGAAGGCCAAGTGCAGCGCCACCCAGGCGCCGGTGATGGACGCGCAGCGCGTGCCGCCATCGGCGGTCAGCACGTCGCAGTCGATGGTGACGGTCATCTCGCCCATCGCCTTCATGTCGGTCACGGCGCGCAGGGAACGGCCGATCAGGCGCTGGATTTCCTGCGTGCGGCCGGATTGCTTGCCGCGCGCCGCCTCGCGGTCGCCGCGCGTGTGGGTGGCGCGGGGCAGCATGCCGTATTCGGCGGTGACCCAGCCCTGGCCCTGGCCGCGCAGGAAGGGCGGCACGCGGCCTTCGACGCTGGCGGTGCACAGCACTTCCGTCACGCCCATGCGGATCAGGCAGGACCCTTCGGCATGGCGGGCGAAGCCGGGTTGCAGGCTGACGGGACGCAGCGCAGCGGGGTCGCGGCCGGAGGGGCGCATGGGCAATGTCCTTGGGGCGTGAAGCGGCGGAAAATGGCGGCGCGGGCGGACTCAGTCCAGTCCCGCGTTGACGAGGGTCGAAGCCGGCCCCTAGCCTCCCCATCTATCGGTGAGAGATGGGCCCCACGTCAAAACTTCCCCCCGGCCTGGCAGGCGCGTCCCTGGCGGGTCTCGACAACCGCAGCGCGCTGATCCTTCGCGAGCTGGTGGAGACCTATGTCGCGACCGGCGAGCCCGTGGGCTCGCGCACATTGTCGCGACGCCTGCCGCTCGGACTGTCCCCGGCCACCATCCGCAATGCCATGGCGGATCTCGAGGATGCCGGGCTGCTCTATGCGCCGCATACCTCGGCCGGGCGGCTGCCGACCGAACGCGGGCTGCGCCTGTTCGTGGACGGGCTGCTGGAATTCGGCGCGCTGGGGGAGGAGGAACGCGACGCGATCTCCGCCCGCTGCGCCGCCTCCGGGCGATCCTTGCAGGAAACGCTGGGCGAGGCCGGGCAGATGCTGTCGGGCCTGGCGGGCGCGGCGGGGCTGGTGGTGGCGCCGACCTCGGAAGGCGCGCTGCGGCATATCGAATTCGTCGCGTTGGGTCCGGGCCGCGCGCTGGTGGTGCTGGTGCATGATGACGGCCAGGTCGAGAACCGCGTCATCGAGGTGCCGGCCGG
>LNEW01000071.1 GCA_001464375.1 Rhodospirillales bacterium Ga0074136 | reverse complement strand
GGCCTTTAGGCCTTTGGTGGGTGGGGTCCGGGGAGGGCAAAGCCCTCCCCGGGAGCGCCGGTGCCGCCCCATCAGAACATATCCGCCGGGCTGGCGTCGCGGAGTTTGCGCATGGCGAGCAGGCCGGCCAGCGCGCACATGCCGAAGATCAGGCCGAACACCAGGGTGGCGCGTTCGACGGTCATGGTCAGTGGCAGGAAGGTGGCGCCGGCGACCACGTCGTACAGCCAGATGCACAGCGCCGCACCGGGGATGAAGCCGATCACGGCGAGTATGAGGGCGGCGGCCATGACCACGCGGGCGAGGTAGAAGTTCGAGTAGCCGATCGCCTTCAGCGTCGCGTATTCGCGCAGATGGTTGGCGATGTCGCTGAACAGGATCTGGTAGACGATCACCATGCCGACGATGAGCCCCATCACGCTGCCGAAGGCGAAGATGAAGCCGATGGGTGTCGCGGTTTCCCAGTAGTTGCGCTCGTGCGCCACGAGCTGGGCGTGCGTCAGCACCACGACGTCCTGGGGCAGCAGGTCGCGCAGGCGTTGTTGTGCGGCGGCCACGTCGGTGCCGGGTTGCAGGCGGATCGCGACCAGGTCGGTGTTGCTCGCGGCGCGTTCGCGCACCATGCGGCGGAAGTTCACCTCGCTCATCACCAGGTTGCCGTCGGCGCCGAAGGATGGGCCGATCGAGACCAGCCCGGCGACCTGCACCATGCGGTTGCCGACCTGCACGTCGAAGGGTCCGCGTTCGGCGAAGATGCGCGCGACGGCGCCGAATTCGGGGCGCGAGCGGTCGTCGAAGCCCACCGCATCGACGCGGCGCAGCGCCGGGGCGATGGCGTCCAGGCCGTTGAACTCCATGGCGCCGGCCTCGGTGTCGAAGCCGATCATCTGGATGGCGCGGCGCGATCCGTCCTCGGGATTCCGCCAGGTGGATTGCGCCAGGTAGACGGGCACGGCCTGCGCCACTTCCGGCAAGGCGAGCGCCTGGTGGGCGCGCACGCGCGGCAGCGGTTCGGGCCGGAATGATGCGGTAGTCAGCGGGTTCATCAGGAACAGCTCGGCGCGCATGTTCGTCAGCAGCGCCGTCGCGCTGTCGAACAGCGCCGACCGGAAACCCAGCTGCATGAACACCAGCACGGCGGCGAACATCACCCCCGCCATGGCGGAGAACAGGCGCGCGCGTTCGGCGCGCAACTGGCGCCAGGCCAGGCGCGCGGGCAGCAGGATGCTGGCGAAGGCGCCGGGGCGGCCCGGCGGCGGCGGCGCGCTGGGCGCGGCGTCGCCGGTCACCTCCGGCGCCCAGGGCAGCAGGGTCGTCTTGGTCAGCGCGTTCATGGCCGGATCGCCACCTGCACCTGCATGTTGGATCGCCGGCGCAACACCGCGCTGGCGGCTTCGTCGAGGGTCAAACGCACCTCGACCGTCCGGCTATCCACGGCGGCGACGGGGTCGGTATTCCCCTGGGTGGTGCGGCGCACGGTCCAGCCGATCTCGCGCAGCGTCGCGGCGAAGCGGTGCGCTTCGCCCGGCACCACGATCTCGGCCGGGGCGCCGACGCGCAGGCGCGCGAGGTCGGTCTCGTAGACATCGGCGACGACGTCCATGCGGGACAGGTCGCCGATCTCCATCAGCCCGTCATTGCCCACCTGGTCACCGGGGCGCGCGATGATGCGCAGGATGGTGCCGGCGAAGGGCGCGCGGACGCGCGAGAGTTCCGCATCGGCCCGCGCCTTGGCGAGCGCGGCCTGGGCCGCCGCGAGGCGCGCCTCGGCCAGCGCGATGTCCTCGGGGCGGGAGGACAGCAGGCCGTCGAGATCGGCCTCCGCCTGGGTGCGTTCGGCCGCGAGCCGCACCGCGCCGGCGCGCGCGCGGTCGGCCACCGCGACGGCGCCGGCGCCGGTCGGCACCAGGCGTTCGGACCGCTCGGCCTCGCGTTCCGCCAGGTCGAACTGCGCGGCCAGGGCAGCGATGCGGGCGCGCTGCGCGGCGATCTCGGACGGCCGTCCGGCGGCGCGGATGCGATCGAGGCTGGCGCGATACTCCGCGACCGCGGCCTCGGCCTGCGCCACCGCGGCGTCCTTCTGCGCGGCATCGGCGAATTCCGCGAGCAGTTGTCCCTCGGTGACCTCGTCGCCCTCGTTCACCAGCAGCCGGTCGAGCCGCGTGACGGCCATGCCGCCCGGCTGGGTCAGGCGGCGAATGCGCGAGGCCGGTTCGACCCGCCCCAGCGCACCGACACCGACCGGGGCGGCCGGCGTGGTCGCGGCGGGCGTCGCGGCCTGTGGGGCGTGCGCCTGGCTGAACCAGACATAGCCGCCCCCTGCCACGGCAACGACCAGCAGCCCGGCGAGCAGGCGGGCGCGCTGCGTCATGACCGCGCCTCCACCAGCCCGTCGAGCGTCGCGCGCAGCGCCGCGAGGTCGGCCTCGGTCGGGCGGTACAGCCCGAACAGATGCGCCATGAACAGACCGTCGGTCGCCGTGAGGATCGCCATGGCGTGGCCATGCGGGATGCCGTCCGCCAGCAATTCCGCCTTCATGCGCGCCAGCACGGCGCGCATCGGGTCGAGCAGCGCGGGATCGTGGTGGAATGCGGCGAGGAACACCGCGGCGGCGCGGTCGTGGCGGTCCTCGCCGGGGAAGCAGTCGGCTTCGCCGAAGGCCCAGGCGATCTGGGCACGGGCGGCGCGGCCGGGGCCTTCCGGCTGGCGCGCGACGCCGGCGTCGTACTCGCCCGACATGAAGGTGGTGAGCCGGTCGATCAGCCCGGTCAGCAGGGCTTCCTTCGAACCGAAATGATAGAGCAGGCCACCCTTGGAGACGCCGGCCTCCCGCGCCGCGGCTTCGAGCGTCAGCCCGCCGACGCCGCGAGCGACGACGATGCGCTCCACGGCATCGAGGATGCGGGTGCGTGCATCGGGTGTGGTCGTGGTCAGGGTGGACATGGCAGGACAACTATACCGTCCGGACGGTCTTTTCAACCGTCCGGACGGTACATCACCGTGATAGCCGGAATGACGCCGCGGGAGAAAGCGCCTTCGTCGCGGCGATCGGCCGGCATTTCAGGCGCCGTGACAGCACCGGCACGCCCCCCCGACCGCAACACCGGCATCGAGGACGTGCACCGCGCCAACCGCACCGCGACCTTCCCGGCCGCGCAACGGTTCCCCTCGCCCCGTCGCTGCCCTAGGCTCACCCGCAAGGAATTGGGGAGGATATCCGTATGGTCCAGCACATCGCCCGCCGCGCGGCGCTGCTCGCCGCACCCGCGCTGGTCGCAGCGGGTACGGCGCGCGCGCAGGCCTGGCCGTCACGCCCGGTGCGCATCGTGGTCGGCTTCGCCGCGGGCGGCGCCAACGACATCATGGCGCGCCTGCTGGCGACGAAGCTGACGGAACGCCTCCCCGGCAGCAGCTTCATCGTCGAGAACCGCCCCGGCGCCAGCACCCAGGTCGCCGCCGACCTGGTGGCGCGCGCGGCGCCGGACGGCACGACGTTCATGTACACGTCCCCGTCCACGCTGATCGCGCTGGCCGTGAACCGCAGTGCCACGCTCGATCCGGTGCAGGCCTTCGCGCCGGTGTTCCTCGCGCAGAATTCGCCGCTCGCGCTGGTCTGCCGGGCCGATTTTCCGGCGCGCACGGTGGCGGAATTCATCGCGCTGGCGCGCGAAAGGCAGGGGCGCCTGACCGTCTCGACCCCCGGCGCCGGCGCCATCAACCACCTGGCGCTGGTGCTGCTGATGAAGCAGGCCGGCTTCGAGACCACCCACGTGCCCTATGCCGGCAACCAGCCGTCGATCACGGCGCTGATGCGCGGGGACATCGATGTCGCGCATGACGGATTATTCGCCCCGCGCGCGCAGATCGAGGCCGGCACGCTGCGCGCCATCGCGGTGACCAGCGCCCAGCGCGCGCCCGCCTATCCGAACGTGCCGACCTTCGCCGAGACCGTACCCGGCCACGTGGTCGGATTCTGGGGCGGGGTGCTGGCGCCGCGCGCCACGCCGGAACCCATCCTGGACCGCCTGAACGCCGAGCTTGACGCTGTGCTGAAGCTGCCCGACGTGATCGAGCGCACCCGCAGCTTCGGCGCCGAACCCGCCGGCGGGCCCCGCCAGGCCTTCGCGCGGATCGTCGCGGAGGATTGGGCGCGCTGGGGCCAGGTGGTGCGCGAGAACAACATCCGGGCGGAGTGACCGCCCGCGGCGCTTGCGTCCGGCGCGCGGCCGGCGCATCCCCGCGCCCATGACCCTGTGCCCCAGGCGCTGATGCTGCGTTCCGTCATGACCGTCGGCGCCTGGACCATGGTGTCCCGCGTGCTGGGCTTCGCCCGCGACATGCTGATCGCCTCGCGCCTCGGCGCGGGGCCGGTGGCGGATGCCTTCTTCGTCGCGCTGAAACTGCCCAACCTGTTCCGCCGCCTGTTCGGGGAGGGCGCCTTCAACGCCGCCTTCGTGCCCGCCTTCGCCGGCACCCTCGCCACCCAGGGCCGCGCGCAGGCGCAGGCGCTGGCCGAACGCATGGGCACGCTCATGGCACTGTGGCTCGGCCTGCTGGTGGTGCTCGGCATGGTCTTCATGCCGCAGGTAATGCAGGTCCTGGCACCGGGTTTCGCCGACAACCCGGCGAAGTTCGCGCTGGCCATCGAGCTCACGCGCATCACCTTCCCCTACCTGCTGTTCATCTGCCTGACGGCGCTGGTGGCCGGCGTGCTGAACGGGCTCGACCGATTCGCCGCGGCCGCGGCGGCGCCGGTGTTCTTCAACCTGATCTCGATGGCGACGCTGCTGTTCCTGACGCCCTACGTCGCCACGCCAGGCCATGCGCTGGCCTGGGGGGTGGCGGCCTCGGGCGTGGTGCAGCTGGCGCTGGTGATGTGGGCGGCCGCGCAAGCGGGCATGGCGCTGAACCTGCTGCGCCCGCCGGCCGTCACGCCGGAAGTGCGCCTGGTGCTCAAGCGCATGGTCCCGGGCGTGATCGGCGCCGGCGTGGTGCAGCTGAACCTGGCGGTGGACATCATCATCGCCTCGCTGCTGCCATCCGGCGCCATCTCCTTCCTGTATTACGCCGATCGCGTCGCACAGCTGCCGCTCGGCGTCATCGGCGTCGCGGTTGGCACGGCGCTGCTGCCGCTGCTGGCGCGGCAGCTCCGCGCCGGGCAGGCGCTGTCGGCGCATCGTTCGATGAACCGCGCGGTCGAAATGGCACTGCTGCTGACGGTGCCGGCGGCGGTCGGGCTCGCGGTGGCATCCGGGCCGATCATCGCGGCACTGTTCCAACGCGGTGCCTTCGGCGCGGCGGAGGCGGCGGCATCGTCGGCCGCGCTGGTCGCGTATGCCATCGGCCTGCCGGCCTTCGTGCTGGTGAAGGTGTTTGCCCCCGCCTTCTTCGCGCGCGGCGATACCGCCACGCCGGTCAAGATCGGGCTGCTGGCGGTGGCGCTGAACCTCGGCTTCAACATCGTGCTGATGGGGCCGCTGCAGCATGTGGGCGTGGCGCTGTCCACCGCGCTGGCGGCCTGGGTGAATGCGCTGCTGCTGGCGTGGCTGCTGGTACGGCGGCGCGACTACGTGGTCGACCGTCGGGCGCGGCGGGCCTTGCCGCGCATCCTGGCGGCGGCGGTGGTGATGGGGGCGGCGGTGGCGGCGCTGGCCCTGATGTTGCCGGCGGGGGCGGACTCGCTCGCTCGCTCGGTGCGGGCGGCGGCGCTGATCGGTGCGGGCGGAGCGGTGTTCCTGGGCGTGGGCGTGGCGTTGCGCGCCTTCGACCCGCGTGAGGTGGCGCGGATGCTGCGCCGCCGCCGCGCAGTCGGGGCTGCGGCGCCGGGCGCTTGACCGGGCGGCCGCGTCGGCCTGGGAAAAGGCGCCGGCAGCGCTTCAAGGACACTCGTGATCGCACGCCGCATCCCAGGCCTCGCAACTCATGCGTGCAGAGCAAAAAATAAGGAAGTTCTGCGATGAATCGGGTCATTGCGGGCACCACGATTGCGCGCTAGTGCTTCCATTGGTCCCGATACTTCATAGGAAAAAATTGGCGTGATCGCGGTGGCGGAACATCTGCGGGGGACGATCGAGGGCGGCTTTGGCCGCCGTCTCGCCGCCGCGGCCGCCGTCAGGACCGCGCCAGGCGCTTCAGGGACTCGTGCGGGCCGCGGGGTCTTCGCGCTGCTTCCCGCCGGCTTCGTCGCGCCGCCCGAAGCGGCCCCCGGCCATGCCGCGACCGCCGATTCCATCGAGACCGCGAGCATCGTTCTTTCAGCCGCCGCCGCTCCGCGCGCGCGCCGCCGTGCCACACGGTCCGCCACGCGCCGGCCCGCCGGCGCGCGCCGTCCTTCCGCCAAAGGCGGCCGGGGCCGAGGTCGACCGGCCCGCTCGGGCCGCGCCCCGCTTTATCCCACGACCGCTTCCCGAAGCACTTCCAACGCACGCCAGCGTGATCGCTTGCCGCCGCGCGCCCGCAGCGGCGCCGGCCGGCACGCCCCGATTTCCACCCCCTGCGAGGACTGACCCATGGCGACCTTCATCGGCACCACCAACCCCGACACGACCGTGATGGGTGGCCAGAACGACAGTGTGCTCGGTGCGCCCGGCGCCAACACCAACCCCGGCGCCGGCGGCACGGCGGACAACGACACCCTCGATGGCGCGGGCGGCAACGATGTCATCTATGGCGGCGGCGGCAACGACAACCTGCAGGGTGGCGGTGGCTACGACAGCCTCTACGGCGGCGACGGCAACGACACCATCGACGCCGGGGAGCCGACCGGATCGAACAGCGGCCAGGAATTGCTGGACGGCGGCGAGGGCAACGACTTCCTCATTGTCAACAACAAGACCGACGTCGTTCTGGGCGGCGGCGGCAGCGACACGGTCGACATCTCCGCCATCGGCACCACTGGCTGGTCATATGACTCGGTCACGGACACTTGGACCAACGATGGCACCGCGGGTGGCGATCCAATTTCGATCACCGGGGTTGAGTTCTTCCAGAACGGCGACACGGTCACGACCGGGCCCTGCTATGCCGACGGCACCCTGATCGCGACCGCGCGCGGCGAAGTGGCGGTCGAGGACCTGCACGTAGGCGACCTGCTGGTCACCGCGCATGGCGGCGCGCCGCTGCAGCCCGTGATCTGGCTCGGCCATACCCGCGTCAACGTGGCGCGCCACCGGGACCGCGCGAAGGCCGCCCCCGTCCTGATCCGCGCCTGCGCCCTCGCCGATGGCGTGCCGCATCGCGACCTGCGCGTCTCGCCGGAACACGCGATGTTCCTCGACGGCCGCCTGGTGCCCGCGCGCCTGCTGGTCAACGGCAAGTCCATCATCCAGGAACTCTGGTGCCCCGAGGTGACCTACTGGCATGTCGAACTGCCCGCGCACGGGTTGCTGGTGGCCGAGGGCGCGGTGTCGGAATCCTACTTCGACGACGGCAACCGCAAGCAGTTCGACAATTACGGCATCACCACGCTGTTCAAGGACTTCGAGAGCGAGCGCGGCAA
>LNEW01000070.1 GCA_001464375.1 Rhodospirillales bacterium Ga0074136 | reverse complement strand
CATCAGCACCTTGTACATGGCGGGCTTCTTGGTGCGCGGACGCGTCTTGACGACGACCCCCGTCTGGGGCCCGTCGCCGCCCTGCCCGCCGCCGGGGCGCTTGTCCTGATCGCTCATGGCCGAAGAGGTGGTTTCCCTGGGCGGTGCCGGCAACGGCCCCGCGCCGCATGGCAGGATATCGGACGGCGCGGGCCGCCGTGAAGGGCCGAGCGCGCCGCGACGTCAGATAGTTGACGCCCGGGCATTAAAAAAGGCCCGGGCCGGACCCGACCCACCGCCTGCGCGGAAGGGTCGGCCCGGACCGGGCCCTGTTCGGCCGCCCCGCCGCGGGGGAGGGGGGATGCGCCGTGGGCGGCCGTCGATGCCTTCGAGGCTCAGGCCGCGATCGGCTTCGCCATCTTTTCCATGATCGGCGCCACGGCCTGCTCGGTCAGCTTGAACACCGCTTCCTGCATCTTGGCGGATTCGGCGACGGCCTTCTCCATGGCGGCCTTGGCGAACTTCGACTGCAGCTCGGCGGCCTCGTTCAGGCTCTTCACCGCGGCGAAGGCCTTCGCGCTCTCGAGCGAGTGGTCGGTCATGCCCTGCGCCAGCGCCATCATCTGGCGGGCCAGGTCCTGCGAGCCGACGGCCCAGGTCTGGGCGGCCTTGGTGAAGGCTTCCATGTTGCCGCGGCCGAACTCGGTCGCTTCCTCGACGGCCTTCATCACGCCCTCGGCGCCCTTGCTCATCTGCTCCATGCCCTTCTCCATCGCGACGCGGGCCTGCGCCGCGCCTTCGGTCACGATCTTCTGCGCCTGCGCCGCGCCTTCGGCGGCGATCTTCTTCACGTCGGGGGTCTTGGTATCGGCCATGATGGGATCCTCTTCCATATTGGTGGTGGGGGCCGGCATGGCCCTGTTCGGCTTCGGTGGCCCGGGCTTCCGGGTCGCTTTGCTGCGCTGCAACATGGACAGGCGTTTAGACGGTTCCGAAAGCCGTTTGCAAGGTTTTTTTGCGCTGCACCATGACATTTTCGTGTGCCGGTTCGGCCGGAACCTCAGGGGGTTGATCGGTGTCGGTCGTAACACTTCAATGTAACCCTTTGCGGAACCACGAAGTCGGGGATCGTTTCGGCTGGACGGGATGGTGCAGGCGCCGCTATCCTCTCCGCAGAGTGTTACCGCCCGTTCCGACGGATCGCGCCGCAGGGGGAGTGCCTTCATGACGCACAGCCGCGTCGAACAGCGTGCGAGAGCGCGCCGCGCCCGCCGTCCCGTCCTGGCGGCCGCGCTGGCCCTGGTCGCGGCCTGGCTGGCCCCGGCGCCGGCGGCCGCGCAGATCGGCAGCGAACGCTACGCCGCCATGGTGGTCGAGGCGCGCACCGGCCGCGTCCTGATCGCCGCCAATGCGGATGAAACGCGCTACCCCGCGTCGCTGACCAAGATGATGACGCTCTACATGCTGTTCGACGCGCTGCAGGAAGGCCGCGTGCAGCTCGGCACCCCGATCCGCATGAGCGAGGAAGCGGCGTCCCGCCCGCCATCCAAGCTCGGCCTGCCGGTCGGTGCCACGCTCACGGTCCAGCAGGCGATCCTGGCGCTGGTCACCAAAAGCGCCAACGACGTCGCCGCCGCGGTCGGCGAGCACCTGGCCGGCAGCGAGGAGCGCTTCGGCCAGATGATGACGCTGCGCGCGCGCGCCATCGGCATGACGCGCACGACCTTCCGCAACGCCTCCGGCCTGCCGGATCCGGACAACATCACCACGGCGCGCGACATGGCCACGCTCGGCCTGCGGCTGATCCGCGACCACCCCACCCGCTACCATTATTTCAGCACCGTGCACTTCAACTGGGGGCGGGCGATGATCCGCAACCACAACCGCATGCTGGGCGACTACGAAGGCGCGGACGGCATCAAGACCGGCTTCATCCGCGATTCCGGCTTCAACATCGTGACCTCGGCCATCCGCGACAATATCCGCCTGGTGGGCGTGACCATGGGCGGTTCGTCCTGGGTCGAGCGCGACCGGCACATGGGCGCGCTGATGGACCAGGGCTTCGCGCAGATGGGCGTGGCGCCGCGGCCGCCATCGTCGATCATGGCGGCTGTGCCGGCAGTGGGCGCGGCGCGCGCGGCCACCGCGGCACGGCGCGCAGTGCCGGACCGCCGCGCGGCGTCGACCCGCACGGTCGCGGCGCAACCGCGCGTGGGTGCGGGCCGCGGCACCACGGCCGCGCGCGCGGCGACCCGCGCGGTGGCGCCGCCGGTGCAGCGTGCGACGACCACGCGGCCGGTCGCCACCACGCCGGCACGGCGCAGTGCGCAGGCCGTGGCGCCGCGCATCGAACAGGGCAGCCGCGCCACCACGCCCGCGCTGCCGCGCCCGGTGCCCCGCGCGCCGACACCGACCCGACGCTGAGGTTTGCGGCGGCCGCAGGCGCGCCCGGCTGACCGCGCCGCCTGCGCGCCTAGCTGACCGCGCCCATGGCGCAAACCTGACGCCGCCGCAGGGGCTGGATCGGATCGGCCCGCGCCGCACGGCGCCCGGCGTTTGCCGCCCCATGGCGCCGGCGCAGGGCCTCAGCCGACGCCCGCCTTCACCAGCCGGCACGCCGCTTGCTGCCCACCTCGCCCCGGATCACGCTGCGGCGTGACGCCCGTTTCATGCGCGCCGGATTGCCCGGTGTGCAGGCATCCGGGCCGCCATTCGCCACCGGAAAGGGCACTCCATGCTGCGTCGCCGCCTGCTTCTCGCCACTCCCGCGATCCTGGCCGCGCCGAGCGCGCTGCATGCCCAGGGTGCGTGGCCGAACCGCCCGGTGCGGATCATCAACCCCTATGCCCCCGGCGGCACCTCGGACATCGTCATGCGCTTCCTCGCGGCGGGCATGGAACGCGCCCTCGGGCAGCCCTTCATCGTGGAGAACCGCCCGGGGGCGGGTGGCGCGGTCGGCACCGCGCAGGTCGCCGCGGCGGCGCCGGATGGCTACACGCTGCTGGTGACCAATACCGGGCCGCTGGCGGTCTCGGTCAGCATGACGCCGCCGCCGGCCTACAATCCCGAACGCTCCTTCGCCTACATCACGATGTTCGGCGGCGCGCCGATCCTGTGCGCGGTGAAGGGCGACGGGCCGATCCGCAGCATGGCCGACTACAAGGCCGCCGCGGCGGTGCGGCGCGATGCGGTGTCGTTCGGATCCTCGGGCGTGGGGTCGGTCGGGCACCTGGCCGGCATGCTCTGGGCGCAGGAAGCCGGCGTCGCATTGCTGCACGTACCCTTCCGCGGCGCGGCCGATGCCGAACAATCCATCCTCGGCAACAACACCACGTCGCTGTGGAACACCGTGGGCGCGCATACCGGCGGCCTGCAGGGCGGCAGCATCCGCGGCCTGGCCGTGACCAGCGAGACGCGGCTGTCCTCGGTGCCGGCGGTTCCCACCATCGTCGAGACGGGCTTCCCCGGTTCGGTCGCGTCGAACTGGTTCCTGCTGGCCGGTCCGGCCGGCCTTTCGGCCGAGATCGTCGGCCGGCTGCGCACGCACCTGGCGGCCGCCATGGCCGAGCCCGTGGCGCGCGAACGCTGGGCGGCGATCGGGATGGTGGCGCTGGGCGATCCCTCGCCGGCCGAGATCACCACCTTCGTAATGCGCGAGGCCGCGCGCTGGGCCCCCGTGGTGCGCGCCGCCGGCGCCGCCTGACGAAAGCGGGCGCGCACCGGCCGATCCGCGGCGCGTCGACCTCCGGCGGTCCGAGACCGTGTGACAATGCCGGCACCGGCCCGCTGCCCCACCCGGCCACTGTCGTTGGTGGGGTCGTGGGCCGGTGCCGGGCTTCAGCGAAGGCGCACTCCCAACCGGTCTCTCAGCGCGGCGCCGGCAGCGCCCGGTCCGCTTCGCAGCGCGCGATCGGCCATTGCCGGGCTTCGTCGATGCGCGTGACGATGCCCGTGGCCGGGTCCGCGACGATGGTCAGGCAGGCACAGCCATAGCCATAATTCCCCAGCGGGCGGACCCAATCCTGCCCCGTCATGCCGGTCACCGGCAGCATGCCCGGCGGCATGGCGCGCCCCTGCGTCCAGAGGACCCATTGGCCGTCGCGATCCTCGAGATACCAGTTCGCGGGGCCCGGGTTCTGCAACCAGCCGCATCGGCGTTCCTGGGCCAGGGCCGGCGCGGCTGCCAGCGCGAGGATCATCATCGCCGCCATCAGGCGTGTCATGCTGTGGGTGCCTGTTCCATCCGCGACGCAGGATGGCGGATGCCAGGCTAAACCGAACCGAAGCGCTTCAGCCAATGCGCGGCGATGTCGCGCCGGCGCGCCACCCACACCGCATCCCCCGCCTTCGCCACGTGCTCGAGCAGTTGTTCGAGCCCGGCGATGCGTCCCGGCCGCCCGATCGTGCGCAGGTGCAGCCCGACCGACATCATCCGCCCGCCCTCGGCCATCAGCCGGTCGAAACTGGCGATGCAGTAGCGCGAGAAATCCTCGGCGAAGACGAAGCCCTGGCCGGGGCGGAAGCGCATGTCGTTGGTGTCGAAGGCGTAGGGCAGGATGACGTGCGGCTTGCCCGCGGCGCCGGGGACCAGGCGCGGCAGGTCGTCGTCATAGGCGTCCGAATCATAGAGGAAGCCGCCGTCGTCCAGCAGCAGCCGGCGCGTATTGACGGACGGCGCGGATTTGGTGTGCCAGCCGACAGGCCGTGTGCCGGCATGCTCGGCGAGCGTCGCGATGGTGCGGGCGATCACCGCGCGTTCGGTGGCTTCGGCCATGCCGGCATGCATTTCCCAACGCCAGCCATGGGCGCTGACCTCGTGCCCGCGCGCGGCCGGCGCGGCGGCCAGCGCGGGGGTCACGGCCACGGCGCGGGCGCAGCAGGAAAACGTGGCCTTCACGCCGAAGGCGTCGAGCACATCCATCACCCGCCACAGCCCGACGCGCGAGCCATAGGCGAAATGCGTCTCCATGCAGGGGTCGGGCGCGCCCTGGACCAACTGGGTGGTCTCGGGCCCGCTTTCGTTGCGTTCGTCGCCGCTGGCGATCGAAAGCTCCGCGCCTTCCTCGACATTCACCACGATGGACAGGGCAAGCCGCGCCCCGCCCGGCCAGGCCGGGTCGGGCGGGTTGCCGCCATAGCCGGCGAGGTCCCGGTCGGCCGGCGGCATCCCGCCGGGCAAAGCGCCTTCAGCCATAAGTCTTGAGGATCGCCTGCATGGCCGGCGCCATGTCCGGCCGCTTCAGCGCGAAGGCGACCTGCGCTTCCAGGTAGCCGGCCTTGTCGCCGCAGTCGAAGCGCTTGCCCTCGTAGCGCAGGCCGTGGAAGGGCTGGTGGCCGATGAGTTTCGCCATGCCGTCGGTCAGCTGCACCTCGCCGCCCGCGCCCTTTTCCATCTTGGCCAGGTGGCCGATCACCTCGGGCATCAGCACGTAGCGGCCGATCACGGTGAGGTTTGACGGCGCCTTGTCGACCGGCGGCTTTTCGACCAGGCCCTTCACCGAGACCAGGCGCCCCTTGTCCTGGTCGACATCGAGCACGCCGTAGCGGTTGACGCGCTCCATCGGCACTTCCTCGATGGCCACCACGTTGCCGCCGGTCTCCTGGTAGGCGGCGGCCAGCTGCGCGGTGCAGGACACGTCGCACATCATCAAATCGTCGGGCAGCAGGATGGCGAATGGGTCGTCGCCCACGAAGGCGCGGGCGCACCAGATCGCGTGGCCGAGGCCCATCGGCACCTGCTGGCGCACGGTGACCAGCGACCCCGGGATCATCGCCTGGGCGCGCAGCGCATCCAGTTCCGCGGTCTTGTTGCGGTCCGCCAGGGTGCGTTCCAGTTCGTAGGCGACGTCGAAATGCTCGACGATAGCGGTCTTGCCGCGGCCGGTGATGAAGCAGAACTGCTCGATGCCCGCCGCGCGCGCTTCCTCGACCGCGTACTGGATCAGCGGCTTGTCCACCACCGGCAGCATTTCCTTGGCCATCGCCTTGGTGGCGGGCAGGAAGCGGGTGCCGAGGCCGGCGACGGGCAGGACGGCCTTTTTGAGCGGCTTGAGTGGCACGGGGTCGTTTCCTCGATGGTTTCCGGCGGGCATATCAGATCATGGCGCAAGGTCGCGAATAAGGCGTGATGGGGATGGCGCTGCCCCAAGGGCGAAACGCCCGGTTGCCGCGCGGCGTTGCATGCCCGCGGCGGCCGCCGGGCCGCATCTGCCGCTTTCACGCCCCGGCCGATCTGCCCTATAGGCTCGCCCCACCATGGACATGACCCTTCCCGCGGATGCCCGCGTGGCCGCCGAGGCCGCGCGGCGCCGGTCCTTCGCCATCATCGCCCACCCGGATGCCGGCAAGACCACGCTGACCGAGAAACTGCTGCTCAAGGGTGGCGCCATCCAGCTCGCGGGCCAGGTGCGCGCCAAGGGCAATGCCCGGCGCACCCGGTCGGACTGGATGAAGATCGAGCAGGAACGCGGCATCTCGGTCGCGACCTCCGTGATGACCTTCGAGAAGGACGACACGGTCTTCACCCTGCTCGACACGCCGGGCCACGAGGATTTCTCGGAAGACACCTACCGCACGCTGACCGCCGTCGATGCCGCGGTGATGGTGCTGGACGCCGCCAAGGGCATCGAGAGCCAGACGCGCAAGCTGTTCGAGGTGTGCCGCATGCGCGACATCCCGATCATCACCTTCGTCAACAAAATGGACCGCGAGGGCCGCGACCCCTTCGAACTGCTGGACGAGATCGAGAAGACTCTCGCGCTCGATGCCGCGCCGGTGGCCTGGCCGGTCGGGCAGGGGGCCGACCTGCGCGGGGTGTACGACATGCTGAACCCGTCGCTGCGCATGGTGGACCGCGAGGACGTCATCGCGCTGGCGGGCCTCGATGACCCGGCGATCGATGCGCATGTACCGGCCGGGCTGGCGGCGACGCTGCGCGAACAGGCGGACCTCGCGGCCGGCGGCTGCGCGGAATTCGACCTCGCGCGGTTCCTGGAGGGGTCGCTCACGCCGGTCTTCTTCGGCTCGGCGCTGCGCGACTTCGGCGTGGCGCATCTGCTGGAGGGATTGGCGCGCTTCGCCCCGCCGCCGCGCCCGCGCCCGGCCGATACCCGCCTGGTGCGCCCGGAGGAGCCGAAGCTGACCGGCTTCGTGTTCAAGATCCAGGCGAACATGGACCCGCAGCACCGCGACCGCGTGGCCTTCCTGCGCATCTGCTCCGGCCGGCTCGAGAAAGGGATGCGCCTGCGCCAGGTGCGCACCGGCAAGCTGGTGCCGGTCAACGCGCCGCTGTTCTTCTTCGCCAAGGACCGCCAGGTGGCCGAGGAAGCCTGGCCGGGCGACGTGGTCGGCATTGCGACCCATGGCGGCATCCGCATCGGCGATACGCTGAGCGAGAACGAGGCGCTGAACTTCCAGGGCGTGCCCTCCTTTGCGCCGGAACACCTGCGCCGGGTGCGCCTCGATGACCCGATGCTGGCCAAGAAGCTGCGCAAGGCGCTCGATGAACTGGCCGACGAGGGCGTGGTGCAGCTGTTCCGACCGCTCGATGGGTCGCAGCCGATCGTGGGCGTGGTGGGGTTGCTGCAGCTCGATGTGCTGGCCTCCCGCCTGAAGGCCGAATATGGCGTGCCGGCGTCGTTCGAAGCCGCCCCCTGGGCGCTGACGCGCTGGATGGCGTCCGACGACCGCGACGCGATCGAACGCTTCGCCGCGTCCAACCGCATGGACATGGCCGAGGACCACGACGCGGAGCAGGTGGCCTTCTTCACCTCCGACTGGCGCCGCAAGCGCGCCGAGGAGGAATGGCCGATGATCCGCTTCCTGCCGGTGCGCGAACAGCACGGCGTGGGCTGAAGCCCACGTTTTGCTTGCCCTCAGACGGCGGGCGCCGGCCGTCCGGCCGGCTGGCCTTCGCGCCATGCACGGGCCACGGGCGCGCTGGCGAGGACTGATGGTCTGGGCGCGGTCGCGCTGTGCGCTCCCGGATCGCGCATGCGCGCGATCCGCATGTCCTGCACTCGATTGCGGGGCGTGGCCTGCACCGCCGGGCTTTGGCCCGCGCGTGCTATTCCGCGGCCACCGGCAGCGCGGCGGCGGCGCGCCCGAGCCCGGCCTCGGCCGCCGCGCCCTGCATCTCCCGCGCGACCAGGGCGCGCAGCCAGGCATGGCCGGCATCGCGCCGGCGCCCCTCGTGCCAGACCTGCCAGATGGGAATGCGGATCGGCGGCCCGGGGACGTCGGTGACCACCATGCCGAATTCGGCCTCGGCAATCATCGCCATGCTGCGTGGCAGGACGCCGAGGTAGTCCGTGCGCAGGATCACGAAGGGCACTTCGAGGTATTCGCTGACCGTCAGCCGGCTTTCCGCCATCAGGTCCCACAGCTTGCCCGACAGCGCCCGGGGCCGGCGTTCGGGCGCGCGGCGATGGCAGCGTATGAATTCCTCGCCCGCCAAATGCCGCCAGCCCATGCCCTTGAAGGCGCGCGGATGCCCGCCGCGGGCGGCGATCACCAGGCTGTCGTCGAACAGGCGCTTGTTGACGAAGCGGTCATCGGCGGCGGGGATCCAGTCCACCGCCAGGTCGAGCATCCCTTCGCGCATCAGGTTCGGCGCGTCATCCGCCAGGGTGCGGGTGTCGAAGCGCAGCGTGACCTTGGGCGCCTCGGCCAGCGCCGCGTCGCGGATGCGCAGCGCATAGACCGGGCCCATCGGATGCGGGATCGCGACCTCGAAGCGCCGCGTGCTCGTGGCGGGGTCGAAGCCGCGGGCCTCCTCGACCGAATGGCGCAGCGCTGCCAGCGCGTGGCTGATCTCGGGAAAGATGCGGTTGGCGACCGGCGTCGGCGTCATGCCGGTCGGCGTGCGCAGGAACAACTCGTCGCGGCAGGATTCGCGCAACCGCGCCAGGGCATGGCTGGTGGCGGACTGGCTGAGGCCAAGCCGCAGCCCCGCACGCGAGACCGACCGCGTATCGTACAACGCCTCGAACACCAGCAGCAGGTTGAGGTCGAGCCCCTTCAGCGTCGCCATGCGGTCTTCCTTGCGCCGTGGCGGCGCCACACCCGCCCTGGGTAAGCGTGCTGCAGGGCGCCGTCCCGGTCCAGCATGCCGGGCGGCCCAGGCATCCGTCCCGTGGCCGGATCGATTTGGGCGAAACCGCGGCGTTCTTCAAGGCCGCCATCTGCGGCGGCGGCCGCTACCCGACGCGCCGGCGACGCACCACGGTGACCGAGCACGGCGCCTCGGCGGCCACCTGCCCCGCCACCGAACCGAGCAGCCGGCGTGACAGCGAGTTCTCCCGCGCGCCCATAACCAGGTGGTCGACACGATTGGCCCGCGCGTAGTCCAGGATGGCCTCCGCCGCGTCCGGCGCCTCCAGGACATGGAAGGTGACGCGGCCCTCGGCCAGGTGGAGCGGCGCCGCCCAGTGCCGCAGTTCCACCAGGCGCTGCACGTGGCGGTTCCGCAGGGCCTGGTCGCCCGCCGCCGCCGCGGTCTGGCGCAGCACGTGCAGGCAGGCGAGCCGCGCGCCAGGGCGGCTGCCGAGCATCTTCTGCACCTGGTTGCGCAACACCCCCGCCAGCTCGTCGGTGGTCTGCGACAGGTCGATCGCAACCGCCAGGATGGGTGCCGCAGCGATCCGCCCGGCCGCGCCGACCCGCCGCGGCGCCAGCGGCTCGGGCTGCAGGCGGCGGCGCAGGGCGGTGACGATGTCGTCGCGCCGGCGGCGCTCCGCCCGCGCGGTCAAGGCGATCTGGTCGGGGTGGCGCAGGTCGAAGGCGAGTTGCGCGGCGGTCGGGTGGCGCCGGTCGGGACTCACCTCCAGGCACCGCAGGATGACCTCCTGCAGCCAGGGCGGGATGGCCTCGCGGCGCCGGCGGGGGGGCGTCGGGTCGCGCCACAGCCGGCGTTTCGCGCCCTTGAGGTGCTGCGGCTCGCCGAACGGCGTCTCACCGGTGGCCAGCTGGTACAGCAGCGCGCCCAGCGCGAACAGGTCGCTGCGCGGGTCGTGGCGGACGCCCAGCAGCTGTTCGGGCGCCATGTAGGGGGTGGACCCGTAGGGCAGGCGGAATTCCTCGGCCATCAGGTCGGGCAACTGGTCGTGGTGCGCCAGGCCGAAATCGACCAGCACCGCGGTGCCGTCCGGACGGAACAGGATGTTCGCCGGCTTCACGTCCAGGTGCACCACATGCTGGCGGTGCAGGTCATCGAGGGCGTCCGCCACCGCCGCGCCGATCGCCGCGACATCGTCGACCGGCAGTGGCACGTCGCGCAGCCGCTCCGACAGCGCCGGGCCCTCGATGCGTTCCATCACGATGTAGGGCGAGGCCTCGAAGCCGGCCATCGCGACGAAGCGCGGCACGTGCGGGCCCGCCAGCCGCGGCATGATCATCTGCTCCATCTGGAAGGAGACGATGGCCGCGGGGTCCTCTCCGGGGCGCATGCGCGGCACCTTCATCAGCAGCGGCGTCGGATCATCCGGGCGCGATGCGCGGTGCAGCAGCGCCATGCCGCCTTCGTGCAGCACCTCGCCGACCTTGAAGCCGTCGATGATCCGCTCGGTCAGCGGCATGGAGCGTGCCCGCATCCGGCGGCGGCCGGCATCCGGCGCCTGATCCGGGATGCCGTCGCGGGTGGCCGGGCGCGGGCCGGTGCCGACATGCTCGAGCGGCCTCTCAGCGGCCGAGGAACAGCCGGTCGGCGAGGCCGGCGGGCAGTCCGGCGGCGCGGATCTTCGACGCCGCGGCATCGATGTCGTAGGGCACGCGCTGCCAGGCGATGTCGCAGCGCGCGGTATCGAGCATGCCGTAGCAGGCGGCCGGGTTGCCGTCGCGCGGCTGGCCCACGGCGCCCATCACCGCCAGCCAGCGCCGCCCACGCGCGAGCGGCACCGCCGCGCCGGACACCGGGGCGAAGGCGTTCATCTTGTCGTTCTCGCCCAGGCTGTACAGCGCGGGGCGGTGCACATGGCCGCAGATGGTGGCCTGGGCGGCTGTCGCCGCGATGCTGCGCCGCGCGGCCTCGGCATTCTGCACGTAGTGCCAGCGCCCCGGCGCCGAGGCATCGGCATGCACGAACAGCCGCCCGTCCTGCTCATGCGTCAGCGGCAGGTCCGTGAGGAAGCGGCGATGCGCGTCGGACAGGCGCCGGCGCGTCCAGACGATGGCCAGCGCCGCCAGGTCGTTCATGCCGGTGCCGGCGGTACCGATCGCGGCCTCGTCGTGGTTGCCGAGCAGCGCGACCGCGCCGCCCGCCACCTCGGCCATGGCGGTGTCGACCACCGCGTCGGGGTCGGCGCCGTAGCCGACCAGGTCGCCCAGCAGGATGATGCGCTCGGCGCCGCGCGCGCGCGCGTGGTCGAGGCAGGCGCGGAACGCCTCGAGGTTGCCATGCACATCGGCCAGGACGGCGAGGCGCATGGCAGGCGTCAGTTGTTGATGAAGACGCGGGCGGCGAGCGCGATCTGGAACAGCGCCGTGACCAGGTCGGTGCCCATCTGCCAGTATTTCGGGTCGAGATAGGGCAGGGCGATCAATTCGTCCCCGGCGCGCGGCGGCACGCGCGGGTCGAGGAGGACCTCGCCCGAAGGCCGGCGCAGCATCAGCGTGGATCGCGCGCCGCGCGCCGTCAGCCCGCCCGCGGCGGCAATGTACTGGTCGATGCTCCAGCCTTCGCGCCAGATCACAGGCTGCGCCATGTTGACCTCGCCTTGCACGAAGACGGTCTGGGAGCGCTCGGGAATGACGATGACGTCGCCGTTCTCGAGCCGGATCGGCGCGCAGGCGCCGCCCGCGCCCATCACCACCACGCGCCCCTCGGGCTGCACGCGTCGGGCGCGGGTGATGTATTGCGAGATCAGGTTGGCTTCCTGGGCGCGGGATTCCGCGATGCGCGTCGTCGCCGACGGCGCCAGGAAGAGCTGGCGTTCGAGCCGGTCCAGCGCCTCGTCGATGGCGCGCTTCTGCGACAGCGCGAGCGAGGGGCGCAGCAGGAAGACGCCCTCGGTATTCGCCAGCTGTGAATCGACCGCGATGTGGTCGAGGATGCTGCACAGCGTCATGTCGCGGTCCGCCACGAGCACCGAGGGATACAGCCGGCTGCCCTCGACATTCACGCGGATGGTGCGGGTCGCGACGTCGGCCACGAAGGTGACGGTGTCCTGGTCGAGCAGGGTCTGCCGCGACAGTTCCGCGATGGTCATGTAGCGCGAGAAGGGCTGCGACGAACGCACGCCACGCACCACGGCGTTGGTCGCCGCCGGAAGCGGCCGCGACAATTCGATGAGTTCGCGCCCGCTGAGATTGGCGCGGCTGGTGCTTTCGAACAGGTAGTTGTTCCGCACCGCGCCATCGGCGCCGATCATGGCGCGCTGGCGGCCGACGATGATGGTGTCGCCTTCCTGCAGGCGGATCTGAGGCAGCACGCCCTGGAGCAGGAAGCGGTACAGGTCGATACTCGCGATCGTCCCGCCGCCGCGTGTCACGGTGATCTCGCGGAAGGACCCGCGGCCGGGATCGACGCCGCCGGCACGCACCAGGAAATCCAGGATGCTGTCCGACGCCACGCCCGCATAGCGGCCCGGCGCCCGCACGAAGCCGGTGACGAACAGCCCGATGCGCTGGGTGGACAGCACGGTCGCGTAGACCTGCACCTGGGTGGTGTAGACCTTGCGGATCTCGCCCTCGACCACCGCCTGGAGGTCGCCCACCCGCACGCCGGCCACGCGCACCGGGCCGATATTGGGCAGGAACAGATTGCCCGCCGGGTCGATCACGCCGACCAGTTCGGAATCGACGGCGCCCCAGGCGCGGACCGAGACACGGTCGCCAGGTGCCAGCACGTAGTTGGGGTTGGGGGCTTCCGAACTGCTCTGCTGCTGCCCGGTGAACAGCGCGGCGCCGAACACCGCGGTGGCGGGTCCGGCGATGCGCGCCTGGTCGCCCAGCGGGGCGACCAGGGAGGCGCCGCCCTCGGCCTGGGTCGGGCTGCCCATGCGTTCGGTGCCGCGCTGCTGGCCCGGGATGTCCGCCAGGGATCGTTGGTCGAAGGTGGGCGGCGGCAGGGTGGCGGGCGCCGCGCCGGGCACCTGCACGCCGCCGGCCGCACCCGCGCCGCCCTGCCCCAGCAGCGGGAAGCCAGGCAACTGCCCCGGCACGCCGCCGATGCCCGGTGCCAGCGCGCGGTTCTGCTGTGCCAGCGCCTCGCCCGCCACCGCCAGGCCAACCAGGACCAGCAGGCCCGCGAGCGCGCCGCGCAGCGCGTCAGATCGCATGTTCACGCATACCCGCGACCAGCAGCCAGCCGATGCCGAACGCCACCGAAAGCCCAAGGAAGACACTGCCCACACTGATCAGTTTCCGCGGATAGAGGGGATGGACGGCAAGGTTCGGCTCGACCACTCGCGCGATATAGACCTGCTGGCGCTGTGCCTCGACCCGCGCGGCTTCCAGGCTCGCGGTCGCCGACGCCAGCTGGCGGTCGGCGAATTCGCGTTCCAGCATCAGGCGCTCGAAGTTGCCGAGCTGCTGGGCCAGCGTGCCGTCGCCCTGCGTGCGCCGCGCGCGCTCCACCTCGATCTGGCGTTCGAGGGCGGCGATGCGGTTGCGGGTGACCTGCAGCGCCGTGTTGTCGGGCCGCATGAAGGCCATGCGTTCGCGCAATTCGGCGTTGGCGGCGGTCAGCGCGCTCTCCATGGCCGAGATGGTCGTCGCGGCGGCCGTGGCGGTGCCGGCGCTGTCGAGGTCCTGCTGCTGCTCGCGGAAGCGCGTCAGGGCCGACCGGGAATCCGCCACGCGCTGTTCGGCGACCGCCAGCTCGGCGCGCGCGATCCGCAGCGCGTCTTCCCGCGCACGCTCGGACAGGCTGTTCACCAGGGTTTCCGACAGCGACAGCAGGGTGACCGCGATCGCCTTCGAATCCTCCGGCCGGAAACTGCGCACCCGCAGCGTGGTCACGCTGGTCGAGGCATCGAAGCTGGCCGAGACCATGGCATTGTAGAACTTGGTCAGGCGCTCGGGGTCGTCGTGGCGCAGGCGGGCATAGAAGTCGGCATCGTCGCGCGACCACATGGCGACCAGGTCGACCCGCTCCTGCGTGCGCATCACCGCGTCGTGGGAGAGCAGGAAGTCGCGCACGCTGTTCGCCTCGGCGGTTGCGCCGCCGCCGCCGCCGCCGGCCGCGGCCGAGATGACCGCGCCGAGCGAGAGCTGCGGCGCATCGGCGCGCGAGCGCACCACGAAGCGCGCCTCCGAGACGAATTGCGGCGAGGCGATGCCGTAGTAGTAGCCGACCACCAACAGCGTCGGCACCAGCACGAACCACGTGAAGGGGTGCCGCAGGAAGCGCAGCAGCCGCCGTTCCGGCTTGGGCGGCGGGGTCGGCGCAGCCTCGCTCCAGGCCGCGACCGGCTCGGCGCGGCCGGGCTCAAAGGCTGTTGTAGGTGGCGAGAGCTTCATCGATGTCTTCGTAGAACGTCAGCGTCCCTTGATCCAGCACTGCCGCACGCGTGCAGAGCTGGCGGACCAGGGAGGGCTGATGGGTGACGAGGATCAGGCCGGCGCGCTGGAGCCGTGCGGCGAAGGCACGGCCGAACTTCGTGTCGCCCACCGCCAGCGCCTCATCGACCAGGAAGCAGTCGAATTCGACCGCCAACGAGATCGCGAGGCCGAGGCGCGAACGCATGCCGGAGGAATAGGTGCCGACCGGCATGTTGAGGTATTCGCCGAGTTCGGCGAAGGATTCGACGAATTCCACCGTCTCGGTGGCCTTCTTGCCATAGATGCGGGCGATGAATCGCGAATTGTCGGCCCCCGACAGCGCCGACTGGAACCCCGCCGCCATGCCGATCGGCCAGGAGACCGACATGCTGCGGCGGATGGTGCCCTGCGTCGGCGCCTCGATACCGCCCAGGATGCGCACCAGCGTCGACTTGCCGGTGCCGTTGCGTCCCAGGATCCCGACCCGTTCCCCCTTGCGGAAACTGCCGGTGACGCCGCGCAGCACGTGCTTGCGGCCGACATTCATCGGGTAGGATTTGTAGACGTCCACCAGGTCGAGCGACACCGCCGCCCCCTATTCGAGGCCGAGCCGGTTGCGCGCCAGGCGCAGGCCGGTCAGTCCGATCAGGTGCGACACCAGGATCCAGCCGAAGACGTAGGAAAGGTCATAGATCGGCCGGTACATGTCGCCGAACTGCCCGTCGCGCAGCAATTCAAAGATGTGCACGGTCGGGACCCACAGCACGACTTCCTGCATCCAGGCCGGCAGCCATTCGACCATGAAGAACAGGCCGCTGAAGGGCAGCATCAGATAGGACATGGCGTGCACCAGGCGCTCCAGCCCTTCCCACTCGCTGGTCGCCGCGCCAACCACCAGTGCCAGGCCCTGCGCGAACAGGAACATCAGCATCATGGCCGAGAGCATCTTCACGACGCTGTCGGGGAATTCCCCGCCCATGGCGACGCCGGCGATGGTGAACACCGCCATCACGCCGGTGCAGGCGATCGATTCGATGATGTGGCGCGCATAGAACAGGTCGGGCAGCGTCACCTGGCGGTGGTACAGCAGGCCCCGGTTCGACGAGATGGTGCTCGACGCGCGGTTGACGATGCCGCGGAACTTGAAGAACAGGATGTAGCCGATCGCGAAGAATTCGAAGTTGCTGCGGATCGATTCCGTCCCGCGCAGGTTGTGAATCACCGCGATCATCACGCCGAGCAGCAGCGGTTCGAAGAACAGCCACAGGTAGCCGAACTTCTGGCGCCCGAACCGGGTGTGCATCTCGCGGATGATGAGCGCGCCGATCACGCGCATCTGCATCCTGGCGCAGTCGATGAGCAGCGGGCGGGGCGTGCTCCCGCTCACGGCCGCGCCACGGCGTCGCGCATCAGCGGACGCGCCTCGCGCCAGCCGGTGCCGGCGCCGCACAGCAGGCGCATCTGCGCTCCGCCGCCGGTGTTCACCTGCACCTCGCGGCATTCGCGCCCGCTCGCGGCGGAATAGGATCGCACCATGCGCAGCCGGGCGGTCTGCCCGGTCGATGGCAGCACGACGGTGTCCTCGGCGCCCGGCGAGGCATTGGCGGCGAAGGCGACCACCGGGTCCGATATCGCGACCGGCGTGTCGCCGCCGGGCGAGATCACCGCCGTCGGGTCGGCGCAGCCGACGACAAGCACGGCGGCAAGCCCCGCGAGGGTCCATCCGGCTCCGAACCGTTGCAGCCTGCGACCCATACAGCCTCGATCCCATCGTCGTCCGGTGCGCCAATCTAGCGTTTCGGCGCGACTTACGCAAAAACAAGCAGATGCGGTCCATCGCCCATACGGCGTGCCGGCTTCGTGCTCGCACCTGCAATGCGCGCCGCGCAGCCTAGCGCCCTGTCCTTGCCAAGCGGTATCCACGGCTCCGGCCTGGCCATGGGCGACGAGCGCATCGTCGTGCCGCCCGCGCTGCTGCGGCGATGGCCGCATCTGCCCGCCTTCTGGCCCAGCGCCCGAGTGGTCGCGCAGCCACCGCTCGCCGCGCCCGGCGACCTGTTGGCCCTGACCGTGGGCGATGGCGTGCCGGCGCGCTGGGGCGGGCGGGTCCTGCGCCTGGCCACCGGTCCCTTCCAGCCGGCACGCTTCGGGGAGCGCAGCGTCCCCGCCATCCTGCTGGCCGCCGAGGCCGCCGACCCGATCGCGCAGGCGCTGGCGGGGCTGCCGGCGGCGGATGCGCCGGCCCGCGCGGACGCCCTGCGCCGGGCGTTCCGCGCCGCGCGGATCGGCGGCCCGTCCGGCCTTCCCGACCCCGGGCCTGCCGCGCTCGGCCTTGGGCCGGGCGAGGCGTTGGTGGTCGTCGACCCCTGCGACCCGTCCCGCCGTGCCGCGGCGCAGGCGCTGTGGCGCGATGCCGTCGCCTCGGCGGCGGGCCGGCCGGTGTTGGCGTTGCGCGATCCGCAGGCGCCCGCCACGGCCGCGCCGGTGCTGCCGGCGACGCGGCCGGGCATCCTGTCGCCCTGGACGCTGGTCGATGCGGCTGCCGCCTGTCATGCCCTGCCCGGGCCGACGGCGCTGATCGCGTGCCTGGCCGGCCTGGCGGTGCGCGGGCCGGGCGGCACGCGGGCCGATGGCGGCGCGGCCTGGGCGGCGCTCGCCACCGCCGCGCGCTGCGCCGATCCCGTCCGCGCCACGCCCATCGCCCTGGAACAGGCGATCGAACTGCTCGGCGCCTGGCGGGCCGAGGAGGCGGCGAACCGCCGCATCGCGGTGTGCCTGGGCATCGCCTTCTGGAAGCGGCGCTGGCCTCGGCCGCCGGGCCGCCGGGTTTCGCGCGTGATGCACGCGACGCGGTGGCGCAGGCGTTGCGCCGGGGTGGCGCCATCGCCGCCTGGCCGAGCCGCGCGCCGCCGGACCTCGTGCCGCGCGCCGCCGCCGCGGGCGTGCCGGTGCTGTGGGTCGAGGACGGCTTCATCCGGTCGGCCGGGCTGGGGGCGGGCTTCCTGCCGGCGGCCTCGCTGGCACTGGATTCCCGCCGGCCCTATTTCGACCCGGCGGGGCCGAGCGACCTCGAACTCCTGCTCGCCACCATGCGCTTCCCGCCGGAGCTGCTGGCCCGCGCGGCGGCGCTGCGCGCGGCGTTGGTGGCGCGGGGCATCACCAAGTACAACCTCGGCGGCGCGGCGGCGGTGCTGCCAGCGACCCAGGGGCGGCGGCGCATCCTGGTGCCCGGCCAGGTCGAGGACGACCAGTCCATCCTGCGCGGCGCCGCCGGCGGCGTGCGCACCAATCTCGACCTGCTGCGCGCGGTGCGGCAGGC
>LNEW01000069.1 GCA_001464375.1 Rhodospirillales bacterium Ga0074136 | reverse complement strand
CTGTTGAAGCCGAGCTCGTTCAGCAACGTCGCGCCAGTGCGCCGCAAGTCGTGCACCGTGAAGGCGCCCAACGGCAGCCCGCTGGTCTTCGCACGCCCAACAACAGCGTAGATGACGCGATTGAAGGTCGCACGAGACATCGGCTGGTCGGCCTCATAGCGGGACGGCAACACATAGGGTGAATTGCCAGCGCATGTTTTCAGCGCGACCATGATGTCGAGTGCCTGTCGCGCCAGATAGACGTTGTGCGCACGCGAGCGCTTCATCCGGTCCTTCGGAATGGTCCAGACAGCGTTCTCAAAATCTACCTCGTCCCAGGTTGCATCGAGCAGTTCGCTCTTGCGCACCATGGTTAGGAGAATGAGGCGGAGTCCGAGCCGTATGGTCGGCAGCGTTGCGACGTGCTCGATTTGGTCGAACAGAATGCGGATCTCCGACGGCGAAAGCGCGCGATCCTTTGGCACGAAGGTGGCGATTGATGCCGGCCCTACTTCGTCGGCCGGGTTCGCAATCTTCTCGCCATGCAGGATCGCGTGGCCGTAGATCTGCTTGATGATGTCGCGAACATGGATTGCGGTCGCGGGCGCGCCGCGCTCCTTCACTTTGGCGCAGAGCCCGCGCAGGTCGTCAGGCGTGATCTCCGAAAGGAACCTGTTCTTCCACGTTGGTAGGATGTCTCGGTCGAAGATTGCCTTGCGCATGGCCCTCGTACTCTCGGCCATTCGCGCGCCCTCGAACCAGCGCTTTCCGGCGGCCGCGATGGTGAGTGCTTCTGCCGCGCGGCGCTTCGCGCGCTGCTTCTCCTGCGCGGGCGACTGTCCGCCCGCAACGATCTTCCGAGCAATGAGGCAGCGCTCGCGGGCTTCGGCGAGCGTCAGTCCGCCAAGTCCGTAGGCGCCGAGGGTCAGCGTTTCGCGGCGCCCGTTCAGCCGATAGTCGTAGCGGAACGAGATCGCTCCTGACGGCAGGACCGCGACATACATACCGTCACGGTCAGCAACCTTGTACGATTTATCTTTTGGTTTCAGCCGCTTGATGGCGATATCGGTTAGCATGGCATCCTCCTCAGCGACTATGATACGCCCCGCTCGGGGGCCGTCCATACCGTCAGAGTCGATACCGTCAAGTCTATCCAAATTCTCAATAAATTCAGAGATTTATCTGTGAAAATTGGATCGAGCTTGATGGATCTCCAGGCGGGCAAGCTTCAACACGCCGACACTACCCGCCAGTTGATACCGTCAATGATGCCGTCAGATCAACTCGCTTGCGCGCGATAGATCGCGAAGCATATCGCAAGGTAATCTCAATAATTTTCGATACTTAGCGCCGTTGGCGCGATAGGTCTCGAACCATGTCCCACTCGATCGTCCCCGGCGGCTTGCTCGTGATGTCATACGTCACCCGGTTCACCCCGCGCACCTCGTTCACGATCCGGTTCGCCACGCGCCCCAGGAACCCCATGTCGAAGGGATAGAACTCCGCCGTCATCCCATCGGTGGAGGTCACCGCCCGCAGCGCGCAGGCCATGTCGTAGGTCCGCCCATCCCCCATCACGCCGACCGTGCGCACCGGCAGCAGCACCGCGAAGGCCTGCCAGATCGCGTCATACAGCCCGGCGGCACGGATCTCCTCCAGGTAGATGGCATCGACCTTGCGCAGCAGGTCCGCCTTCTCCCGCGTCACCTCGCCCGGGATGCGGATGGCCAGGCCCGGCCCCGGGAAGGGATGGCGGCCGACGATCTCCTCCGGGATGCCGAGCTCGCGGCCGAGGTTGCGCACCTCGTCCTTGAACAGGTCGCGCAGCGGCTCGACCAGGCGCATGCGCATGCCTTCCGGCAACCCGCCGACATTGTGGTGCGACTTGATGGTCACGCTCGGCCCGCCGGTGGCCGACACGCTTTCGATCACGTCCGGATACAGCGTGCCCTGGGCCAGGAAATCCGCACCGCCCAGCTTGTTCTGCTCCTCCTCGAACACCTCGATGAACAGCCGCCCGATGGTCTTGCGCTTCAGCTCGGGGTCGGTGACGCCGCTCAACTGGCCGAGGAATAAATCCGACGCGTCGCGATGGATGAGCTTGATGTTGAAGCGGTCGCGGAAGGTCGCGACCACCTGCGCGGATTCATTCGCGCGCATCAGCCCGTGGTCGACATAGATGCACGTCAGCTGGTCGCCGATCGCCTCATGGATCAGCACCGCCGCCACGGATGAATCCACGCCACCCGACAGCCCGCACACCACCCGCCCGCCGCCCACCAGCGCGCGGATGCGCGCCACCGCCTCGGCGCGGAAGCCGGCCATGGTCCAGTCGCCGGTGCAGCCGCAGATACCGTGCGTGAAGTTGCGCAGCAGCGCGGCGCCGTGCGGGGTGTGCACCACCTCGGGGTGGAACATCGTGCCGTAGAAGCGGCGCGCATCGTCGGCGATGACCGAGAAGGGCGCGCCCTCGCTGGACGCCACGCTGCGAAAGCCCGGCGGCAGCGCGGTGATGCGGTCGCCATGCGACATCCACACCTGTTCGCGCGCGCCCTTCGCCCAGACACCCTGGGTGATGGCGCATTCGCCCGTCACGTCCACGAAGGCGCGGCCGAATTCGCGATGGTCGGACCCTTCCACCACGCCGCCCAGCTGCGCCGCCATGGTCTGCTGGCCGTAGCAAATGCCCATGACGGGCACACCCAGCGCGAAGACATGGTCCGGCGCGCGGGGGCTTTCGCCCTCGTTCACCGAAGCCGGCCCGCCGGACAGGATGATGCCCTTGGGCGCGAAGGCGCGGATACGGTCTTCCGGCGCGTTGTTGAAGGGCCAGACCTCGCAGTAGACGCCGGATTCGCGCAGTCGGCGCGCGATCAGCTGCGTCACCTGGCTGCCGAAATCGAGGATCAGCACCTGGTCGTGCCGGGGGGGGGAATCAGCGCTGCGGTGGTCCATGGCGGCGTGAAGCACAGGATCGTCGCGCCGGCAAGACAGCGCGGTGCAACCTTCGACGGCCTGCGGCGTTGCAGCGGCGAAGGAGATTCGCGATGTCGCTGCTGCTCATCATCGTCGTGCTGCTGCTGCTGTTCGGCGGCGGCGGTTACTACGGCTACCGCGCGGGCCACTACGGCGGCAGGGGCTTCGGGGGCATCCTCGGGCTGCTGCTGATCGTGCTGGTGATCTACCTGATCTTCGGCGGCGGCTTCGTCGGCGGGCCCGTCATGCGCTAACGCAGCAGCGCCGGGCGCGGGGGCTACCGCTCCTGCGCCGGCGCCGTCGCCGCCAGCAGGGCCTCGATCGGGTCCCACACGAAGGCGGATTGCTCGACCGCCTGTCCGCCGACCCGGATGTCCTCGCGCGCCGCTTCGCGCCCCCCCAGGCGGCTGTAGAACCAGCGGCTGGGATTGTCGCGCAGCACCCACAGCATGGCCGACCGGCAGCCCATGACGCGCAGATGCGCCCCCATGGCGCGCATCAGACGCCGCCCCGCGCCGCGTTCCCGCCAATCCTCAAGCAGATAGAGCGTCTCGACCTCGCCATCGGCAATGCCCGGCCGGCGCGACCGCCCGCCCGAGGCGAACCCCACCACGCCCGATGCCGCCACCGGCCCGCTGGAGGGCGCCTCCGCCCCGCCCGCCACCGCGACGAACACCGCATGCCCCTCGCGCCGGTCCAGGATGGCGCGCTGGTAGAACCCCGCCAGCCGCACCGCCGAAAGCGAGGCGAGATAAGCCTCCGGCAGCACGCCGGCATAGCTGGAGCGCCACACCGCCGCATGGATCTCGCCGATCGCTGCCGCATCGGCCGGCCGGGCGCGGCGGATGCTGATCACGCCGCGCGCTCCAGCACCGCGCAGAAGAAACCATCCGTCCCCTGGGCCGCGGGTGAAAGGGTCAGCCAGGGGCCTGCGCAGGGCACAGCAACACCCGGCAACAACGCTGTCCACACGGCATCGACGGGCACCGGCACGAAGCGCGCCCCGCCCCGCGCCAGGAAGCGATCCATCTGCCCTTCATTCTCCTCTGGCAGGAGTGAACAGGTAGCGTAGATCAACCGACCGCCCGGGCGCACCAACTCTGCGGCTTTTTCCAGAATATCATGTTGCACCGCAACAAGTTCTGCCAGGTCCGCGGGCTGTGTTCGCAGGCGGGCATCGGGATTGCGCCGCCAGGTCCCGGTGCCTGTGCACGGGGCATCCACCAGCACCCTGTCGAAACTGCCCGCGCGGCGCTTGGCCCAGCGGTCGCCCGGCGCCAGCAGATGGCGTTCGGCATTGTCCACGCCGGCGCGCTTCAGCCGCTTCGCCGCCCCATCCAGCCGCACGGCCGAGGTATCGCAGGCGGTGATCTTGCCGCGGTTCCCCATGCTGGCCGCCATGGCCAGGGTCTTGCCGGCCGCGCCCGCGCAGTAATCCGCCACGCGCATCCCCGGCCGCGCATCGGCCAGCAGCGCGATCAACTGGCTGCCTTCGTCCTGCACTTCGACCAGGCCGTCGCGATAGGCGGCGCTGCCGGTGATCGGCCGGCGTGCCGGCAGGCGCAGGCCCCAGGGGGACAACGGCGTCGGCGTCGAGCCGATCCCGTCCGCCGCCAGCATCGCCGCCGCACGCCCGCGGTCGCCCTTCAGCAGGTTGGCCCGCAGGTCGACCGGGGCTTCGCCTTCCAGCGCCGCGGCCTCGCGCGCCAGCGCATCGCCGAAGCGTTGGCGGAAGGCAGGGAGCACCCAGTCCGGCAGGTTGAATCGAGGGCCATCGGGCATGGCCGGGTCGATCAGCGCGCGCCCGGCCAGTGCGGCGGCCGCGCGCCGCTCCGCCGGATCCAGCACCGGCGGGCCGTAATGCGTACCATCGAAGATGGCTTCGACCGCCTGGCGCCCCCGGCCGTGGTCCTCGCCGCCCCCATTTGCTCCATTGGGGGCCAACAGCATCTGCGCCAGCAGCAGCAGCCGCGGTGTGGCGGGCATGCCGATCCGCGCCAGGTGCCAGTCGAGCCGCAGCCGCTGGCGCACCACGCCCCAGGCGTGTTCGGCCACGGCGCGCCGGTCGCCGCCGCCGATGAAGCGCCGCGCGCGGAAGAAATCCGCCGCCACCGCGTCCGCCGGGCGCCGCCGCGCGCCGGGCCCGAAGCACTGCTCCTCGAGCACCCCCAGCAGCGCGATCGCCGCCCCCGCCCGTGCCGATGGGGTCACGCGATCAGGTCTTGCAGGCCGGAGAGGTCGCGCAGCATCGGCACCCCGCTCGCCGCCAGCCCGTATTCATCGGGCGCATCGGCCCGGTTCACCCGCACCACGCGCATGTTGAAGGCATGCGCGGCCTGCGCGTCCCAGGCATTGGCCGAGACGAACACCAGCCGGTCCGGCGGGCAGCCGAATTGCCGCGTGGCCAGGCGGTACACGCGCGGGTCGGGCTTGTAGACGCCGACCTCCTCGACCGACAGCACCTCGTCGATCAGCGGTGCCAGGCCGGCATGGGCCAGCGCGTCGCCCAGCATGCCCGGCGTGCCGTTGGACAGGATGGCGGTGCCGATGCCCTGTTCGCGCACGGCGCGCAGCATGGCCGGCACCTCCGGATAGGGCGGCAGGACGCGGTAGGCCTCCATCAGGTCGCGCGCCAGGTCGCGGTCATGGATGCCATTGCGGGCAAAGACGAAATCGAGCGCATCACGCGTGCACAGCCAGAAATCCTCGTGATGGGCGGCGCCGGTCAGGCTGCGCACCCAGGTGTATTCGAGCTGCTTCGCGCGCCATTCGGCCGACAGCGCTTCCCAGCGCGGGCCGAGCCGCCCGGCATGGGCGGCCATCGCCGCATTGACGTCGAGCAGCGTTCCATAGGCGTCGAAGATGACCGCTTCCGGCGCGGACATGGCATGGTCCCCTGGCGTGTGACGGCAGGATGACCCGGATGTCCGCGCCGCGCCAAGAGTCGTGACGCATGACGACCCGACCCGCAGCGTTGAAACGGGCCGAGCACCCGATGCATCGCCGCGGCGACGCCTCCCATGCGACCCCGGCGCTATCCCTCGGCGCGGTAGTTCGGCGCCTCCCGCGTGACCGCCACGTCGTGCACATGGCTTTCGCGCAGGCCGGCGCCGGTGATGCGCCGGAAGCGGGCATTGGACTGCAGGTCCGGGATGGTGCCGCAGCCGGTGTAGCCCATCGCGGCGCGCAGCCCGCCGACCATCTGGTGCAGCACCGCTCCGACCGGGCCCTTGTAGCCGACGCGGCCTTCGACGCCTTCCGGCACCAGCTTCAGGCTGTCCTGCACCTCGGCCTGGAAGTAGCGATCGGCGGAACCGCGCGCCATGGCACCCAGCGAGCCCATGCCGCGATAGGATTTATAGGAGCGGCCCTGGTAGAGGAACACCTCGCCCGGTGCTTCGTCGGTGCCGGCGAAGACGCTGCCGAGCATGGCGCAATCGGCACCGGCGGCGAGCGCCTTGGCCAAATCCCCCGAACTGCGGATGCCGCCATCCGCGATGGCCGGCACGCCGCGTTCGCGCGCGGCAGCCGAGGATTCCATCACGGCGGTGAGCTGCGGCACGCCCACGCCGGCGACGATGCGCGTGGTGCAGATCGACCCCGGGCCGATGCCGATCTTGACCGCATCGGCACCGGCTTCGATCAGCGCCAGCGCGCCCTCGGGCGTGGCGATGTTGCCGGCCACGACCTGCACGTGGTTGGACAGGCGCTTGATGCGCTCGACCGCTTCCATGACGCCATGGGAATGGCCGTGCGCGGTATCCACCACCACCACGTCCACCTCCGCCGCCACCAGCAATTCGGCGCGGCGCAGCCCGTCCTCGCCCACGCCGGTCGCGGCCGCCACGCGCAGGCGGCCCATTCCGTCCTTCACCGCATTGGGGTTGGCGTGCGCCTTGTCCATGTCCTTCACGGTCACCAGGCCGACGCAGCGGAAGGCGTCGTCCACCACGAGCAGCTTCTCGATCCGGTGCTTGTGCAGCAGGGCGCGGGCTTCGTCCGGCGTGACCTCGGGCGACGCGGTGATCAGGTTCTCCCGCGTCATGAGTTCATAGACGCGCAGGTTCGGGTCGGTGGCGAAGCGCACGTCGCGGTTGGTGATGATGCCGACCAGCCGGCCGGAGCCGCGTTCGACCACCGGGATGCCGCTGATGCGGTGGCGGTCCTGCAGGGCGCGCACCTCGGCCAGGGTCTGGTCGGGATGCACGGTCAGCGGGTTCACCACCATGCCCGATTCGAACTTCTTGACCTGGCGGACCTGCGCGGCCTGGTCCTCGGGCGTGAGGTTCTTGTGGATCACGCCGATGCCGCCGGCCTGCGCCATGGCGATCGCCATGTTCGCCTCGGTCACCGTGTCCATCGCCGCGGCGATCAGCGGGATGTTGAGCGTGATCTCCCGCGTGACGCGGGTGCGCGTGTCGGTCTGGGAGGGCAGGACAGTGGAATAGGCCGGCACCAGCAGCACGTCGTCGAAGGCGTAGGCCTCCTCGATCATGCGGAGGGCGCTGCGGGACGATGGGGGGGTGGTGTCGGGGGCCATGGGGAACCTTTCGGGGTCCGTACCTTGGCGGCCCTCCTTAGTGGGGTGGGGGGGTTACGGCAAGCGCGGGAAAAAGAAACGTCGGGGGAGGACATGGCTCAACTGTCCGTTCAGGCGACCGCCTGGCGTGGGCCGCCCCCCAGCGAAGCGCTTTCAGTCCTTCAGCCGCGCGTCCCGCCGGCAATGGAGTTCTTCGCAAGGCTACAATAGGTCTTATTTCCTATGAATGCCTTGCGCTTTGGCATCGCCCATCCGCCACCCCCGCCCCTGTGCCCGCGGATGGAATTTATCCGCGAGCGGATTGCGGGCAGGCCGGACCATCCCGTGTTGCGGGACGGCGCCGTATGGACACCCGGCCCCTGGACCGCCTTCAGCCTTGGACGGTTCTGAGCGGGCACGGTCCGTCGCCCCACCGTCCAGGCAGGTTGCCCGAAAACACCCCCTCAGCCCCGGAACCCCAGCGCCACCACATACATCTCCGCGCTGTCCTTGCGGCTCGCCGGCGGCTTCACGTGCTTCACGCTGGTGAAGTCGCGCTTGAGCACCGCCAGCATCTCCGCCTCCGTGCCCCCCTGCAGCACCTTCGCGGCAAACGCCCCGCCAGGTGCGAGCACCTTGCGCGCGAAGTCCAGCGCCAGCTCCGCCAGCCCCATGATCCGCAGATGGTCGGTCGAGGTATGCCCCGTCGTGTTCGGTGCCATGTCCGACAGCACCAGGTCAGCCCGCCCGCCCATCGCCGCGATCACGCGCGCCTCCGCCTCCGCCTCCTGGAAGTCGCCCTGCAGCACCGTCGCCCCCGGCACCGGGTCCATCGGCAGGATATCCAGTGCCACCACCTGGCCCCGGGCGCCTACCGCCTGCACCGCCACCTGCGTCCACCCGCCCGGCGCGGCGCCGAGGTCCACCACCCGCATCCCCGGCTTCAGCAGGTGCAGTTTCTCATCCATCTCCAGCAGCTTGAAGGCCGCGCGCGAGCGCAGCCCGCGCGCCTTCGCCTCCTTGACATACGGGTCGTTCAATTGCCGCGTCAGCCAGCGCTGCGACGCGGTGGACCGGCCCTCGGCGGTCTTGAGCCGCGTCGACATGCCCCGTCCGCCGGGCGGTTGCTTCACCATGTCCGTTGTCCTCACCGCGCGCTTCGGCGCGGTCTCACGCGCCTCCCGGAGGCGCATTCATCAGCGGTGCCTGCCGGCACCCCACCGCATAGCACGCCTTGCGGCACGCCCTTCACCTACAGCGCTTCCGGCGTGCCCTTCACCAAGCGCAGCTTCCGGCACACCCTCACTCTAGCGCGCCTTCCGGCGTGCCCTTCACCTAGCGCGCCTTCCGGCGTGCCGTTACCTAGCGCGCCTTCCGGCGCGACCCCCGCTCCGCCCGCATCATCCGCGTCAGCATCCCCTCCCGCAGTCCGCGGTCGGCCACGGTCAGGCGCGGTGTCGGCCAGACCCGCCGGATCGCCGCATACACCGCGCAGCCCGGCAGCACGAATTCCACCCGCTCCGGCCCCACGCAGGGGTGCTGCGCCAGGCCCTCGCGGCCCAGTGCGAACAGGTCGCCCAGCGCCAGGTCCGCCGCCTCGCAATCCAGCGTCTTGCCATCCACCAGCGGCCGCCGGTAGCGCGGCAGCGCCATCGCCACCCCCGCCAGCGTGGTCACGGTGCCCGACGTGCCCATCAGCCGCACCCCGCCGGCGCGGATTTCCTGGCCGATCCGGTGCACCTGGTCGAAGCGCGCGAGGTAGGCCGCAACCTCGTCCACCACTTCGAAGAAGCCGTGTTCGGTGAAGCAGGACGACCCGGCGCGCTCGGCCAGCGTCACCACGCCGAGCGGCAGCGACACATAGCCGATCAGTTCCGGCGAGCCCTCCGCCGTTACGCGGATCCAGGCGATCTCGGTGGACCCGCCGCCGATGTCGAACAGCAGCGCGCGCCGGTCGCCCGGCTCCAGCAGCGGCGCGCAGGATTCCATCGCGAGTTCCGCTTCCTCGCGCGCCGAGATGACGCGCAGGCGCAGCCCCGTCTCGGCGGTGATGCGTGCCAGGAAGGCCGCGCCGTTCTCCGCCCGCCGGCAGGCCTCGGTCGCCACGGCTTCGAGCCGGCGGATCGGCCGGCGCGCCAGCTTCTCCGCGCAGGCCCGCAGCGCGGCCGCGGCGCGTTCCATCGGCACGTCACCGAGCCGCCCGGTATTCGCCAGCCCCTCCCCCAGCCGCACGATCCGGCTGAAGGAATCGACCACCCGGAAGCCGTTCGAGGTCGGCGCGGCCATCAGCAGGCGGCAATTGTTGGTCCCGAGGTCGAGTGCGGCGAAAGGCGCCGGCCCATAATCCGCGCGCACCGCCACCGCCGCCGTCTCGGGCGGGGCGATGGCGGGGACATGGGGCGCGTGATCGGTCATCTCGGGGTCCGGACCGGCCGGGCGGCGGGTCAATCAGGAATGATCCCGGGATGTGGGCCGGCGGGCAAGGTGTTTCCACCCGCCGTGGTGGGTCAGGGCAGGCCGGCCGCCACATCCAGCACGCGGCGGTCTGCTTTGGCGGGGTCGCGGCACTGGCGCGGCAGGCCATCGCCCACGCGGTCAAACCTGGCGCAGGAGACGCGCCCCGCGGGTGCCGCCAGGAAGACGACGATCGCCGGTCACGGGCCATGTTGCCCAGGTCGGGCAGCGGTGCTACATGCGCGCCCCCGGCCAGTGCCGGTCCCGCTTGGGGGATAGTTTAACGGTAAAACTCCCGACTCTGACTCGGGCATTCTTGGTTCGAATCCAGGTCCCCCAGCCACTTGCCGATGCTGTCCGGCGATCCTCCGGACGAGCATCCTAACACCGAGACCATATCCGATCCGGCGATATGTTGTTCGCGAGCCGTTCGCTGCGGCGGCGGGAGAAGGTCGCCGTGGGTGGGCACGAAGCTGCACCTTCAGGTCCAACCCATGCGGGCGCGTCGCACGTCGACGGCCTCGACCAATGCGAGCTTATTGAGGCCTTGCCGAAGGCAGGCGTCACGCGCAGTCGCATGGACCTGGGCGCAAGGCTGCTCGGCTGGAACTCGGCGATAACCGATGGGCCTTGCGTGCGCAGGATCGCGCCGCCGATTCCCGGCCGCGGGTTGCAGGCCGCCGTGCCCGACAGCGCCCGCAACCCGCAGGACCCTTACGCCGGGCGGAAGGTGATCGGCTTAGCACCATCCCACAGCACCGAACGCCCGATCACCGCCAGGCGATCCAGGCCTTCCTTGATGGTCAGCACGTGGTTGCCGGCCAGCGGGCCTGCCTTGGAGGCAAACGCCGTCGGGCCATAGGCGAGCAGGATCTCGGTCTCGCTGACCCCGCCCGGATAGACGATCACGTGGCCAGGTGCGGGGTGCGACGTGGCGTTCTCGAAGGACAGGCCGAGGTCGTAGTCGCCCATCGGGATCCAGCAGGCCTCGCCCGACCAGCGGACGTGGATGATGCGGTTGCTGTAGGGGATGAAGTCGCGGAAGCGCGCGACGGTCTTGGGCGCGTCCTTGGTTTCGTAGGTGGCTTCGAAGATCTCGCCGCCGATGTCGATGATGACGTCCGCCATGGTGCTCGCTTCCTGCGTGGTGCTTCTCGCCGTTAAGCGAGGCTTGGGCTTCGCGCAAGGCACCAGGTTCCGGGATCCAAGGGCCTCTCGGCCCTTGGTGGGGTGGTCCGGAGGGGCGGCGCCCCTCCGCCTTACGAGTTGGGCCCGCGCTCCATCGAATACGGCTGCCAGCGCCGCAGCGCCGATTTCTCCAGCACCGTCGGATTGACGCAGGACATCGGCCACTTGCCCTGCATGGTCAGCGCCAGTTCCTGCCCGACGCGCCGCTTGCGCGCCGGGTCGAAGCGCGCCGAGGCGGAGGCGTTGTGCGGCGACAGGATGATGTGCGGCATCCGGTGCAGCGGGTTGTCCTGCCGCGTGGGTTCGACCTCGAACACATCGAGGCCGGCGCCGGCGATCCACTTCTCCTCGAGCGCCTTGATGAGCGCGGCCTCGTTCACCGTGGGCCCGCGGCCGGTGGTGACAAAGATCGCGGTCTTCTTCATCTGGCGGAAGTGGTGCTCCTTGAGGAAGCCGCGCGTCTCGGGCGTGTCGGGCAGGTGCATCGACACGAAGTCGGCGGTGGACAGAACCTCGGACAATGAAGCCGGTTCGACGCCCAGCGCCGACAGCGTCAGTTCCTCCACATACGGATCGAAGGCCTTCATGTGCAGGCCGAAGGCCTTGGCGCGCCTGGCGGTCGCGCGCGCGACGCGGCCGAATCCGATGAAGCCGAGCGTCTGGCCCATCAGGCGCGGGATCGGCAGCAACTGCGGGCGGCCCTCGGACCAGCGGCCCTCGCGCACCATGCGGTCCTGCTCGATGCAGCGACGATGCGCGGCCAGCAGCAGCATCATCGCGTGGTCGGCGACTTCCTCGATGAAGGTGTCGGGACAGTTGGTGACCGGGATGCCCTTCGCCGTCGCCGCCGCGACATCCACATAGTCCACGCCCACGGTGCCGAGCGCGATGTGGCGGCACTTGCTCAGCGCGTCGATCATCTTCGCGCTGAACTTCATGCCCTTGGCATAAACCGCGTCGGCATTGGGCGCGGCGGCGATGAAGCCGTCCTCGGTCGCCGGGCATTCGACGATCTCGGCGCCCGTGCCTTCCAGCGCCTCCATCTCGTAGTCGTAGCCGCCGCCGGAAGTGGTGAAGGATGCGCCGGCCGGCGTCAGGATGGTGTACTTCGCCAAGGGTCTCTCTCCTGTCAGGTGCGCCGCCTCATTCCTTCACCGCGCCGGTGAGGGAGGAGACGTAGTAGTCCACGAAGAAGGAATAGAAGATCGCGACCGGCAGCGACCCCAGCAGCGAGCCCGCCATCAGCGCGCCCCACTGGTAGACGTCGCCGGTGACAAGCTCGGTCAGGATGGCGACCGGTACGGTCTTGTTCTCGCTGCTCTGGATGAAGGCCAGCGCGTAGATGAACTCGTTCCACGACAGCGTGAAGGAGAAGATGCCCGCGCTGATCAGCCCCGGCACCGCCAGCGGCAGCGTGATCTGGCGCAGGATCTGCAGGCGCGTCGCGCCATCGATCAGCGCGCATTCCTCGAGCTCGAACGGGATCGACTTGAAGTAGCCGATCAGCAGCCAGGTGCAGAACGGGATCAGGAAGGTCGGATAGACGAGGATCAGCGCCAGCGGGCTGTCGAACAGGCCGAGCTGGAACACCATGGTCGCCAGCGGGATGAACAGGATCGACGGCGGCACCAGGTAGGCCAGGTAGATGCCCAGGCCGACATACTGGCTGCCCTTGTAGCGCAGCCGCTGGATCGCGTAGGCCGCGAGCGTCGAGGAGAACAGCGACAGGAAGGTCGCGCAGAACGCCACCATCATCGTGGTCAGCAGCCAGCGCGGATAGGCCGTGCCGAACAGCAGCAGCCGGATGTGATCCAGCGTCGGCGACGTGATCCAGAACGGGTTGTGCGTGTTGTAGTCGTACAGCTCGGCGTTCGGCTTGAAGGCCGTGATCGTCATCCAATAGAACGGGAACAGCAGGATGATCAGGAAGCAGGCGAGCGGCACATAGATCGTGACCATGCGCCGGGACCTGCTGTCCCAGGTCATGGTCTCCGGCTGCGCGGTGGCGGCGTTGGTCTGCTGGGGTTCGGTGGTCGCGCTCATGGCCGGCCTCCTCAGTCGTTCGACTCGCCCTGCTGCCACTTCCGGCGCGCCAGGGCGAAGTAGGAAAACAGCGTCGCGAACACCAGGAACGGGATCATCGACACCGCGATGGCCGCGCCCTCACCCAACTGCCCGCCTGGAATGCCGCGCTGGAACGCGAGCGTGGCCAACAGATGCGTCGAGTTGACCGGCCCGCCGCGCGTGATGGCATAGACCAGCTGGAAGTCGGTGAAGGTGAAGATGATGCTGAAGGTCATCACGATCGCCAGGATCGGCAGCAGCATCGGGAAGGTGATGTAGCGGAAGCGCTGCCAGCCGGTGGACCCATCCAGCAGCGCGGCCTCGTACAGGCTGGGCGAGATGGTCTGCAGCCCCGCCAGCAGCGAGATCGCGACGAAGGGAATGCCGCGCCAGATATTGGCGCCGATCAGCGACCAGCGCGCCGGCCAGGCGGTGTTGATGAAGTCGATGTTGGTAGTGCGCAGCCCGAGCTCGATGAAGATCCAGGATATGATCGAGAACTGCGGATTGTAGATCCACCAGAAGGCGATCGCGGTCAGCACCGTGGGCACGATCCACGGCAGCAGGATGATCGCCCGCAGCATGGACTTGAACGGCAGGTGGTTGTTCAGCAGCAGCGCGAGCCACAGCCCCAGGCCGAATTTCCCGATGGTGGCGATGCCCGTGTAGAACACGCTGAAGAACACCGCGTTCCACCAGATCGGGTCCTCGAGCATGAACTCGAAATTCTCGAGCCCGACGAAGCGCCCGGAGCGCCCGATGGTGGTGTCGGTGAAGGCCAGCCAGATGCCCAGGCCCAGCGGATAGGTCAGGAAGACCATCAGCAGCCCGACCGCGGGCAGCATGCACATCACGACCAGGAAGGGCTTCCAGTCGAACAGCTTCGACAGCGCGGACTGCGCCTTGGCCTGGCGGACCCATTCCTTTTCTGCGACGGCGGACATCGGCGATCTCCCTGGTGTCCTGCCCGCGGCGCCGCTGCACTGGGCAACGGCGCCGGCGGAAAGCAGGCCACCCACAACAATGGTCCGACGGCGCCTGTGCGGCGCCGCCGGTTCCGTTCACGTCAGCGGCGGAAGATGCGCCGCGCGCGGCGCTCGGCCTCGCGCATCGCGGCTTCCGGTGTCGCCTGGCCGGCGGCGACCGAGGCGAACATCTGCACCAGCACGTATTCGGCGTTGGCCTGGCCGGAGGCCTCGGAGATCGGGCCCTTGTAGCCGTTCCAGAAGCGGTTGTTCATGGTGTCGCGGAAGATCGCGATCTTCGGGTCGGTGCCCCAAACCCCGCTGTCGCGATACGCATTCAGCGGCTGCGCCCAGTAGCCGAGATTGGCGTTGAGCCACGGTTCGTATTGCGGCTGCTCCATCAGGAAGGTGAGCAGCGCCTTGGACGCATTCGGGAAGCGGCTGTGGCGGAACACCATGGCGTTGAGCGTGAGCGGCGCGCTCGGCCAGGATGGCGCGGCACCGAAGGGCAGGAAGGAATGCTCGGTGTCGTCGGCGATGGGGCGCGTCGCCGGGTCGTTCTTCAGCGCGAAATACAGCGACACGCCGTTCGATGTGACGAACACGTTGTTTGCCGCATAGGCCTGGTTGTTCGAGATGTCGCCCCAGGAGATGGTGCCGCCATCCACGAAGGTCGCATACAGTTCCTTCAGGTAGTTCAGCGCCGCCAGCGTCTCCGGCTTGTTGACCGACACCGCGCCGGCCTCGTCGGTGATGGACGCGCCATGCGACCACATCAGCCAGTTCGCGAAGCCGTTGCCGTCGCCCACCGCATTGCCCAGCGCGAAGCCGGCCGGCTTGCCCGCCTGGCGCAGCTTCTTGCACATGTCCAGGAAGCCCGGCAGGTCGTTCGGCGGCGTCTGGAAGCCAGCCGCGTTCACCGCGGACTTGCGCCACACCAGCGGCCCGGCGGTGCCGCCGAAGGGCAGGCCGATCCAGTTGTTGGTGCCATGGCGCTTGCCCAGCTTGTCGGCGGCGAACATCCAGCCGCCATACTTGCGGCCGAGGTATTCGGCGATGTCGCTCACCTCGACCAGCTTGTCGGCATAGATGTGCGGCGAGTCGCCGAAGCCCACGATGATGTCGGGGCCGGCACCGGTATTCGCGGTGACCGCGGTCTGCTGGTTGATGTCCTCCCAGCCCACGAAATCGACGCGCACCTGCACGCCGGTCTGCTGCGTGAAGCGGGCGCAGTTGGCGCGGAACACTTCCTCGTCCGGCGCCACGAAGCGCACCGGGCGCAGCATGCGTAGCGTCGCGCCATTCTCGATCGGCAGGGTCGGCGCCGTGACGCCGGCGGCCGCCTGCACCTGTGTCTGCGCATAGGCGTCGCCGCCAGCGGCAAGTGCCGCCATGCCCGCACCCGCGCCGAGGACGCTGCGCCGTGTGATGATGTTGGCCATGGTCGTTCCCTCTCCCTTGTTTGTGGCCCGGGTCCGCTAGAGACGCTGCCCGGTCGCCTTGTCGAACAGGTGGATCAGCGACGGGTCGGGGCTGACGCGCAGCACCTCCCCGTGGCGGGTCGTGATGCGTTCGCGGAAGGCGCCGAGCAGATGCGCGCCCCCCACATGCATCACCACCTGCGTCTCGGATCCGGTCGGCTCCAGCACGTTCACCACGCCTTCGAGCCCGTTCGGATCCAGCAGCAGGTGTTCGGGGCGGATGCCATAGACCACGTCACCGGACGCCGGTGCGCCGGGCGGCAGCGGCCAGGCCACGCCGCCCGGGCCGTGGAAGGCGCCGCCCTCGATGCGCCCGTCGATCATGTTCATCGCCGGCGAACCGATGAAGCCAGCGACGAACAGGTTGGCCGGCCGGTCATAGAGTTCGAGCGGCGCGCCGGCCTGTTCGATGCGGCCGTGGTTCATCACCACGATCTGGTCGGCCATGGTCATGGCCTCGATCTGGTCGTGCGTGACGTAAACGGTGGTGACCTTCAGCCGCTGGTGCAGTTCCTTGATCTCGGAGCGCATCTGCACGCGCAGCTTGGCATCGAGGTTGGACAGCGGTTCGTCGAACAGGAAGACCTGCGGGTTGCGCACGATGGCGCGCCCCATCGCCACGCGCTGGCGCTGCCCGCCCGAAAGCTGGCGCGGGAAGCGATGCAGCAATTCGCCCAGGCCCAGGATCTTCGCGGCCTTCTGCACCTCGCGCTCCATGTGCTCCTTCGGCGCGCCGGCGAGCTTCATGGAGAACGCCATGTTCTGGAACACGGTCATGTGCGGATAGAGCGCGTAGTTCTGGAACACCATCGCGATGTCCCGGTCCTTCGGCGGGACCGCGTTCACCACCCGCCCGCCGATCGCGATCTCGCCGCCGGTGATGTTCTCGAGCCCTGCCAGCATCCGCAGCAACGTGGACTTGCCGCAGCCCGACGGCCCGACCAGGACGACGAACTGCCCGTCCTCGATCGCGACGGAGACCCCGTGCAGGATCTTCGTGGTGCCGAAATTCTTCCGCACGTCGCGGATGTCGACCGTCGCCATTCAGCCTCCCTCGTGTGACGGGCGGGTTCACTCCCCGCCTCGTGGCCGCGTCGCGCTAGAGGCGCGAGACGGAGGTTTCCTTGGACGTGATGAACTCCAGCAGCGCCGGCGTTCCGTTCCTGGTCTGCTCGATGCCCCGCTGGATGGCGGGGATGATGTCGGCGATCTTGGTGACGCGTTCGCCATAGCCGCCGAAGGCGCGCGCCATGGCGGCATAGTCGCCCGAAATGTCGGTCGAGCGATACTTTTCCGTGCTGACCGGCATCACCTTCAGCTCGATCGCCATGGAAAAATTGTTCAGCAGGATGGACAGGATCGGGATGCGCTCGCGCACCGCGGTCTCGAAATCCATGCCGGTGAAGCCGATGGCGGCATCGCCCCAGACATTGATGCAGAGCTTGTCGGGTGCCGCGAGCTTCGCCCCCATGGCAAGCCCGAGCCCGTAGCCCAGCTGCGTGGTCTTGCCCCACCCCAGGTAGGACAGCGGCGTGCGCGCCACCCAGAACGGCGAGAGCTGGTCGCGCGGGCTGCCGGCATCGTGGGTGATGATGGTGTTGTCGACATCGACCGTGCGCCACAAATCGCGCAGCACGCGATACGGGTTGAGCGGTTCCGCGTCGCTGTCGGTCTTGGCGGTCCAGGCGGCGAGCCATTCGGCGCGGTGCTGCGCGATCTCGGCGGCGACCGGCGCGGCATCGCGCGGCGCCTTCACGCGCCCGGCCAGCTCTGCGAGCAATGCATCGAGCGTGAGGCCGGCATCGCCGATCAGCCCGATCTCGCAGGCCACATCCTTGTTCAGATGGTCGGGGTCGAGCGTGGCGTGGATGATCCGCTTCCCCGCCGGCATCTTCACGCCGAAATTGGTCTCGGTGAAGGAGCACCCGATGCCGAGGATCAGGTCCGCATTGTCGAGGAAATGCCGCACCGGCTTGGGGATGGCCAGGCCACCCGAACCGAGTGCCAACGGATGGTCCTCGGGAAAGGACGACTTGCCGCCGAGGCTCGACGTCACCGGGGCCGCCAGCAATTCCGCCAGCGCCTTCAACTGCGGCCAGGCGCGCGCCCAATGCACGCCGGTGCCGGCATAGATCACCGGCCGCTTCGCCTTCGCCAGCGCATCCGCCGCGCGCGCCACATCGGCCGGGTCGGGTCCGTAGCGCGTGGCGACCACCGGCGTATAGGCCAGCGGTTCGGGCACTTCCTCGTTCCACATGTCGGTCGGGATCTCGACCAGCACGGGCCCGCCACGGCCGTTGCGCAGCTTGGAGAACGCGCGGCGCAGGATGTTGGGCACCTCGGCGGCCGACATGATCGGCTCGGCGGATTTCGTGATGCCGCGCATCTGCACCGACGAATTGAAGTTCGGGTCGATATGCGCGAGCCGCCGCGGATAGCCCATCGGCAGCACCAGCACGGGGATGCTCTCCCCGTAGCATTGCGCCACGCCGCCATAGGCGTTCTCGGACCCCGGCCCGTGCTGCATGCAGAAGGCGCCGATGGTGCGCCCCGAGGTCACGCGGCTGATCGCATCCGCCATGTGCAGGCCGATGCGTTCCTGGCGCACCATGATCGGGCGGATGTCGATCTCCGCCGCGAACTCGATCAGGTGGTTCACCGGATAGCCGGTGAGGATCTGGATGCCCTCACGCTTCATGATCTCGGCGATCGCCGCGCCAAGCTTCATCGTGCCGTTTCCTCATCCGCCGGCATTCCCGAGGCCCGGCTTGCTATAGCAGCCTAGACACCCCGGTGCGCCGCGGGCAACCCCTCGCTTGTGCCTTAGCAGCGGCAAGGGCAGGCTGCGCCGGACATGACGCCGCGCGACATCGACCTCCTCATGCTCGAACGGCGCGTCGATGCGCTGCTCGCGCCGTTCACGGCGGCGGGATCGCCAGGCTGCGCCATCGGCCTGGTGCGCGACGGCGCGCTCGTGCTGCACCGCAGCGCAGGTCTCGCCAGCCTCGAACACGGCGTGCCGATCGGCCGGGACACCATCTTCCGCATCGCCTCCGTCACCAAGCAGTTCACCTGCGCGGCGGTGCTGCTGCTGGCGCAGGACGGGCTGCTGTCGGTGGACGACGACATCGCCGCGATCATCCCGGAACTGCCCGATCTGGGCGCACGCATCACGCTCGACCACCTGATGCGCAACACCTCCGGCATCCGCGACATGCTGGAACTGATGCGCCTGGGCGGGCTGGACCTCGGCAATGCCTGCACCAGCGCCGACCTGCTCGCGATGATCGGCCGGCAACGCGGGCTGAACTTCACGCCGGGCAGCCGATTCCTCTACAGCAATTCGGGATTCTTCCTGCTTGGCTTGGCGGTCGAGCGCGTGGCCGGCATGCCGATCGGAGAATTCCTGCGCAGCCGGATCCTCGCGCCGCTCGGCATGACGCGAACGCGCCTCACGCCGCTTACCACCGATATCGTGCCCGGCCTTGCCACCGGCTACCTGCCGAAGGACGGCGGCTTCATCCGCGCCGCGCATGGCTTCGCGCTGGGCGGCGAGGGCGGGCTGGTGTCCTGCATCGAGGATCTCGCGATCTGGGCGCGCGCCATGGAGACCGGGCGCATCGGCGGCCCGGCGCTGGTGGACGCGCTGCATCATCGCCTGCCCTTCACCAGCGGCGCGCTGAACCTCTATGCGCGCGGGCTTGAGGCCGGCGCGCATCGCGGCGTCCCGACCATCGGCCACGGCGGCTTGTGGCCCGGGTACAAGACCGCCTTCCTGCGCGCGCCGGCCGAGCGCCTGGCCGCCATCGTCATCGCCAACCATGGCGGCGCCGATCCCGGGCTGATCGCCGCGCAGGTGCTGGATGCCGCCGTGGAAGGCACGCCCGGCCTCGTCCCGCCGCCCGCGCTTCCCGCGCTCGATCCGTTTACCGGCCGCTGGATCACCGAGGATGGCGCCACCTCCTTCGATGTCACGATCGCGTCCGGCCAGCCCATGGCGCATGGCCACGGCGTGCCCTTCGCGCTGGCACCACAGGCGGATGGCAGCCTCACCGCACGCCGCGGCGTCTTCTGCTTCACGCTGCGCGTCGCAGGCGATGGTCTCGAACTCGAGGAGGATGCCGGCCTGCGCCGCCGTTGCCACCGCGCGCCAGCGGATGCGGTCCTGCCGCCCGGCCTGCCCGGCCGCTACGCCTGCGCCGAACTCGGCGCGGACTGGACGATCGATGCCGCGCACCGCGTCACCGCCCGTGGCCCGCACGCCACCGCAGGCCCATGGCGCATCGAAGCGGTCGCCCCCGCCCTGTTGCGCGTGCATGTCCCCGGCGTGCTGTTCGAGAGCTGGTACGATGTCCGCCTGCTGCGGGGCGGCGCGCTGGAGGTGAGCGGCGCGCGGGCGCGCGGGCTGGTCTTCGAACGCACCGACTGACCGACGCGTCGCGCTCGCGTTCCGCCATGTCGCGCAGCGCCTGCCGCGCGGCCGTGGCGATCGCCGCCGTGCCCGCCTGGCGCGCCAGCACCTCCGCCCGGTTCCGCCAGCGCCGCGCCTGAGCCCATTCGCCGCGCGCCGCGGCACCCCGCCAGGCGCGCAGCAACAGGCCGCGCGCCGCGGCGTCGTCGCCCCGGCGCTGCGCCGCCGCGGCCTCCAGCGCCACGCGCCGCAGCATGCGCGCCCACTGGTGCCAAGCCGGACGGGAATGGTCTAGCGTCACGCCGCGGCAACGCCCGCGCAGGGGGGAGAAGCGACGCATGCATCTGTCGGACCGGATCACGGGCGGCTTCCTGGTCCTGCTGGGCGCGCTGGCCTTCTGGGGCGGGTCGCGCCTGCCCGGCGTGCCGGGGCAGGATGTCGGCCCGGCAGTGTTTCCCATGGTGATCGGCAGTGGGCTGGTGCTGTGCGGCGCGCTGATCGCGCTGGGCATCGGCCGGTCCTTCGAAGCCCCGGAACCGGACGACACCGACGCCACGCCCGGGCTTGCCGGCCGGCTCGGGCGCTTCGCGCCGGTCGCCGCGCTGGTGCCGCCGGCGTTGCTGATCTTCTACGTGCTGGCCGCCGACCGCCTGGGCTTCCTGCTGACGGCGGCGGTCATGGTGCTGGCGGCGGCGCTCGCACTCGGCGCGTCCTGGCGGCTCGCGGTCGGCCTGGCGCTGCTCGCGCCGCCCGCCGTGCACCTGGTGTTCTACAGGCTGCTGCGGGTGCCATTGCCCGAGGGCCTCCTGGCGGCGCCCTGGGCATGAACACGGCCCTCGAAGCCTTCGCGATGGTGGCGACCACCGAGGTCGCCATCGCCATCCTCGCCTCGGCCGTCTACGGCATGGTGATCGGCGCGCTGCCGGGGCTGACAGCGACCATGGCGACGGCGCTGCTGGTGCCGGTCACGTTCTATCTCTCGCCGATCGCGGCGATGGCGACCATCATCACCTCGTCCGCCATGGCGATCTTCTCGGGCGACATCCCGGGCGCGCTCATGCGCATACCCGGCACGCCGGCCTCGGCGGCCTATACCGACGAGGCCTATGCGATGACGCGCAAGGGCCAGGCCGAGACGGCGCTGGGCGCGGCGCTGTGGTTCAGCGCCATCGGCGGTATCGTGGGGACGGTCGCGCTGATGATCCTGGCGCCGGCGCTGGCCGAGGTGGCGCTGTCCTTCTCCACCTACGAATATTTCTGGCTGTCCTTCCTGGGGTTGATGTGCGCGACGCTGGTGGCGCGGTCCTCCCCCATCAAGGCGATCGCGGCGGCGTTGCTCGGCCTGCTGGTCGCCTGCGTGGGCATCGAGAACCCCGGCGGCGTGCCGCGCTTCACCTTCGGCAGCACCGACCTGCTGGGCGGCATCGAGCCGCTGCCCGCCCTGGTCGGCGTGTTTGCCGTCAGCGAGATCATGCGGGCAATGACCAGCCCGCTGCCGCCACCGATCCCGAACCGGAAACTGGGGTCGATCCTGGGCGGGCAATGGGCGCTGACCAGGCGCTACCAGAAGCAGATGTGGCGCGGCAACGTGATCGGCGTGCTGATCGGCGCGTTGCCCGGGGCGGGTGCGGACATGGCGGCCTGGGTCGCCTATGCCTCCTCGAAGCGGTTTTCGAAGGAACGCGAGAAATTCGGCACCGGCCACCCCGAGGGCCTGGTGGAATCGGGCGCGGCGAACAATTCCGCGCTCGCCGGCGGCTGGGTGCCCGCGCTGCTGTTCGGCATCCCCGGCGACACCATCACCGCCATCGCCATCGGCGTGCTCTACATGAAGGGGCTGAACCCCGGCCCGACGCTGTTCACCGAGAAGGCGAGCAGCATGTACGCGCTGTACATCGTCTTCATCCTGGCGAATGTGCTGATGATCCCGCTCGGCATCGCGATGATCCGGCTGTCGCGCCACGTGCTGCGCGCACCGCGCGCGGCGGCCATGCCGCTGATCCTGCTGCTGTGCGCGGTCGGCGCCTTCGCGATCGGCAACAACCCCTTCGCGGTGGTGCTGGTGGCGGCCTTCGGCGTGCTCGGCTACCTGATGGAGCGCAATGGCTACCCGGTGGCCGCGCTGGTGCTCGGCATCGTCATGGGCACCATGGTGGAGCAGAACTTGGTGAGCTCGCTCATCAAGTCCGATGGCGAGGTGCTGCCCTTCTTCGAACGCCCGGTGTCGTCGGTGCTGGCGGCACTGACCATCACCGCGCTGCTCTGGCCGGCCGGCGTGTGGGTGCTGCGGCGCTTGCAGCCGGCGCACGCCGCGCGATAGCGTCGCCGGCCGCGCGACCGCATCGATCCACCAACCGGAGGAAACGACAATCATGGCCATCATCACCCGTCGCGGCGCGCTCGCCGCCGGTGCGCTGACCACCATCGCCCGCCCTACCCTGGCGCAGCCGCGCTATCCCGCGCGCCCGGTCCAGGTGATCGTGCCCTGGGGTGCCGGCGGGGGCACCGATGCGACCGCGCGCATCGTGGCCTCGTTGCTCGAGAAGGAAATGGGCCAGCCCTTCAACGTGGTGAACCGCACCGGCGGGTCGGGCGTGGTCGGCCATTCCGCCATCGCCAGTGCAGCGCCGGACGGGCACACCATCGGCATGATCACAGTCGAGATCTGCATGATGCACTGGCAGGGCCTGACCGAGCTCAAGCGCACCTCCTACACGCCGCTCGCGCTGATGAACGAGGACCCGCCGGGCGTGCAGGTGAATGCCTCCAGCCCGTACCGCGACATCAAGGCGCTGGCGGATGCGATCAAGGCGTCGCGCCCCGGGCAGTTCAAGGCGTCCGGCACCGGGCAGGGCGGCATCTGGCATTTGGCGCTGGCCGGCTGGCTCGGCGCGATGGGCCTCGCCGCCGACCATGTGCGCTGGGTGCCCTCCAACGGCGCCGCGCCGGCGATGCAGGACCTCGCGGCGGGCGGCGTCGACATCGTCACCTGCTCGGTGCCTGAGGCGCGTGCCATCATCGAGGCCGGGCGGGCGCGCTCGCTGGCGATCATGGCTCCCGCGCGCAACCCGCAATTCGCCGCGGTGCCGACACTGAACGAGACGCTCGGCATCAACTACAGCGTCGGCGCCTGGCGCGGCATCGCGGCACCGCTCAACCTGCCCGCGCCGATCGCGCAGGCGCTGACGGCTGCCCTGCAGAAGGTCTGGAACGGGCAGGAATTCAAGGACTTCATGAATGCCCGCGGCTTCGGGATGGTGTGGGGCGATGCGGCCGGCTTCGCGCAGCACATGGAACGCACCGACACCACGCTGGGCGCGGCCATGCGGTCCGCGGGGCTGGTCCGCGGGTAGCAGCGAAGGGCGCCGGGCAGCGTCCTGCCCGGCGCCGCGTTGCCTCCCGCGACGCATCGGACCTGGCCGCGCACCGCGACCGACGCCCACGGCGACAAGCTCGTCACGGTGGTGACCGAGACGGAGGTGATCGGCCTCGATCGGGTCGCGACGGCACGCTGGTCGCCGCCCTCGCGGCGCTCATGCCGCGGATCGCGGCCGGGGTGCTGAAAGGGTCGGAGGCGGCGGCCTGCGCGATGGCGGTTGGGCAGGTCGGCGCAGGCGTGCGGCTGGGCCGGCGGGCCACCGGCACGCTGGCGGCCCGCGGCAGGGCGGCGAGCTAACGCCCCTTGAACACCGGCTTGCGCTTCTCCGCGAAGGCGGCCAGCGCCTCCTTGGTGTCCTCGGTCCTGGCCAGCAGCGCCGTCTGGGTCTGCTCGTAGAGGTAGCCTTCGCGCAGAGGCAGGGACTCGTTTAGCGTGAAGGCGCGCTTGGCTGCCTCGACCGCCAGCGGCACCTTGCCGGCGATCTGCTTCGCCATGGCCTGCGCCGCGGGCAGCAGCTCCGCCTTCGGATGGCAGCCGGAGGCGACGTTCATGCGGTACAGCTCGGCGCCCGACAGCCGGCGCGCGGTCATCAGGAACATGCGCGCATCGGATTGCCCGAAATGCCGCAGCACATGCGCGACACCCCCGGCCAGGCCGACATCGACCTCGGTCATCGACATGAAGGCATCCTCCGACACCAGGATGATGTCGCAGACCAGCGCCAGCACGCAGCCAGCGCCGATCGCCGCCCCGTTCACCGCGGCGATGACGGGCTTGGAGCATTCCATCACGCAGTCGAAGCCGGCGCGCACGGCGCGGGAATGGCGCGGGAAGGCACCGGGACGCGACGCGTCGGGCCGGTCCTTCAGATCCGCGCCGGCCGAGAAGGTCTTGCCCGCGCCGGTCAGCACGATGGCGCGCACGGCGTCGCTTTCGTGCAGCACGTCGAAGACGCGGATGATCTCGTCGCGGAAGACGCCGTTCTGCGCGTTCACCGGCGGGCGGTCGATGACGACGGTCGCCACGCCGTCGGCGACCTCGATGCGGAAGGTGGTGAGGTCCTCAAGCCCGGGCAGCGCGGTCATGCGGTGAAGCCCACGCCCATCTCGGGCACCAGCACGCGGGCATTGGCGCCTTCCATCTCCCGCACGAAGCCCGAGGCATCGGGCAGCAGCAGGCCGAAGGTCGCATAGTGGCACGGGATGGCCACGCGCACCGATGGCAGGAAGCGCTTCACCGCGATGGCGGCGCCGCGCGGGCCCATGGTGAAGCGGTCGCCGCAAGGCACCATGGCGATGGCCGGGCGATACAGCTCGTCGATCAGCGCCATGTCGGAGAACACGTCGGTGTCGCCCATGTGGTAGACGACCGGCTCCGCCTTGTCCTTCGGGCTGACCACGATGCCGTTGGGCAGGCCCAGCGCATGCGAGATGCCGTTCCCGTCCAGCTCGCCCGAGGAATGCAGCGCCTGCGTCAGCGACACGCTGAACTCCCCCTGGTCCGTCGTGCCACCGGTGTTCATCGGGTCGAGCGCCGTGACACCCTGCCGCGCGAGAACCATCGCGAGGTCAAAGTTGGTGACCAGCTTGGCACCCGTGCGCTTGCAGATCGCGACCGTGTCGCCGATGTGGTCGCCATGGCCATGCGTGAGCAGCACATGCGTGGCCCCCGCGCTGGCGGCTTCGGCATCGCCGCCGAAGGCCGGGTTGCCGGTCAGGAAGGGGTCGATCATCACGACCGAGGTGCCGAATTCCAGCCGGAAGGCGGAATGGCCGAACCAGGTGATCTTCATGGGCGTGATTCCGGGGCTCAGGGAAAGGTCATGCGGATGGTGTCGGCGATCAGGGCAGGCTTGTCCTTGCCCTCGATCTCCATGGTCTGGCGCACCACGATGCGGTGCGTGCCGTTCGCGCCATCATCCACGCCGACCAGCGCCTGGCGCAGCCTCACGCGGTCGCCGGCCTGCACCGGGTTGATGATGCGCACCTTGTCCGACCCATAGTTCAGCGTGCGCGACGGCCAGGACACCTTGTAGACCCCTGCCCCCAGCTTCGGCAGCAGCGACAGCAGCAGGTAGCCATGCGCGATGGTCTTGCCGCCGGGCATGTCCTTGCGCGCGCGCTCCACATCCACATGGATCCACTGGTGGTCGCCGGTGACATCGGCGAAGCGGTCGATCGTCTCCTGCGGGACCGCGAGCCACTCGCCGACGCCGAGCTCCTGGCCGATCAGCGCCTTCAGCGCCTCTGGCGTCTCCACCACGCGCATGGATGTCCTCCTGGTTTGCGGGCGGAGTGTCGGGCGGGGCGGCGCGGCGATCAACCCCGCTTCCGGCGCGCGGGCGCGCGCCCTAGCCTGCGCCGCATGGCCCTGTCTCCCGGCACGCCGCGCTTCATCGCCGCCATGGTCACGGCGCAGGTGCTGACGCAGATCGGCGCCTTCACGCTGCCGGCGCTGCTGCCGACCTATATCGACGCCTGGTCGCTGTCCGGCACGCAGGCGGGATGGCTGATCGGCATCTTCTTCGCCGCCTATGTCCCCGCCGTGCCGGTGCTGCTGGCGCTGACCGACCGCGTGCCGGCGCGGCGCATCTACCTGGTGGGCACCGGGGCTACGGCGCTGGCGCATCTGGGCTTCGCGCTGCTGGCGGACGGGTTCTGGAGCGGGCTGGCCTTCCGCGCGCTGGCCGGGATCGGCTGGGCGGGGGCCTACATGCCGGGGCTGAAGGCGATCGCGGATCCGCTGACCGGCACCGCCCAGTCGCGCGCGGTGTCCTGGCATGCGGCGGGGGTGGGAATCGCGGGGGCGATGTCCTTCGCGCTGGCGGGTGCTGCGGCGGCGCTGGCGGGGCCGTCCTCGGCCTTCCTGCTGGGCGGCGTGCTGGCGGCCGGCGCCTTCGGCATCGCGCTGCTGATCCTGCCCGACACGCCGCCGCCGCCCCGCACGGGTGGCGGCCGGCTGCTCGACTTCCGGCCGGTGCTGGCGAATCGCCGCGCCATGGCCTGGATCGCCGGATACTGCGTGCACACGCTCGAGATGGCGGTGCTGCGCGCCTGGGCGGTGGCCTTCCTGGCGGCGTCCTTCGCCCTGCATGCGCCGCCGGCCTGGCTGCCGGGGCCGACCATGCTGTTCACGCTGGCGGGGCTGATCGGCATCGCGGTGTCGCTGATGGGCAACGAGGCAGCGGAGCATTTCGGCCGCGGGCGGGTGGTCGCCGTCGCCATGCTCGGCGGCGCGGCGCTCGCGGCCGTCACGGGCTTCGCCATGGGGTCGGCGCCGCTGGTCGTGGTCGGTTTCGTCTTTGCCTGGAACGCCGCGATCTTCCTCGACAGTTCGGCGCTGACCGCGGGCACGGTGCAGGCCGCCGACCCGGCGCTGCGCGGCGCCACCATGGGGCTGCATTCCATGGCGGGCTACGCGGGCGGCTTCGCCGGGCCGCTGCTGTGCGGCGTGGTGCTCGACCTCGCCGGCGGCGCAGGGGCGCTGGCCTGGGGCCTCGCCTTCGGCCATGTCGCGCTGGTCGTGCTGGCGGGCTTCGCCGCGGTGCGGTGGTTCGGCCGGACCGCCTGAGCAGCGGCCCGGCCGGCGCCGGTCAATTGATGGCGAAGCACATGAACAGCCCGGCCCCGCCGGTGCTCACCAGCGCTTCCTGCGTGCAGCCGCGCGAGGGATGCGAGGTGTTCCACGACCGCGAGGCCGCATCGTCGCGCAGCCCGATGCGGTCATGGTGGCCCACCATCGCCGCGCCATCCGGCCCGCCATAGGTCCAGTTGCGGCAGGTGCGGTCCTCGGCGCCGGCGAAGGCGCGGCCATCCTCCTGCGATCCGGTCAGCACGTCGTGCATGTTGGGCGTGTCGCCGCGCCCGTTCACCACGGCGCCGCGTTCGCTCAGCGAGGTCTGCTTGGTCAGGTTGTTGGCGCCGTGCAGTTCATCGACGCTGGCGGCCACCACGACGCCCAGCGCATTGCGCCACGGCCCGGCGCCGATCCTGTCGCGGGCATTCACCGCCGGTGCGCCACCCACGGCGCTGGTGCTGAGATAGGCACGCCAGGTGCGCTGCCCCGCGCCGGCCGCCTGCGCCAGCGCCTGGCAATGCGCATCCGCGCCGGCCAGGCCACCGAGATCGGCGCCGCGGCCGCTGCCCACGCTGGTCACGAAGAAGCTCATCTGCGCCGGCGTTGGCGCCTGGGCCTGCGCGGCGGCGCCGCCCAGGGCCGCGAGGGCCGCCGCCGTGCACAGCGTTGCGATCCGGGTCATGTCCGTGTTCCTCCGCGCGGCCGCATCCGGGCCGCTGGGTTCAGACCATGCGCCGCGCATCGCCGGGCGGCGAGACCTTTCGCCCGGCTGTCCGGTCAGGCGGCCAGCGCGCTGGCCAGGAACACCACGCCGGTGACCATCGCGACCGCCCCGGCCGGGAGGCGCAGCCGCGGCGCATCGGCACCGAGCCGCCGCGCCACCAGCATCGCACCCAGTCCGATCGCCGCCTGCGCCAGCGCCAACGCGAACAGATATGCCGCCAGCGGCGTGGCCTCGGCGCCGATGATGGCCTCGGCGAAGGCATGGCCATGCGCAAGGCCGGCCAGCGCAAAGCCAACCGGCACCAACGCCGCCGGCACGCCCCGCCACAGCAGCGCCAGGCCCACGGCCACGACGCTCAGCGCCACCAACGCCTCGACCGGGCCGAAGCCGATGCCGGCGATATGCGCGAGGCTCCCGCCGAAGCCGCCGAGCACGAAGGCGAAAATCGCCACCATGCCGCGCCCCGCGCCCAGCGTCGCCGCCAGCACGCCCGCCGCCAGCAGGAAGGCCAAATGGTCCGGCCCGATCACCGGATGCCCGATGCCCGAGGCGAAGCCCTGCCACAGCGTGGCGGGCACCTCCCCGCCCATCGGGTGATGCGCGAGCGCGGGCAGCGGCGCGAGGGAGAGGATCAAGGCCAGGCGAAACGGCATGGGGAGACTCCTTTTCCCCATGCTCCCCCCGCTGGCCCACCCCTGCAAGGGGCGCCGGGACGCTCTACATGCGCAGTGATGCTGACACATGAACCGCTGATCCGGCTTTCCGTCTTCGCCGCCGTGCTGCTGGCGATGGCGGCGCTGGAATTCGCCTTCCCGCGCCGCCCGCAGCGCCTGGCCTGGCGGCGCTGGCCCTCCAACCTCGGCCTGGTCGCGGTGGCGACGGGGCTGCTGCGGGTGGTGGCGCCGGCAGGGGCGGTCGGCATCGCGATCTGGGCGGAGTCGCGCGGGCTGGGGTTGATGCCGGCGTTCGACGTGCCGTTCTGGGTGGCGGCGCCGGTCGCGGTGCTGTTGCTCGACATGCTGATCTACTTCCAGCATCGCGTATTCCATGCGGTGCCCGTGCTCTGGCGGCTGCACCGGGTGCATCACGCGGACCCTGAACTGGATGCGTCGTCGGGCCTGCGCTTCCATCCGGTTGAGATCCTGCTTTCGCTCGCCATCAAGGGCGTGGTGGTGGTGGCGCTGGGCGCGCCGCCCGAAGCGGTGCTGGTGTTCGAGGTGCTGCTGAATGCGACGGCGCTGTTCAACCACGCCAATGTCGCGATCCCGGCCTGGCTCGACCGGCCGCTGCGCTGGGTGCTGGTCACGCCGGACATGCACCGCGTGCACCATTCCGAAATCCGCGCCGAGACGGACAGCGATTTCGGCTTCTGCCTGTCGGTGTGGGACAGGATGTTCGGCACCTATGTGGCCGAGCCGGAAAAGGGGCAGCTCGGCATGGTGATCGGCGTCGAGGGGCTGCGGGCGGATCGCGAGCAGCGGATCGACCGGCTGCTGGTCCAGCCCTTCAGGGGCTAGATCGGGCAGACGCCCGCCTCGCATTGCAGCCGCGCGAGGTCCACCGCCTCCGCCACGCCGGGATCGTCGATCGCGGCGGCGATGGCGCGGAAGCGGTCCTCGTCCACTTCCTCCTCCGGCAGGTATTCGTAGCCGAGGTCGCGGTCGGGCCGGCTCGGCAGCACGGCGCAGCAGCGCAGCAGGGGCTGATGGGTCCGCAGGATGGCGCGGAATTCCTCCAGCCCGACACGGTCGGTCGCGATCTTCAGCGTGTAGGAGACCTGGTTGCCGCGACGCTGCCCGATCCAGTGGCGTTCGAGCAGGCCGAGCCACCGATACTGTTCCTCCGGGCTCGCTTCCGGTGCGGTGACCAGGCGGTCGCCGATCCCCAGGCGCTGGATCAGCGGCAGCGTCGGGAAGCCGACGATGGAGACACCCGGGAAGGTCTCGAGCGCACGCACCGGATAGCCGCGCGCGGCGTAGTCGCCGATCAGCGGGTCGCCGCCGGCCAGCCAGCCGCCCCTGCCATCCGGCCCGCCGCGGAACTGCACCCAGCGCAGGTATTGCCGGCGCGCGGGCAGGTGCGCGCCCTCGGTCAGGCCGAACAACTTGCTGGTGGTGCCCGCCGGCTTGATGGTGGTGACCGTCGCGGGCGGCGCCAAGCCCAGGGCGGCGGCGTAGGACGTGGCTTCATCCTTCGCGGCATCGGACAGCCGTGCCAGCGCATCCCAGAAGGGCCGCGCGCGGTCCTCGTCCAGCAGGTCCCGGAAGGCCAGGCCGAAGCGCGCCCACGCCCATTCATGCAGGCCGGTCGGGCCGATGCCGATGCGATTGGTGCGCGCCACCTCGGCGGCATAGAGCGCATCCATCCGGTTCACCCGGATGAGGAAGCGCACGCCGAGCCGCACCGCGGCCTCCACCCGGTCATCCCAGGCGCGCGCCACATCGGCCGGCACCGCGCCGGGCGTCAGCGCGTCGAACGGCACCGGGCAGGCCAGCAGCGGCGCGAAATCCGCGATCACGCAATAGCCGCCGGTGACATGCAGCACGACCTCGCCGCAGGGATTCGTGGTGACCGGGAAATGCGCGGTGGCGGCGCGGCGCGCCACATCGGCCAGGACCGCCGCACCCTCCTGCACGCGATAGCGCGACGAACCGGCCTCCGCCGTCGCGGGCTTCTCCCGCGCGAAGCCGCTGCGCGCGTCTTCGAGCTTGTCGCCGTTGATGAAGCCGGGCTCTCCGTTGACGTAGGCACAGGCGGTTGCCGCGGCGAACAGCGCGCGCGCGTGCCGCGTCAGCGGTTCGTCGTCCGTGCGCCCGACGCGCGCCCAGAATTCGGCATCGACCATCAGCGAATGATTGGCGGTCCACAGCCCGCCCTCCGCCTTCAGCCGCACGAAGCGCAGCGCACCGGGGTCGCGCCAGGATTTGGTCGCCATGCGCGCCGCGCGCCGCGCGCCACCCACCTGCACCTCGGTGGACAGGATGTGGTCGGCGCGCAGCGCCTGTTCCCAGGGGCGCATCGCCTCGCCCTGCGGGTCGCGGTCGCGCGCGGCCTCGATCACCTCGCGCCGCAGGGTGATGAAGGCGCGCAGCAGCGACAGCGGGCCGGAGGCCGGGCGCCCCTGCATGCCCAGGATCGGCTGGCCGAGCGGGCGGATATCGGACAGGTCGAGCAGCAGGGTGCGCCCGCGCTCGCCGCGATGCGCCATGCCTTCCAGGATCTCGATGGCGCGCGCCCAGCCCTCGCGCGTGTCGGCGATGCGGTGGCGGATGGCATCCGCCGGCACGCGCGCCAGGTCGTGCACCAATTCGCGCGCCAGGAAGCCGCGGACATCGGCTTCCTCGGCGTCGCCGAAGGCGTCCGGCCCCATGCCCCAGCGCAGCAGGCCGAATTCGACGCCGAAGCGATGCAGCGCGGCGCGTCCCTGCGGCCAGTCGGGATGGGCGGGCGAGAGATACAGCAACACGTCCGGCGCATCCGCCCAATCGACCGGGCACAGCGCGTCGTCATAGGCGCGACCCACGCCGGCACCGTTCAGCAGCAGGTAGAACTTGGTGAAGGACGCACCGGCGGTGGCGCAGTTGGTGAAGACCTCCATGTTGCGCCGCGGCTGCCCAGGATCGCCGTGCTGGAGGTGGCGGCCGGAGGTGACCAGCGCACCGGTCGCGATGGCATTGCGCAGTTGCGCCTGTTCCGCATCATCGGCCGCTGTCAGGTCGCGCCCGAGCAGGCCCATGTTGCCGGCGGCAACGCGCGCGGCGACGCGGCCGAAATCCTCCCCGTCCTCGGCGCGCAGCACGGTGCGCCGCGCGACCGCCAGGCCCATCCCCGGGTCGAAGCCGCGGGCGACGACCGGCGCGGTGCCGAAAGCCGAACCGGGCGGGGGTGTCATGGTGGGTGGCGCCGGCGGGGGTGCCGGCGCGGGGGCAAAACCGTCCATCGGGTCCTCGGGCGCCGGCCGGCGGATCGGCCAGCGACCCCCTCCATATAGACCTCCGATGGCAGGATTCACACCACATCTCGGAGACACAGCCCCATGGACAGCGCATGGCAGGCCGCGCAGGCTGGCGCCGCCGCAGCCCCGCCGAGGCCCCCCATGAAAGCCATCCCGCCCACCAATTCCCCGATCATCGCCGCCTTCACGGCGCATACGCCGGGCAGTGCCGCGGCCTATGCCGAGGCGCGCACGCATTTCCCCGGCGGCGTCACCCACGACACGCGCTATGTCCGCCCGCATCCGATCGCGGTGGCGCGCGCCGCGGGTGCGCGCAAATGGGACGTCGATGGCCATGAATACATCGACTACGCCGGCGGCCATGGCGCGCTGATCCTGGGCCATGCGCATCCCGTGGTGACGGCGCGGGTGGCCGAACAATTGGCCAAGGGCACGCATTACGGCGCCAACCACGCGCTGGAGAACCGCTGGGCCGAACTGATCAAGGACATGCTGCCGAGCGCGCAGATGATCCGCTTCACCAATTCCGGCACCGAGGCGACGCTGATGGCGCTGCGCGTCGCACGCGCCGCGACGGGCCGTTCGAAGCTGCTGCGCCTGCGCGGCCATTTCCACGGCTGGCATGACCATGTGGCCTTTGGCGTGACCAACCATTTCGATGGCACGCCGACGCCGGGAATCCTCGAGGGGCTCAGCGAAAGCGTGCTGCTGGCGGACCCGAACGACGACGCCGGGTTGTCGGCTCTCCTGGCCGCGCATGGCCACGAGATCGCCGCCGCCATCCTGGAACCCACGGGTTCGACCTACGGCCAGGTGCCGCTGCGGCCGGACTTCGTGCACCTGTTGCGCGCCGCGACCGCGAAGCACGGCGTGGTGCTGGTGTTCGACGAGGTGGTGACCGGCTTCCGCGTGGCCCGCGGCGGCGCGCAGGAGGTGCTGGGCATCACGCCGGACCTGACGACGCTCGCAAAAATCCTGGCCGGCGGACTGCCCGGCGGCGCGGTGGTCGGGCGCACCGACCTGCTGGAACTGCTCGACCCCGAGCGCGCGGCCGCGCGGGGCGTGGAGAAAATCCCGCACCAGGGCACCTACAACGCGAACCCGCTGTCGGCGGCGGCGGGCATCGCCACGCTGGAAATCCTGCGCGACACCGACGCCATTGCACGCACGCACGCGACCGCCGCCACGCTGCGCGGCGCGATGAACGACGTGCTCGATGCGCTGTCGATCCCCTGGGCGGTGTATGGCCAGCACACCGGCATCCACATCTTCACCAACTGGAACCGGCTGCCGATCACGCCGCGCGGCTTCGACCCGCTGGCGCTGGGCTATGCCGACCTCAAGGCGCCGCGCGGCAACGCCAGCATCGTCAAGCTCCTGCTGGCCATGCGCACGCATGGCGTGGATTTCTCGCCCTGGCCGGGCGGGCCGGTCAGCGCCATGCACGGACCGGCGGAGATCGAGGCGACCGTCGCCGCCTTCCGCGCCGCCCTGCTGGACCTGCGCGCCGAGGGCGAGATCGCCTGACCATGACCCAGGCGCGCGCACTGCTGCTCGGCGAACGGCTCGACCATCGCGGCCTGCCGCGCGAGGGCGCGCCGCTGGCCGACCCGGTGCCGCTCGCCACCCCCGAGGGCTTCACCGCCTTCGCCTTCCGCTGGGGTGCGGTGGTCTTCATTGGCGCCACCGCCGCGCAGGAAGCCGCGGTGATCGAGATGCTGAAGCCACGCCTGACCGCGCCGCTGCCAGCATCCATCGAGGAAAAGGCCACCATCGAGACCGGCGCCGAGCAGGACGGCATCGACCCCGACGGCGTGATCCGCCTGCGCGACCTATCGGTGCCGCGCCTCGCGGTGGTGGCGGATGCGCTGGCGAAGTCGGCCGCGCTGGCGCATCAGGAAGCGCTGCTGGCCGCCGCGCTCGACCGGCTGGAGCCGGTGGTCACCACGCTGAAGACCGAGGGGCGGCTTGCCGCATCCTCCCGCGCGCTGCACCGGCAGATCGGCCATGCGCTGTCCGCGCGCAGCCGCACCACGGCGCGCGTCGAGGCCGAGGACAAGCCGGAGATCCTGTGGGACCACCCGTCGCTCGAGCGCCTGCACGCGCGGCTGGCGGATGAATACGAGTTGAAGGAACGCTCCGCCGCGCTCGACCGCAAACTGTCCCTGATCGGCGACACCACCGAGGGCGTGCTGTCGCTGATCCACGGCCGACGCGCATTGCGGCTGGAGGCCGCGGTCGTGATCCTGGTGGCGATCGAGGTGGTCTTCACCCTGTGGGAATACGCGGTGAAGCCGCTGCTGCGCGGCTGAGGGCGCGCCGCGGCGCGATCCGCCACGACGCGCCCGGGCAGCATACCGGGCCTACCCCGCCATCGCCGGGCGCCGCGCCCGCCAGGTGGTCGCCTGTTCATAGGCATGGCCGGCGCGCAGCACCGTCGCATCCTCGAAGGGCCGGCCGATCAGTTGCGCGCCGACCGGCAGGCCGCCCTCGCCGAAGCCGGCGCAGACGGTCAGCGCCGGCTGGCCGGTCAGGTTGAACGGGATGGTGAAGTTCGCGACTTCGAAGGACGTCCACTTGCCGGGCACGGTGATCAGCGGCGCCTCGCCGGGTTGCGCCGCGGTCAGCAGCAGGTCGCAGCCCTGCATCACCTTCGCCACCGCATCGCACAATTCGCGCCGGCGGCGCTGCGCCTGCAGGTAGTCGGCGGCGGTGATGGTGCCGGCCAGGGCCAGGCGTTCGCGCAGGTATTCGCCGTACTCGCGGTACTTCGTCCGCAGCCAGGGCTCGTGCACGGCGAAGGCATCGGCGGCGAGGATCAGCCAGCCCGCGGCGTTGAAGTCCTGCAGAGGCGGCAGCGTGACCTCGACCACCGTTGCGCCCAGCCCTTCCAGCGTCCGCGCGACGTCGGCGATGCCCGCGGCGACACCCGCGGTCACCGGCCAGTCGGTTTCGTGGAAATGCCGGATCACGCCGATGCGCAGGCCGCGCACGCCGCCATTCAGCCCGGTCAGCAGGTCGGGCTTCGGCCGGTTCGCGCTGGACGGGTCGGCCGGGTCATGGCCGGTCAGCGCATCGAGCAGGATGGCGCAGTCTTCGACCGTCCAGGCCAGCGGCCCGACGGTATCGAGGCTTTGCGAGAGCGGCAGCACGCCCGTGCGCGAACACAGCCCGTAGGTCGGCTTGATGCCCGCGGTGCCGCACAGCGCGGCGGGCCCGCGGATCGACCCGCCGGTATCCGACCCCGTGCCGCCCAGGATCACGCCAGCCGCCACCGCGGCGCCGGTGCCCGAGGACGAGCCCGAGGTGAACCGCGCCGTGTCCCACGGGTTGCGCGCCGGCGGCCACGGCAGGTCGAAGGACGGGCCACCCCAGGCGAATTCGTGCGTGGCCAGTTTACCGAGCATCACGGCACCGCCATCCGCCCAGGCGCGCACGGCGGCAGAATCCGCCTTCGGCACGTGGTGTTGCAACACGCGGGAATGGCCCGTGGTGGGGATGCCCGCAGTCTCGTAGATATCCTTGTGCGCGATCGGAATGCCATCGAGCGGGCCGCGCAGGGTGCCGGCCATCTGCCGCGCCTCGGCCGCCTGCGCCTGGGCCAGCGCGAGTTCGGGCGTGAAGCGGATGAAGGCGTGGATCTCAGGGTTCAGCGCCTGCGCCTTCGCCAGCCGGTCCTTCATGAATTCGACCGGGGATAGGTCCTTGGCGGCGATGCGGCGCGAAGCCTCGGCGATGGTCGGGATCATCGGGCCGCGTCCTTCGGGGCGAAGGTCACGGCCATCTCGGCGCCGGCGTCGCGCGGGGTGCGCACGCGCGCGGCGAAGGCCAGGATATGGCCGGAGACGGCGCGGATGCCCTCGCGCTCGGCCTCGGTCAGCGGGATGCCGTGGCGCGCCATCAGCGCGTCGAATTGCGGCTTGTCCATCGGGTCGGGCATGGCGGCGGGCTCCTGCGTTGGGAGCCAGCAGTTAAGGACCGCTGCCCGCAAACGGGAAGCCGCGACGTGGGCTCAGACGACAAAGAGGTAGTCGGCCAGAACCGTCGCCGGCGTCGCCGAGAGGTTCGCGACCAGCGTCAACTCGCCGGCGGAGACCACCGCGTTCGTATCCGCCGCGGTGAACAGGAAGATCGAACTGGCCGTGCCGTTGTCGACGGCAAAGAGCCGCGTCGCCCCGATGGCATAGGCCGCGCTCGCCCCACCGATCCGCGCCGCCGCGCCGGCCGCGTCCAGCGCGCCGCCATTGGCGGTGAAGATCACGAGTTCCGCCCCTGTGCCGAAGCCCCCCGGCGCGCCGCGCACCAGCCCGCCCTCGACCAGCAGGTCGCCATCCCCGATGTCGAAGGCGGCCATCGACAGGCGCAGCCGGTCGGTCCCCGAGACGAAGTCAGTCACCGTGTCCTTACCGACACTGCTGTTGAGTACGACGGCGTCGGCGTCGGCCCCACCGGCCAGTTGGTCGGATCCGGGACCGCCGGAGAGCGTATCGTTGCCGGCGCCACCATCCAGCGTGTCGTTGCCGTCGCCGCCGGCCAGGCTGTCATCGCCCACCCCGCCAAGCAGGCGGTCGTTGGCGATGCCACCATCCAGCGTATCGTTGCCGCCGGCACCGCTCAGCACATCGCTGCCACCGACGCCGTTCAGCCGGTTCGCACCGGCATTGCCGGTGATGATGTTCCTCGCGGCATTGCCGGTGCCGCTGATGTTCGCGGCACCGGTCAGCGTCAGGTTCTCGAGGTTGGCGCCCAAGGTATGGGTGATCGCGCTCTGCACCAGGTCGGTGCCGCCGCCTACCTGCTCGATGATCACGTCATTGCGGGCGATCACGTAGGTATCGTTGTTCGCGCCGCCCTGCAGCGTGTCGAACAGCAGCGGGTTGGACACGCGGAAGACATCCGGCAGTCCGAAATTCGCATCGCTGGCGGCGAGGTTGCCCGCGCTGGAGCCGAAGACGATCCAGTCGCCGCCGAGCGAGATCTGCGGCGCCGTGTCGGCCTGCTGGTTGCCCTGCACGCCCGGCAGGCGGGACACCAGCGCGATGGCGCCGGTGAACAGGTCCTTCACGAAGACATCGGCGAAACCGTTGGTGTCCCCCGCCACCAGATTAGGGGAGAAAGACCGGAAGACGGCGAAGCGCCCGTCGCCCGAGACCGACCCCTCCTGCGCGCCGACTGCCGATACCGCGCCATTCGCCGCGGCGGAGACCAGCTGGAAGGTCTTGTCGGCGATCGACCAGGCATAGACGTCGCTGGCGTTGTTGGTGTCGGCCGCCACCAGCGACGCGGTGGTGTCGAACACCACCACCCCGCCGAAGCCGTTGTCGAAGGCGACATCCGGCCGCAGGCTGTCGTTGGCACCGGTGCTGGTGCGGGTGATGTTGGTCAGGCCGCCGGTCTCGCGGTCCCACAGGAAGATGTCGATCCGACCGTTGCTGTCGCCGGTAGTCAGGTTGCTTGCCGCGCTTTGGAACACGACGTAGCGGCCATCGGCGGAAATCCGCGCGTAGCGGCTCTCGCCATTGCCATCGCCACCGGCGAGGCTGGTCGAGATGCGCGCCAGCGCGCCGGTATCGCGGTCCTTGAGGTAGATGTCCTCATGCGTCACGTTGCCGCCGGCGGCGAGGTTGGTCGACCGGCTTTCGAACACCACGTACCGGCCATCGGCCGAGAGGTCCGGGAAGCGGCCACCTTCATTGCCGAAGACCCCGCCGGCGGTGCGCGACACGGCCTCGATCGCGGCGGACGTCGTGCCCGCGACCCAGACAGTGCCGCTTGGCGTGACGGTGGGCGAGATGAGCTGGGAGGTACTCACGAAGGCTACCGACAGCCCGTCCGCCGAGATCACCGGCGCGCCCGAGCCCGACAGCCCCACGGCCCCGGTCGAGGACCTGTGTTCATTGGTGACCGTGCCGGTCACCATGTCCTTCACCAGCACGTCCTGCGCGTTGTTGTTCACGCTGCCGAAGCCGGTCCAGCCGCCTTCGAAGGCCACGAAGCGGCCATCTGCGGAGACGGTCGGCAGCGCGCTGCGGGTGGGCGAGCCCGCCGCGCCGACGCGCGATACATGCGCGAGGCCCGTCAGCGCGGTGTTGCCGACCAGCACGTCGCGCCCGTCGCCGCCGGCGATCAGGTCTGCTCCCTCGAGGCCCCAGATCTGCAAGTCGCCGGTCACGGCCGCGGGGACATCGCTGTAGTCGAGCCCGTAGAAATCCGCGAAGCCGCTCGCCAGCCCGTCGCCGACAAGCAGCCCGCCATTGTCCGTGAAGCCGAAACGGTCGGAGTCAAGGTCATACAGCGTGACGCCGTCGAGGAAGACCGTCTTGCCCCCGAAGCTGAAGGCTACGCCCACGGCCGTCTTCACCAGGCGCACCGTCCCGGCCGTCGCCCCGGCCACGTCGAAGTCGAGCGTGTCAGCGACAGGGTCGAACGCCAGGCGTTGGTTTTTCTGAAGGGTGCTGAAGCTGAAAAGCGTCATCGACGGGGTCCTGACAGCCAGTCGAGCCGCGCGGCGCCCAGCTCGGGCTGTCAGTATTTCCGAAGTCGCGCAGGGATGTCACGCAGGATTTCACATTCCCGTGTTCGCGGTCATGCCGCCGCAGACGGGTTCAGGCCGCCGCCCAGCGCCGCCGCCAGCCGCGTGCAGGCGGTGCGCAAGCGGTCCTCGCTCTGCGCGAAGCACAGGCGCAGGTGCCCCTCCCCGCCCGCGCCGAAGGCGGCACCGGGTGCCAGGCCGACGCCCGCGCTGGTCAGCAGGGATTTCGCCAACGCCACGCTGTCGGTGCAGCCGGCCACCCGCAGGAACAGGTACATCGCCCCGTCGGGCCGCGGCGCGGTCACGCCTGGCACGGCGGACAGGATGCCATGCGCCAGGTCGCGCGCCGCCCGGTAGCGCGCCTGCGTCTCCGCCACGAAGCCATCGCCCTGGTCCAGCGCCGCCACCCCCGCGTGCTGCACGAAGGTCGGCGCCGAGGACATGTTGAACTCGTTCAGCTTGGCGATGGCGTCCATGAGCGTCGGCGGGGCGACGATCCAGCCCAGCCGCCAGCCGGTCATGGACCACGACTTGCTGAAGGAATTGACCGACACGACGCGGTCATCGGCCGTCGCGATCGACAGGAAGGACGGCGCGGCATCGCCGGCGAAATACAGGCGCTCGTACACGTCGTCGGCCAGGATCCAGGTGCCGGTGCGCCGGCAGTGATCCAGGATGGCGCGCTGTTCCCCGGCGCTCAGCGTCCAGCCGGTCGGGTTGCCGGGGCTGTTCAGGAACACCATGCGCGTGGCCGGCGTGATCGCCGCCAGCACTTCATCGAGGTCGACGCGCCACACGCCATTGGCGATGCGCAGCGGCAGGGCCGTGACGCGCGCGCCGAGCACCCGCGCGATGCCATCCATGTTCGGCCAGGCCGGCATCGGGATCACCACCTCGTCGCCGGGGTCGAGCAGCGCCTGCGCCACCAGCATCAGCGCGTTCACGCCCGAGGCGGTGACCGCCACCCGCTCCGGGCCCACCGGCCGGCCGTGGCGCGTCAGGTAGCGCGACACCGCCTCGCGCAGCGGCGCGATGCCGGCATTGGGCGCGTAGAAGGTCTCCCCGGCATCGAGCGCGGCCTTGGCGGCGTCGCGGATGAAGGCCGGCGTGACGGTGTCGGGTTCGCCGAAGAACAGTCGGATCAGGCCGGGGATGTCGCGCCCGGCCAACGACACCTCGCGGATCAATGACCCCTCGATGGCATCGAGGGCAGGGCGTGGGGCGGGGGGGAACCTGTCCATGGCGTGGGTCTACCCGCTCGGGCGCTGGGTGTGAAAGCGTGGCTGGACAGGCCGGCCCGCGCGCGGGCATGGAACGGCCCATGAGCACACCGATCACCTTCGCCGCCCCGCATGCCTTCCTCGGTGCGCGGCCGGGCGACCGCGGCGCCGCGGTCTGCGTCGCCGGTATCCCGATGGATATCGGCACCACCAACCGCGCCGGCACCCGCGACGGGCCGCGCGCCATCCGCGCCGCGGCACGCATGCTGACCGATGGGCGGCACCCGGTGACCGGCGTCGATCCCGCCGGCCTCGACCTGTCGGACCTCGGGGAGTTCGAGATCGCGCTGGGCGACATTCCCGGCAGCCTCGCGCGGATCGAGGCGCAGGCGGCGGGGCTGGCGCATCTGCTGGCCTTCGGGGGCGAACACGGCGTCACGCTGCCCCTGCTGCGCGCGCTGGTGAAGCGGATCGGGCAACCGGTGGGCCTGGTGCATATCGACGCGCATCTGGACACCTCCGAAGACAATTTCGGGCAGCCATTCGCGCATGGTTCGGTGTTCTGGCACGCCATCACCGAGGGGCTGGTCGCACCCAAACGCATGATCCAGGTCGGCATTCGCGCGCCCGCCTGGCCGGAGATGTTCGACTGGACGCGTGGCCAGGGGGTGACGATCCTCTCGGCCCAGGACGTGCACGAGAGCACGCCCGCCGCCATCGCCGCGCAGGTGCGTTCGGTGGTCGGCGACGGCCCGGCCTACCTGTCCTTCGACATCGACGGGCTCGACCCGGCCTTCGCGCCCGGCACCGGCACGCCGGAGATCGGCGGCCTCGCGACCTGGCAGGTGCAGGGCATCCTGCGGCGCCTCGGCGCGCTGGATTTCCGCGGCGCCGATGTGGTCGAGGTCGCGCCCGCCTACGACGTGGCCGAGATCACCGCGCTGGCGGCTGCGACGATCGGCTGGGAATACCTCAGCCTGCTGGCCGCGAAGGGCTGACGGGTCGCGAGCGCGCGCACGCACCGGCCGCGCTGGATCGATGGCAGGCCGTCACGGCCGTGGCGCCATGGGAAGGCCATCGGCCTCGGCTGCGTTGGCCCGGTGAACGACGTCGATTCGGAGGCCATGGCGTGAAGGCGATCATCCTGGTTCTCGGGATCCTGCTGGCGCTGCCCGCGCACGCCGCCGACCCGGCGCTGCAACAGGCCATGCTGGCCGAATTGAACGCCATCCGCGCCCGCGCCGGGCGTGCGCCGCTGACGCTCGATCCTCGCCTGTCGCGCGCGGCCCTGGCGCATTCGGTCGACATGCTGCGCCGCGACCAGCTCAGCCACCGCGGCCGCGACGGGTCCGACCCCGCGCAGCGCGTCACCCGGGCGGGCTATGCCTGGCGCAGCACGCGGGAGAATGTCGGCGCCGGCTACAGCGATCTGCGCCAGGCCATGACGGGGTGGATGCACAGCCCGGGGCACCGCGACAACATCCTGGCCGCCGATGTCACGCAGGTCGGCCTCGGCTTCGCGGCCGGGCCGGGGATGATGCAGGGCAACGTCCCGCGGCTGTTCTGGACGCTGGTGCTGGCCGCGCCGCGCTGATCAGGCCAGGCCACGATCCAGGATGGCGGCGGCGACGCGCCCGGTTTCGTCCAGCGCGTCGCGTGGGAACGGCGCCGGTGCATCCGCCAGCAGGCGCACCTGGCCGGCGGCCAGCAGGCTGTCATGCAGGCGGCGGTGGCGCGGGCCGAGCCCGCCCGGGTCGGCGATGAAGACCGGTGCCGCGGTTGCCAGGGATTCCGAGAGCATCGACACCGAATCCCCCGTCACCACCACCGCATCGGCCCAGGCGAGCATCCCGGCATACGGGTTGGGGCCGCCATCGCCCCAGCGATGCAGGCGATGCGGCACGGCGGCCAGCGCCGTGGCGACGGCCTGTTCGGCGGCGGCCCCTGTGCGGCGAGACCCGGTGGCCATCACGCTGCCGGCGAATCCAGCGACGGTCGCGCCGATGGCGGCGGCGGTGGCGGGCGCCATGCCCTCGGCGCGCGGCGGGCCGCCCAGCAGCAGCGCCACGCGCGGCGTGGGCAGCGCGGCGAAGGCGACCCATTCCTCGCGCGCCGCCGCAAGCCGCGCCGGGGACATGCGGTGCGTGGCGCCCAGTATCGGCAGCATGTTCGGCGCGACCGGCGGGTCGTCGTGCCGGCCAGCCACGAGCAGGTCGAAGCGACGTTCCGCGAAGCCCGGGCGCATGCAGTGCACGGTGCGAACGCCCCGCGCCGCCAGCCACAACGCCAGCGGTGCGCTGCGCCGCCCCGCGGAGAGGGCGAGGTCCGGCCACGGCCCGGTGAACGCCCCGCGCGCCGTGGGTGCCAGGCCCGCCAGCGTGCCCCAGCGCAGCGGCAGCCGCGCCAGTGGCCCCCAGGCCAGCGGCACCGTCCGGAAGGGCAGGCCCAGCCGTTCGGCGATGCCCAGCGCCTGGGCCGCGGTGCCCGCCCGCGGGTCGGCCAGCACCCAGACTCGCTCCGTCATGGACGCGGCCCGCCCCGCCGATTACGACGGTGCGACACCGCACCACCACCAGGACAGACCGCCATGACCGCGCTGCACGCCTCCGACTGGGACCGCGACGCCGCCCTGACCACCGCGCGCATCCTGCTCGAGATCAAGGCCGTGAATTTCCGGCCCGAGGAGCCCTATACCTTCACCAGCGGCTGGGCCTCGCCGGTGTATATCGACTGCCGGAAGATCATCTCCTTCCCGCGCGCGCGCAACCGCATCATGGAACTGGGCGTCGAGAAGATCGGCCGGCATGTCGGCTACGAATCGATCGACGTGGTGGTGGGCGGCGAGACGGCGGGCATTCCCTTCGGCGCCTGGATCGCCGACCGCATGATGGCGCCGATGGCCTATGTGCGGAAGAAGCCCAAGGGGTTCGGCCGCAACGCGCTGATCGAGGGCGAGGTGCCGGTCGGCCAGCGCACCCTGCTGGTCGAGGACCTGACGACGGACGGCGGTTCAAAGATCCGCTTCGCCAATGCGCTGCGCGAGGCCGGTGCGGTCTGCGACCATACCTTCGTGGTGTTCTACTACGGCGTCTTCCCCGGGTCCTTCGAGAAGCTGAAGGAGATGGGGCTGAACCTGCATCACCTCTGCACCTGGTGGGACGTGCTCGAAGTGTGCCGGGAGAAGCCGTATTTCAGCGACGGCGCGCTGAAGGAAGTGCGGAAGTTCCTGGAGAACCCGGTGGCGTGGTCGGTCGCGCATGGCGGGGTGGGGGAGGCGCGGGCGAAGGATGCGGCGGAGTGAGTGGGGCCTCCGATTCCCAACCCAATGCCGGGTTTGGTAAAGATTGGTAGGACGACCGGCGACTTGGCAACGCGATTGCGTCAGCTAGACACCACCGCGATTCCGGTGCCGTTCGAGTGCTTTTGCGCATTCCGCGTGCAAGATGTTGCGTACGTCGAACGTCGGCTCCACGCTGCCTTTGGCGATCATCGAGTTCGGCAGAACCGCGAGTTTTTTCGGATAGGGCCTGATCGGGTCCGCGCCGCACTCGACCTAGCCCGCGGGACAGACGTTACGCCGAGTGACGACGTGGTCCAAACGATCGAAGATCGTGCTGCGCTGAATCACGAACGTCAGCGGCGCAGCCAGTTCCGCTTTTCGCTAGTTGGCCTACCTCCAGGCAAGATTCTGACATCGGATTTCGACGAACAGCAGACAGCAGAAGTGATCGACGATCGAAAAATTAGATTTCGCGGTGAGATAACCAGCCTGTCCGGTGCGGCGGCGATCCTTGCACGGGAGAATGGTTACAACTGGACCGCCGTGTCCGGGCCCTCCTGGTGGCGCTTCAACGGCCGAACGCTCGACGAAATGCGGCAAGGTTTCGGAGATACCCCGAACCATGACGAGGATTAGGAGTCTGCTTTTCGCGGCCGTTTGTCTTCTGGCAGCCCCGGCCGCCGCCCAGCCGCGCGACACGCTCACCATCGGCCTCACCCAGTATCCCTCCACCTTTCACCCCAACATCGAGAACATGGCGGCGAAGTCCTACGTGCTGGGCTTCGCGCGCCGCCCGCTCACCGCCTATGCCGCCGATTGGCGGCTGGCGTGCCTGACTTGCGAAACGCTGCCCTCACTGGAGAACGGCGGCGCGGAACGCGAGACCACGCCCGACGGCAAGCCCGGCATCCGCGTCACCTACCGGCTGCGCGCGGGAATGCGCTGGGGCGACGGCACGCCGGTTTCCGCCGACGACCTGCGCTTCGCCTGGGAAGCCGGGCGCGACGCCGCCACCGGCTTCGGCCCCGCCGAATTCTACCGCAGCGCCTACGAACTCATCGTGGTGGACCCGCGCACCATCACCCTGCGTTTCGACCGCGTGACCTTCGAATATGCCTCGATGGGCGACTTCCAGCCGCTGCCCGCGCATATCGAGCGCGCGCGCTGGCAGGCCGATCCGCGCGCCTATCGCACCCGCACCGCCTACGACACCGAGACGACGAACCCGGCGCTATGGAACGGCCCGTACCGCATCAGCGGCGTGCAGCCGGGTGCGTCGATCACCCTGGACCGCAACCCGACCTGGAACGGTGCCGCGCCCGCCTTCCGCCGCATCACCATCCGCACGGTCGAGAATACGCCCGCACTCGAAGCGCAGTTGCTCGCGGGGCAAGTGGACATGATCGCCGGCGAACTCGGCCTGCCGATCGAACAGGCCATCGCTTTGGAACG
>LNEW01000068.1 GCA_001464375.1 Rhodospirillales bacterium Ga0074136 | reverse complement strand
CGGTGAACCCGCTCGACCCGATGCACGACCCGGATGTGCGGCAATGGCCCTTCGACCTGGCCCGCGCCCGCGCGCTGCTGGACGAGGCCGGCTGGACGCCCGGCCCGGACGGCATCCGCCGCAACGCGGCCGGCGAGCGCCTGTCGCTCGAATTCATGACCACCGCCGGCAACCGCGCGCGCGAACAGGTGCAGCAGGTGCTTCAAGGCATGTGGCGCCAGGCGGGCATCGAGGCGCGCATCCGCAACGAACCGCCGCGCGTGTTTTTCGCCGAGACGCTGTCGCGCCGTCGCTTCCAGGGCTTGGCGCTGTTCGCCTGGATCAGCGCGCCGGAATCGGTGCCGCGGTCGTCGCTGCATTCCGACGAGATCCCGCGCGAGGAACGCAACTGGTCCGGCCAGAACTACGGCGGCTTCCGCAATGCCGAGATGGATGTGCTGACCCACACCATCCCCGAACAGCTCGACGTCGCGCAGCGCCGCGAGATGTGGCGCCGCCTGCAGGCCATCTACGCCGAGGACCTGCCCGCCATCCCGCTGTGGTTCCGCGCCGATGCGCATGTCTGGCCGCAATGGCTCGATGGCGTGCGGCCAACGGGGCATCTGAACGCCTCGCCGCTCTGGGCGGAGGAGTGGCGGGTGCGCTGATGCTCGACCACGTCTCCATCACCGTGCGCGACCTGGCGCGCGCGGCGCGCTTCTACGATGCGGTGATGGCGGCGCTCGGCGTGCCCTGCGTGTGGCGGGAGGAAGACGCCATCGGCTACGGCGCGCGCAACAGCGCCGACGACGACAGCCACACCTACCTGACGATCCGCGCGACCGGCGCGCCGATCGACGCCGACCGCCGCCACTGGTGCTTCCGCGCGCCGGACCGCGCGGCGGTGGACGCCTTCCATGCGGCAGGCATCGCGCAAGGCGGCATGGATGACGGCGCGCCCGGGACGCGCCCGCACTACCACGCGCACTACTACGCGGCTTTCCTGCTCGACCCGGACGGCAACCGGGTCGAGGCCGTCAGTCATCGGCCGCCATGACCCGCATCCTCGCCACCCGCGTCGCGCAGATCGCGGCGACGCTCGCCATCCTGTCCTTCTGCGCCTTTGCCCTGATCGCGCTGATGCCCGGCGACCCCATCGAGGTCGCCATCGCCGGCGACCCGCGCCTGACCAGCGAGGACGCCGCGCGGATGCGCGCGCTGCATGGCCTGGATCGCCCCTTCGCCGAACGGTATCTCGCCTGGGCCGGCGGGCTGCTGCGCGGCGAGTTCGGCTATTCGCGCCTGTTCGCGCAGCCGGTCGCGGCGCTGCTCGGGCCCGCGCTGCTGTCCACGCTGGCGCTCGCAGGGTCCGCGCTGCTGATCGCGCTGACGCTCGGCGTGGCCCTCGGCGCGCTCGCCGCCTCGCGCCCGCGCGCGGCACCCGGCGTCGATGCCATCGCCGTCATGGGCCAGGCCATGCCGACCTTCTGGCTCGGCATCCTGCTGATCATCGCCTTCGCCGTGACGCTCGGCTGGCTGCCGGCCGGCGGGGCGCCCGAGGCCGGCGCCGGCCTGACCTACCTGGTGCTGCCGGTCGCGACGCTGGCCATCGCGCATCTCGCGGCCTACGCGCGCCATTCCGCCGCATCTCTCGAAGCCACACTCACGGAACCCTGGATCCGCACCGCCCGCGCGCGCGGTGCCTCGGAAGCGCGCGTGCTGGTCCGCCACGCCTTCCCCAACGCCGCGCTGCCGGTGCTGCAGATCGCAGCACTCGATGCCGGTGCGCTGGCCGGCGGCGCGCTGGTCACCGAGACCGTGTTCGCCCGCCCCGGCATGGGGAAACTTCTGTATGACGCGGTGATGGGCAACGACACCAACCTCGCGCTGGTCGCGCTGTTGCTCGTCGCGCTCACCACCATGCTCGCGACCCTCGGCGCCGACCTCGCGCAGCGCGCCCTCGACCCGAGGCTGCGGGAACGATGACGCGGCTGCACCTGGGCCTGGCGCTGCTCGGCACGCTGGCGCTGTCCGCGCTCGCCGCGCCCTTCATCGCCGCCGCGCTCGGCCACGACCCCTTCGCGCCCGACCTGATGGCGCGGTTCGAACCGCCATCGGCCACGCATCCGCTCGGCACCGACGACCTCGGGCGCGACATCCTGCTGCGGCTGCTCTATGGCGCGCGCGTGTCGCTCGCGGTGGGCCTCGCCGCCGCGCTGGCCGCCACCATCATCGGCACCACCGCCGGGCTTCTCGCCGCCTGGCGCGGCGGGGTCGCGGATGCGCTGATCATGCGCCTGGCCGACTTCATGCTCGCCTTGCCCGCGCTGCCGCTGCTGGTGCTCCTGGCCGCCGCCGACCCGTCGCGCATCGGCCTGCCGGCGCGCGGCGAGCCGGCCGGCGACGTGCTGCGCATCGTCGTCATCCTGGCGGTGTTCGGCTGGGTGGGCGTGGCGCGTCTCGCGCGCGCGGCGGCACTCGCCACCTTCTCGCGCGACCACGTCCGCGCCGCGCGCGCGCTGGGCGCCTCCGAGGCGCGCATCCTGCGTCGCCACGTGCTGCCGGCCTTGATGCCCCCCGTCGCGGTCGCGACCGCTCTGGCCGTCGCCGGGGCGATCCTTGCGGAATCGACGCTGTCCTTCCTCGGCCTGGGCATCAGCCCGCCGGCACCCTCCTGGGGAAACATGCTCGCGAACGCGCAGGAACTGGTCTTCAGCGCCCCCTGGGCCGCCGTCTGGCCCGGCCTGGCCATCATGGCAACGGTCGCCGGCTGTACCCTTGTCGCGGATGGTGTGCGGCGCCGCCGCCGCGGGGTATAGACTGCCCCCGAGGTCGGGGGCGCGCCCCGGTCGGCTTGTGCCGGATCAAGGCACGCGGCCACGAAGGGCGCAGACTCTCCGACAGCCGGGGCCAACGCCCCGGACCGCAGCCAGGGACCCGCCGGACAGACCATGCCCAACACGCCGCTTTCCAAGTCGATGTTCGACCTGCTGTCGCACATCAATCTGCCGGCCGCCGAGGCGAAGCCGCCGGAATTCGACCCGCATGACCCGACCCGGCGACTGCCGACGCGTGTCGAGGGTCCGCAAAGCCTGCTCGACGGCCTGCTCGCCGAGGTCGAGGACGACCTTCTGCAGGGCCGCACCGAGGCGGCGGGCACCGCGCTGGGCCTGGCCGGGACGCGCATGAGCCTCGATGCCATGCGCGGCGCGCCGCTGCCCGCGCATGCCGAATGGCTCGCCGCGCATCTGCGCACCGCGGCGCAGGAACTGGGCGATGGCCATCCGGGCAAGGCGCTCAAGGCGGTCCGTCAGGCGCGGATGGCGTTGAGGGTGTAACGCCGCACCTCGAAACATCGCAGGGCGGTTGTTCGGCGGCCAAGGCTGCTGAGACAGGACCGGACACGGAGAAGGCCCTCAGGACACTGCGGGGCCCCGACGCAGTCGTCCTGTCACCACCCTGACCGGAGGACCGCCTCGCCATGTTCCGCACGGTCGTGATTGGCGCGGGGCTGGTGCTCGCCCCGGGCCGTTTCGGCACAGACGCCACGCGCAGCCGCACCCGCACGCCCCGCGAACGCCGAGGCCGCCGCGCGCCAGCACCACCCGCCGGACGCGCCGCATCGAGGCGCAGCGCCAGCGCCCGCGACACGCAGACTGCCCCGGCCAGGGGCAGCCGGCGCGGTGCCCACCGCCCCATGGCGTGATCGGCCGCGAACCCCGGCGCCGTCCAGGGCCGCCCGCATTGCCGACCCTTCCGCGCAGGCAGCAGGTGATCCGCCGCATCGGCCTGCGGGCCGCCGGCGTCATCGTTCTGTAATCCAACTGCCTTCGGCCCGTCGCCGAGCGCCGCTAAGACGCTGCCGACCCAGCCCCTGCCAGAGAGCTTCAACACATGCCGGACGATCTGCGCCACCTGCCCTACGACCTCGATGCAGGCGACGAAATCCCCTCCAACGCCTCCGCCAACCCGACCTTCACCGAGATCGCCGAGGCGCGGCTTGGCCGGCGGCGGATGCTCATGGGCGGGCTCGCGACCGCCATCACCGGCTTCATCGGGGCCGGCGCCCAGCCTGCGGGCGCACAGGGCGCGGCGGCGGCAGCCACCACCGGCCCAGCGATCGGCTTCCGCCCCGTGCCGGTGAACACCACCGACACCGTGGTCGTGCCCGAGGGCTATTCGGTCCAGGTCATCATCCCGCACGGCACGCCGCTCAATGGCCAGCCCTGGAAGGCGCCCGCCGAGATGACCGGCGCCGAGCAAGGCACCGCAATCGGCGCGCATCACGACGGCATGCATTTCTTCCCGATCGAGGGCCGCGAGCCCGACCAGGGCAGCAGCACCGACGGGTTGCTCGCGCTGAACCACGAATACATCGAGCCACGCTTCATGCATGCCCGCGCCGCGGGCCAGGCAATCGCCAATGGCCGCATGCCGGTCGTGAACGGCGCGCGCCCGGATGACGAGGTGCTGAAGGAGATCAACGCGCACGGCGTGTCCATCGTGCGCATCACGAAGCAGGCGAATGGCCAGTGGGCCGTGGTGAACGACCCGCGCAACCGCCGCGTCACCGGCGCGACGCCGATGGAGATCGCCGGCCCGGTCCGCGGCCATGCGCTGGTCCGCACCAAGTACAGCCCCGATGGCACCCGCACCCGCGGCACGCTGAACAACTGCGCCCATGGCGTGACGCCCTGGAACACCTACCTCACCGCCGAGGAGAACTGGGCGGGCTATTTCCGCAATACCGACCAGGTGGACCAGAAGCCCGAACTGCCGCGCGAACATGCCCGCTACGGCGTGCCGACCGCCCAGGGCCGCTACAACTGGGACCAGGCGCAGGGCGGCAGCGACGAATTCGCGCGCTTCAACGCTGCGTCCACCGGCAGCGCCGCCGCCCAGGACTATCGCAACGAGCCCAACGCCTTCGGCTGGGTGGTCGAGATCGACCCCTGGAATCCGAACAGCGTGCCGGTGAAGCGCACCACGCTCGGCCGCTTCGCCCATGAGGGCGTGGTGTTCGGCCCCGCCGTCGAGGGCCGCCCGGTCGTCGCCTATGCCGGCGACGATGCCATCAACGAATACATCTACAAGTTCGTCTCGGCGCGGCCCTTCAACCGTGCCACCGCGAACGGCTCGCTGCTCGATGAGGGCATCCTGTACGTCGCGAAGTTCAACGCCGACGGCACCGGCGAATGGCTGCCGCTCGTTGCCGGCCAGGGCCCGCTGACCGGCGCCAACGGCTTCCGCGACCAGGGCGAGGTGCTGGTCAACACGCGCGCCGCCGCCGATGCGGTGGGCGCGACGAAGATGGATCGGCCCGAATGGGGGGCGGTGGATCCGCGCGACGGCCGCGTCTACTTCACCCTGACCAACAACACCCGCCGCACGGCCGAGCAGGTGGACGGGCCCAATCCCCGTGGGCGCAACCAGTTCGGCCAGATCGTGCGCTGGCGCGAGGCGAATGACGACCACGCGGCGACGCGCTTCACCTGGGATTTGTTCCTCATCGCCGGCCCGATCGGCGACAGCCGCATCGCCGGCGGCGCGCCGGTGACCGCGGACAACATCCTCGCCTGCCCCGACGGCCTCTGGTTCGATGCCGATGGCCGGCTCTGGATCCAGACCGACATCGGCGAGGGACAGCAGAATCGCGGTGACCTGGCGCCCTTCGGCAACAACCAGATGCTCTGCGCCAACCCGAACACGGGCGAGATGCGCCGCTTCCTGACCGGCCCGACCGGGCAGGAAATCACCGGCGTGATCACCACGCCGGACAAGCGGACCATGTTCGTGAACGTGCAGCACCCGGGGGCGACCACCTCGGCGGCCGATTTCGCCGCCGGGCGGATCAACAGCCGCTGGCCACATGGCGCGGCGGGCGTGCCGCTCTCGGCCACGCTGGTGATCACCAAGAACGATGGCGGCGTGATCGGCACCTGAACCTCACGGCGCCGCGTCTGCGTCGCGCCGCGGCCGGCCTTGCTGGTCGCGGCGTTCGCGTGCCCGGCGCTACACCCGCGCCAGGGTGACCACCGCCGAGCGGGGCGGCAGGCGCGGGTCCAGCTGCGGCCAGCGCGTCGCCGGTTGCGCCCAGCTGGCACCCGCACCGGCACCGGGATGCGCAATGGCCGCGAGCAGCGTGCCATCGGGTGCGGCCATGGCCCCGCCCAGCGCGGCACCCGCCGGCGCGGCCAGCACCAGCGCCGCGCGACCGCGCTCGGCGCCCTCGACCGGCACGCGGTACAGCGCCTCGGGCAGCGGGCCGGGCACTGCACCACGATCCGTGCCGAGCAGCACGGCGCCATCGCGGTCGAAGCCGAGCGTGGCCGGCGCCCAGGGCCAGGCCGGCACCGGCGCGGCCGCGCGGGGGTCCGCCGGCATGGCGACGGCGATGCCGTCGATCAGCGTCTCGGCCACGCCGGTCTCGGCCGCCGCGTCGCCGGCCGCGGCGCGCAGTTCCAGCACGCTGCCCGCACCACCGCGCAGCGCCACGCACAGCCGCCCCCGCGCGGCATCGAACGCCAATCCCGCGGGGCGGTCCAAGCCCGTCGCCCCCACCGCGCGCGCGCCGGCCAGCGGGTCGCCCTCGGGCAGCGGCAGCCAGCGCAGCGAACCGCCGTCGATGCGCGCCGCCGCCAGGCGCCCGGCATCGAGCGCCTGCATCCCCGCCGCCTCGTCCGAGACGAAGCGGTACAGGTGCCCGCCCGCACGTCCATCGGTCAGCCAGACCACCGCGCGGCCATCGGCCGACAAGGCCGCCGCCGCATCCGCCGGCGCGAAGCGGCCAAGCGCCGCACGCTTCGATGGCACCCAGAGCGGATTGGCCGGGTCGAGTTCCACCACCATCCCGGTGGTGGCGGCATCGAGCCCCGGCAGGCGGGCGCGCCAGGCGGCGGCATCGCCCTCGGTCAGCAGCAGGCTGCCCCAGGGGGTCGCGCAGCCGCCGGTCACGCCGACCAGCCCGGCCGCCAGCGTGCCGTCCGAGCCCACGCGGCTCAGCGTCCCGGCGGTCAGTCGGCGGTTCTGGAAGCCGCCATCCACCACGGTCCAGTCGGCGCGCTTTTCGATGTTCAGCAGCGAGACGCCCTGCATCGCGCCCGCGACGTCGGGCAGGTCGCGCCCGCCGGGGAAGGCCATGCGGGCATCGACCGCGGGGTGCGCCACCGCCAGCAACGCGCGCGGCACCGCATCGGGGCTGGGTGCCGCCATGAGGGCGATGATGCGCGCATCCCAGCCGAACTGCGCCGCCGCCGCATCCACCGAAGGCTGCGTCGGGTCCCAGGGCAGCGCATCGAAGGCCACGCGGTCGCCCCAGCGCACCAGCACGCCGCGGCGCCAGCCTGCCGCCACCTGGTCATCCTGGCGGATGGTGAGCGACTGCGCGCGCAGCGCCGGCGCCGCCAGCAGCGCCGGCGTGGCGACCAGCAACGCGCGGCGCTGCGTCACGCAGCCGCTTCGTCGATGCGCGGGGGCAGGTGCACGCGCACCGGCGGCAGGGCGGCGGTGAATTTCTCCACCTGCACCAGGCAGGATTGCGCCGACGGACCCTGGCCGAGCCGCGAGGTGCCGATATCCGCCGTCAGCACGTTCGGGTTGCCGTGGACGCACAGACTGCCAGGCACGCCGGGTTCCAGCGGGTCGAACCAGGCACCGGTCGCCATCATGGCCACGCCGCGCATCAGGCCGGGATCGGTGCGCAGGCCACCGAGGCAGGCGCCACGGTCGTTGAAGACGCGCACGATGTCGCCGGGCTTCAGGCCGCGCTCGGCGGCGTCGTCGCTGTTCAGCGTGATCGGTTCGCGGCCCGCGATCTTGTTGGCGGCGGCGACGCGCCCGGGGTCGAGTTGCCCATGCAGGCGCGTGGCCGGCTGGAAGGACAGCAAATGCAGCGGGAAGCGCTCGGCCTGCTGCGCACCCAGCCATTCGCGCGGTTCGATCCAGGCCGGATGGCCGGGCGCGTCGGCATAGCCGAAGGACGCGACGGTCTCGCTGAACAGCTCGACCTTGCCCGAGGGGGTATCCAGCGGATGGTCCTCGGGGTCGGCGCGGAAGTCGGCGAACTGGGTGAATTCCTCGCCGCGCTGCGGGGCGTCCGCCTCCCACCAGCCCTTCTCCCAGAAGGTGTCGAAGTCGGGGGTGTCGACGCCGGTGCGCGCGCAGTTCTGCCGCCACTGTTCGAACAGATGCCGCAGCCAGGCATCCTCGTTGCGCTGTTCGGTGAAGCGGTCGCGGAAGCCCAGCTCCTCGGCGATGTCGGCCAGCATGTCGTGGTCGTTGCGGGCCTGGCCGACCGGGTCGATCGCCTTGTGCATGGCGCGCAGGAAACGGTCGCGCCCGGACGAAGCGATGTCGTTGCGTTCGAGCGTGGTGGTCGCCGGCAGCACGATGTCGGCATGCCGCGCCAGCGCGTTCCAGTGCTGGTCCTGCACGATGATGGTATCGGGGCTGGCCCAGGCGCGCAGCAGGCGGTTCAGGTCCTGGTGGTGGTGGAACGGGTTGCCGCCGGCCCACCAGACGATGCGCGCATCCGGGTAGCGCTGTTCGCGCCCGTTGAAATCGTAGGCGCCGCCAGGGTTCTCGAGCATGTCGGTAATGCGCGCGACGGGGATGAAGGCGCCGGTCGGGTTGCGCGCGGCGGGCATGGAGAAGGACGGCACCTCGCGCCGCGGATTGCCCATGCCGTTGACGCTGCCATAGCCGAAGGCCACGCCCTCGCCCGGCTTGCCGATCTTGCCCAGCATCGCGGCGAGCGCGGCCAGCATCCAATAGGGCTGCTCGCCATAGTCCGCGCGCTGCAAGGACCAGGTCGCGGTCAGCATGGCCGGCACGTCCGCGAGTTCCAACGCCAGCGCGCGGATACGCTCGGCGGGGATCGTGGTGATGGGCGATGCCCAGGAGGGGGTCTTCGGCGTGCCGTCGGATTCACCCAGGATATAGGCGCGCACCCTGTCCCAGCCGGTGCAGTGGGTGGCGAGGAAAGCGTCGTCCTGCTTGCCCTGCGTCACGATCACATGCGCCATCGCCAGCAGCAGCGCGGTGTCGGTGCCAGGGCGGATCGGGATCCATTCGGCCCGGCACCATTCCGGCACGTCGGCGCGGTTGGGCGAGACCTGGATGAAGCGCAGCCCCGCCTGCGCCGCCGCGCGCAGGTTGATCTCGTTGACATGCTGGCCGGCACCGCCCGAGGTGACGAACCCGTTGCGCAGCGGCAGCCCGCCCAGGCACAGCATCACCTTCGCGTGACGGGTGATGGCGGCCCAATCCGTGGTCCGTCCGAGCAGGACCTCGTTGGTGCCGAGCACATGCGGCAGCAGCGCCTGCGCCGCCGCATAGGAATACGCGTTGATCTGCCCGGTATAGCCGCCGCCCAGGCCCAGGAAGCGCTGCAACTGGCTGCGCGCATGGTGGAAGCGCCCGGCCGAGGACCAGCCGTAGGAGCCGCCGAAGATGCTGGTCGGGCCGTGTTCGGCACGCACGCGGCGGGTTTCGTCGGCCACCAGGCGCGTGGCGCGGTCCCAGGACACCGGCACGAAGGCATCCCCGCCGCGCAGATGCCCGCGCCGGCGCCCTTCGAGCCAGCCCTTGCGCACATGCGGCCGGTCGATGCGGCAGGCGGCATGGACGATGTCTGGCACGCTGTCGATCAGCGTTCCTGGAAAGGGGTCGCGCGCGAAGGGGCGCACGCCGACGACGCGGCCGTTCTCGACGACGGCGTCGAAGGTGCCCCAATGGGCGGCGTGGGGCTTGAGTTCGGTCATGGCGATGCTCCTGCCGTCAAATCGTGGCGCGGCTGGGGCGCGGCGGCAACCACGCCCCTTGGGCCAGGGCGGTATCCGGGCCTAGACTGCGCCATCAGCCGAGGACCGCGCCCCATGACCCCGCCCCGCAATTCCAACGCCGCCCGCGACATCGCGAACGTCCTGCACCCCTACACCGACGCCAAGGCGCATCTGGTGAACGGCCCGCTGGTCATCACCCGCGGCAAGGGCGTGCGGATCTACGACGACCAGGGCAAGGAATACATCGAGGCGCTGGCCGGGCTGTGGTGCGCGAGCCTCGGCTTCGACAATGAGCGCCTGGTGCAGGCCGCGACCAACCAGATGCGCAAGCTGCCCTTCTACCATTCCTTCACCGCCAAGTCGCACGAACCCATGATCGACCTGGCGGAGATGCTCATCGAGCGCGCGCCGGTGCCGATGTCCAAGGTCTTCTTCGGCAATTCGGGGTCCGAGGCGAACGACTCCGCGCTGAAGATGGTCTGGTACATGAACAACGCGCTGGGGCGGCCCAAGAAGAAGAAGGTCTTCTCGCGGCTGAAGGGCTACCACGGCATCACGCTGGCAGCCGCCTCGCTGACCGGCCTGCCGGCCAACCACAAGCTGTTCGACGCGCCGATCGCGGGCGGGCGCTTCTGCCATGTCGGCACGCCGCACCACTACCACAACGCGAAGCCCGGCGAGTCCGAGGAAGACTTCGCCACCCGCCTGGCCGAGGAACTGGAAGCGCGCATCATCGAGGAAGGCGGCGCCGAGGAATGCGCGGCCTTCTGGGCCGAGCCCGCGATGGGTGCCGGCGGCGTCATCCTGCCGCCCGCCACCTACTTCCCGAAGATCCAGGCCGTGCTGAAGAAGTACGACATGCTGTTCGTGGCGGACGAGGTGATCTGCGGCTTCGGGCGCACCGGCTCCTACTGGGGCTGCCAGACCTTCGACATCCAGCCCGACATCCTGGTCTGCGCCAAGGCGCTGTCGTCCTCCTACCTGCCGATCTCGGCGGTGATGGTGAACGAGGCCGTCTTCCAGGGCATCGCGGAAGGCAGCAGCGCGGTCGGCACCTGGGGCCACGGCTTCACCTATTCCGGGCACCCGGTCGCCGCCGCCGTCGCGATCGAGACGCTGAAGATCTACGACGAGGACAACATCGTCGCGCACGCGGCCGAGGTCGGCGCGCATATGCAGGCGGAACTGCGCGCGCGCTTCGCCGACCATCCGCTCGTGGGCGAAGTCCGTGGCGTGGGCCTGATCGGCGCGATCGAACTGACGTCGGACAAGGCCGCGCGCAAGCCGATCGACCCGGCGAAGAAGGCCGGCGCGCGCCTGGTCAAGCATGGCGAGGAACAGGGCGTCATCCTGCGCGCCATGATCAACGACAGCATGGGCTTCTCGCCGCCGCTGATCATCACCAAGGACGAAGTGACCGAGATGCTCGACCGCGTCGGCCGCGCGCTGGACGCGCTGGCGGTGGAACTGCGGCGCGAGAGCATCGCGGCCGTCTGACCCCGTGTCGCCCCGGCGCCACGCGCGCCGGGGCGGACCCGATCCCGCGTGAAGATCACCTCCCCTGCCCTGCCGGTCGCGGTGGCGCTGCTCGTCGCACCTTTCGCCGTCGTGCTGCAATCCAAGGCCATGGCGCCGATCGGACTGCTGGCGCTGGCGCTGTGCGTGGTGGCGCAGTGGCGCGCGACGCGCGCGCTGCCCTGGCCACGCGGTGCGGTCACGGTGATCGCCGTGGCGCTGGGCCTGTGGGGCGCGACCAGCGCCGCCTGGGCCGCCGAACCGGGCCGCGCGGTCACGACCGGGCTGTCGCTGGCCGGCATGGCGCTGCTCGCCGGAAGCGCGGCGCGCGCACTGGAGGACAGCGACGACGCCACGCGGCGCGGCCTGACGCTGTCGCTGGCCGTCGGCCTCGGTATCGGCCTGGCCACCGCCGCCGTCGATGCGCTGACCGGCAACGCCATCCGCGCCGGCGTGCGCGGCCTGGCGGAAGCCCCAGCCTCCCTCGCCTTCGGGCTGAAGCCCGCCGCCTCGGTCATGGCGCTGCTTCTCCCGCTTGCCTTCGCGCTGCCCTGGCCCGTTCTGCCGCGTGCCCTGCTGCTGTTGGCCGGCGCGGGCGTGCTGGTGGCCCTGCCGGGCGATACGGCGAAGATTGCCGCGGTGCTCGGCATTGTGGTCGCCGCCGCCACGGCCTTTGCGCCGCGGATCGTCCCCCGCCTGGTCGGCGCCGGCCTCGCCGCCGCCATCCTGGCCATGCCCCTGCTGGCCGCCGCCATCCCGGCCCTGCCGGTGGACCGCCTGCCCATCACCGCGCTTCATCGCATGATGATCTGGGACTTCACCGGGACACGGATCGCCGAACACCCCGTGCTCGGCTGGGGCCTCGAAGCCAGCCGCACCATCCCCGGCGGCCGCGATGCACCGACCGCCGGATCACTCGACCGGCTGCGCGTGACCGACACCGAACGCCGCCGATGGTTCGCGCTTCCCGGCGTGCAGGTCCTGCCCCTGCACCCCCATAACGGCGCCCTGCAGGTGTGGCTGGAACTGGGCGCCATCGGCGCACTGATTGCCGCCGCCGTGGCCTGGAGCCTCGGCACCGCCGCGGCCCGAAGCCCCTGCCCGCCCGCCGCCACCGGCGCCATGGCCTCGGGCGCCGTCACCGCCATGCTGTCCTTCGGCGCCTGGCAGGCCTGGTGGGTGGTGGCGATGCTGCTGGCGGCGGCGGTCTGCGCCGGGCTGGCGCGGGTGCGCGGGGGCGGGCGTTGCCCTCCCCCGGACCCCCACCCACCAAAGGCCTAAAGGCCTCTGGACACCAATACCTGATCGGGGGTTTTGGGGAGGGGCATGGCGCGCCCTTCGCTGCAGCGGTGGGAACTGGGGAACGAAATTCTCTGGGAGTCGGGCGGGTGCGGATGTCGCCATCGACATCCTGAACGCCGCAGCACCAGTGGCAGGCGTGCTTAATGCTGAATTCACAACCTTCGCGCGGATTGCTGCCGGCACCGCAACCTCAGCGGCGTTGCGGCGCGGGGGCGCGCGCCCTAGCATCGTGACGACAGCGGAGCGAAGGCCGGCGCATCCGCCCGCCCGCCGCCGCCGGGGCCACGGCCATGGCAAACATCACCGGTACCACCGGCAACGACACCATCACGCCGGGCCTGGTCAGCGGCGGCGTGACCGGTGGCACGCCCAGTGCTGCCGACGACGTCATCGATGCTCAGGACGGCGTCGACAGCATCGACGGTGGCGCCGGCAATGACAGCCTGCTCGGCGGGGCGGGCGCGGACCACCTGTTCGGCGGGGAGGACAATGACACGCTCCTCGGCGGCACGGAGGCCGATACGCTCGAGGGCGGCAACGGCAACGACAGCCTGTCCGGCAGCGGCTTCTCCGACAGCCTTCTGGGCGGCGAGGGCAACGACACCATCAACGCCAACGGCGGAGGCTACACCGCGGTGGGCGAGGGCGGCGACGACTTCATCTTCGCCGTGAACGGCTCCGACACTGCCGATGGCGGCACCGGCAACGACACCATCGAGACCACCTCCTACGAGGGCGACTACCGGGTCAACCTGGTGACCGGGCTGACGAATTTCGGCGGCGAGATCTTCCTCAACTTCGAGGCCGTGCTCTCCGGCGTCGGCAACGACACGCTGTTGGGCAGCGCCGCCGCCAACCTGATTCGCGGCAATGCCGGCGCCGACACGATCACCGGCGAGGCGGGCAACGACACGCTGGTCGGCGAGGCCGGCAACGATACGCTCAACGGCGGCGCCGATGCCGACAGCCTGGACGGCGGCACCGAGGCCGACCTCCTGTTCGGCGGCGCCGGCGCGGATGTGCTGGCGGGCGGCGACGGCGCCGACTACCTGAACCCCGGCAGCGAGGCCAGCAGCGGCGAGACGCTGCTCGGCGGCGCGGGCAATGACGGCTTCGACCTGAACGCCCTCGCCGACCTCACGGGCGTCATCATCGATGGCGGCGCCGACACGGACAGCATCGATTTCTTCGAGGGCAACGTCCAGCTCGCCACCACCCTGCCCTTCGTCAACGTCGAGACGATCGACACCTTCTTCACCACCTTCCTCGGCACCGTCGGCAACGACAGCTACGATTTTACCGGCATCGTATTCTTCATGCCGGGCTTCGCGGCCCCCGGCTCCCTGGCGATGCAGGCTGGCGGGGGCAACGACACCGTCACCACCAGCAGCGAGACGATCGGCCCCAACACCCATGTCGTGCTGGGCGAAGGCGGCGACGACGTGCTGGTCGGCGGTGCGCAGCAGGACCAGCTCGAAGGTGGCAGCGGCAATGACAGCCTGGCCGGCGGCGGCGCCGCCGATACCCTGGTCGGCGGCGCGGACGATGACACGATCGAAGGCGGCGCCGGCGCCGATTCGCTCGACGGCGGCACCGGCGCCAACTGGCTCTCCTATGCCGGCGACACCGCCGGCGTCACCGTGAACCTCGCCAATGGCGGCACCGCGGGCGGGGATGCCGTCGACGACACTCTCGCCGCGGGCAGCTTCGTCCATCTGGCTGGCGGCAGCGGCGGCGACAGCCTGGCGGGCAACGGCTCCGGCAACAACCTGCTGGGCGGCGGGAACAACGATACCATCGGCGGTGCCCTGGGCGTAGACACGCTGATCGGCGGCGACGGTCACGACCTGCTGAACGGCGAGGGCGACTTCGACAGCGTGCTGGGTGGCGAGGGCAACGACACCCTGCTCGGCGATGCCTTTGACGACGGCGAGAATGCCGGCGAATTCAACTTCGACATCCTGTTCGGCCAGGGTGGGAATGACAGCATCGAGGGCGGTCAGGACATCGACCAGATCGATGGCGGCGGGGGCAACGACACCATCGCCGGCGGCAGCGGCAACGATTCCATTAACGGCATCGACGGCGACGACCTGCTGCGCGGCTTCTCGGCCTTCACCCTGCCCGGCGCGGTGGACGGCAGTGACGTCATCACCGGTGGCGTGGGGAATGATTCGATCTTCGGCGAGGACGGCGCCGACACGCTGGACGGCAACGAGGACAATGACCTTGTCGACGGCGGCGCGGGCGACGATTCGCTGAAAGGCGGCGCGGGGGGCGATACCCTGGTCGGCGGCGCGGACGATGACACGATCGAAGGCGGCGCGGGCGCCGATTCCATGGCCGGCGGCGGCGGCATCAACTGGCTGAGCTACGCCGGCGACACCGCGGGCGTGACGGCGGCGATCGGCCTGCCGGGCCCGGAGTTCGGCATCGGCGGGGCTGCGGCGGGCGACACCTTCGCCGCGGCCGAGTTCCAGGGCCTGCTCGGCGGCTCGGGGGCGGATTTCCTCTACGCATATGGCGCATCGGGCGCCACCATCGCAGGCGCCGCGGGCAGCGATACGTTCGCGGATTTTTCGGCGGGTTCGCTGCTCGATGGCGGATTCGACGCCGACTGGATCATCTCCGTCAACGGCAACAGCACGTTGCTGGGCGGGGACGGCGCCGACACGATCGGTGGCTATGGTGGCCCCAACAGCGTGTCGGGCGGGGCAGGCGCCGACAGCCTGGTTGGCGGCACGGGCAGCGATACGCTGGAGGGCGGCGCCGGAGCCGATACGCTCGATGGCGGCGGCGGGCTCAACTGGCTGATCTACGCCTCCGACACGGCGGGCATCAGCATCGATCTGGCGGGCGGCAGCCCCACGGGCGGCGATGCCGCCGGCGACAGCTTCGCCGTGGGCAGCTTCCGCGGGCTGCTCGGCGGCACCGGCAATGACACCGTGGTGGGCCACGACTTCAGCGCCGACACGCTGCTCGGTGGCGGCGGCGACGACAGCATGCTCGCCTTCACCGATGCCGGCGACAGCTTGGCCGGGGGCATCGGTGACGACACGCTGAAGGACTTCTCGGCCGGCGCGACGCTCGACGGCGGCGACGACGACGACCTGCTGGTGTCGTTCGGTACTGCCGGCACCCTGCTGGGCGGCCAGGGCAATGACACGATCGATGCCGGCGGCGGTTCCGACAGCCTGGCGGGCAGTTCCGGCGCCGATAGCATGGTGGGCGGCGAGGGCAACGACACCATCGACGGCGGCATCGGCATCGACCGGCTGTCGGGTGGCGGCGGCGACGACCGCTACATCCTCACGCCCGGCGACATGGTGGTCGAAGCGGTGGGCGGGGGCATCGACACCGCGGTGACGGGCATCCTCACGCTCACCATGGCCGCCAACCTCGATGTGCTGCTGGCGATCGGCGCCGGCGCGCGGCGCTTCACCGGCAACGCGCTGGCCAACACCATCTCCGGTGCCGGTGGCGCGGACACGCTCGCCGGCGGCAACGGCCATGATTCGCTGGCCGGTGGCCTCGGCGCCGACAGCCTGGTGGGTGGCGCGGGCAACGACACCATGGTGGTGGACGATGCCGGGGACATGGTGGTCGAGGGCCTGAACGGCGGCACCGACATGGTGCGGACCACGCTGGGCGCCTACACCCTCGCGGCCAATGTCGAGGCGCTGGTGGCGACCAACGCCATCACGCACCTGTTCACCGGCAATGCGCTGGCCAATGCCATCACCGGCAGCGCGGTGGCCGACACGCTGCTGGGCGGTGCCGGCGCCGACACGCTGACCGGCGGCGGCGGGATCGACCGTTTGAGCGGCGAGGGCGACAACGATACCTACATCGTGGACACCGTGGGCGACGTGGTGTTCGAACTCGCGACCGGCGGCATCGACACGGTGCGCACATCGCTCGCGACCCATACGCTGGCCACGCATGTCGAGAACCTGGTGGGCACCGCCGCCACCGCGCAGGCGCTGACCGGCAACACCCTGGCCAATGCCATCACCGGCGGCACGGGCGCCGATACGCTGGCGGGTGGCGACGGCGCCGACACGCTGGCGGGCGGTGCCGGCATCGACCGGCTGGTCGGCGGCGTGCTGGACGACCTGTACGTCATCACCGCCGGCGACGTCGTGCTGGAATTCGCCAACCAGGGGCGCGACACGGTCAGCATCCTGGACGGCACGGCGCACACGCTGGCCAACAATGCCGAGGTGCTCCTGCTGACCGGCGCGACGCTGCTGAACGGCACGGGCAGCGCGCAGGACAACACGCTGGTCGGCAATGCGCTGAGCAACCTGCTGGCCGGGCTGGCGGGCGACGACCTGCTGTCGGGCGGCAACGGCGCGGATACGCTGGTGGGCGGCGGCGGCGCCGATACGCTGGAAGGCGGCGCCGGCGCCGACCGGTTCCGCATCGCCTTCGCGGCCGACAGCGGTCCGATGGATCCCGACCGGATCACCGACTTCAGCTTCGCCGCTGGCGACCGTGTCGACCTGGTGTTCGTCGACGCCGATGCGCTGACGACGGGCAACCAGACCTTCACCTACATCGGCGGCGCGGCCTTCGGTGGTGCCGGCGCGGCCAGCGCCGGCCAGCTGCGCGTGACGCTGACATCGCCGGGGCAATGGCGCGCGCAGGGCGATACAAACGGCGACGGCTTCGCCGACCTGCACATCGACATCGCGAGCGCCAGCGGGCCGGGCGCGGGGGGGTGGTTCTTCCTGTAGCGCGCGTTGAACGCGGGCACGCCGGCGAAAGTGACGGTCCACGGCGTGACTGGACACCGCGCGCTCGACGCGCAGCATGGAATGGCGGCGCAGCTCGTCGCCGATGCGCTGGTCATGGCGATCTGGCGACGCGGCAGGCCAAGAGCCCTGCTGCATCATTCGGACAGGGGCAGCCAATACAGCAGCGAGGGCTTCCAGCGGCTGATGGCCGACCACGGCATCACCTGCTCGATGAGCAGGTCGGGTAACGTGTGGGACAACGCCGCGATGGAGAGCTTCTTCTCATCGCTCAAGACCGAACGCCTTGCCCGCAAAACCTACCGGACCCGCGACGCTGCCCGGGCAGAGGTGTTCGACCACATCGAGCGGTTCTACAATCCGACGCAACGCCACTCGGCCGTCGGCTATCTCAGCCCTGTGGTGTTCGAGCACTTGGCCAGTTCAGGCTAAACTCGGTGTCCATCGAACCGGCAGCAGGCCAATCCAGAGGCGATGGCGATCGCACGGCAGCTCATCGAACGCGTCGCAATCCACCCAAGCCCACCGCGTAAGCCGCCAGGGTTCACTGTCGAAGGGCAGATCGCGAAGGTCCTCACGATGGCGCAGCCCGACCTGCCAGGCCACGTGGCGCAGGGCATCGCCAGCGCGACCCAACTGTCAGACAAGGAAGGAACAGGGGCCTTAAGCCCTTGGTGGGGGAGGTCCGGAGGGGGCAAGGCCCCCTCCGCCGCTACCTCGCCCGCTCGATGCAGAACGCCACCACATCCGCCAGCGCGCGGCGTTCCGGCGTGTCCGGGAACCCGGCCAGCGCGGCCAGCGCCTGGTCGCCGTAGGTACGGGCGCGGTCGATGGTGTCGGCCAGGGCGCCGTGGCGGGCGATGAGCGCCTGGGCTTGCGCCAGGTCGGTGTCGGATTGGTCGCGGTCTTCGAGGGTGCGGCGCCAGAAGGCGCGGTCTTCGTCGGTGCCGCGGGCGAAGGCGAGCAGCACGGGCAAGGTGATCTTGCCCTCGCGGAAATCATCGCCGACGGTCTTGCCCAGGGCTTCCTGGTCGGCGCTGTAGTCGAGCGCGTCGTCGACCAGTTGGAAGGCAACGCCGAGAGCCATGCCGTAGTCGCGCAGCGCCGCCTGGCGGGCGGGCGGCTGGTCGGCGATGACGGCGCCGACTTCGGTGGCGGCGGCGAACAGCGCGGCGGTCTTGCCTTCGATCACCGCCAGGTACTGGGCTTCGGTGGTGGTGGTGTCGTTCTGCGTCATCAACTGCAGGACTTCGCCTTCCGCGATGGTCGCGGAGGCGGCGGAGAGGATGCGCATCACTTCCAGCGATCCGTCCTGCACCATCACCTGGAAGGCGCGGGAGAACAGGAAGTCGCCCACCAGGACGGACGACTTGTTGCCGAACAGCGCGTTGGCCGAAGCCTGCCCGCGGCGCAGCGCGGATTCGTCCACCACGTCGTCGTGCAGGAGCGTGGCGGTGTGGATGAACTCGATGCAGGCGGCGAGGGTGGCGTGGCGGTCGCCGCGATAGCCGCACATGCGCGCAGCGGCGATGGTCAGCAGCGGACGCAGGCGCTTGCCGCCGGCGGCGACGATGTAGGCGGCGACCTGCGGGATCAGCGCGACGTCGCTCTGCATCTTCTCCACAATGAGGCGATTGCAGGCTTCGAGGTCGCCGCGCAGCAGCGTCATCAGCGCGGTCAGAGCGTCTTCGCCCCGCGGCGCCGGCGGGGCGACAAGCGGCATGGCGGCGGCACTCACCCTTGCACTTCTCCTGATACGGGGGGCACCATAGTCAGCGCCTGCCGGTGCGGCAAGCGTTGGAAAAACAAGGGATTGGCACTTGCGATGCGGGTGATCGCCACCACCACCGACCCCGTGCGCCTGTCCTTCCTGCGCGTGCTGCTGGCCGATGCCGGGATCGATACGCTGGTGCTCGATGCGCATATCGCCGCGATCGAAGGTGGCATCGGTGCGTTTCCGCGCCGGCTCGCGGTGGCTAGCGATGACGAGGCCCGCGCGCGCGCCGTGCTGACGGAGGCCGGCGAGGAGACCGCGTGAGCGAGACCACCGAGGACCGCCTGCTGGGTGGGCGCGTGGTGCTGCGCCAACCGGTGGACGGGTTTCGCGCCGGGCTCGATGCCGTGCTGCTGGCGGCCTTCGTGCCGGCGGCGGCGGGGCAGCGCGTGCTGGAAGCGGGATGCGGCAGCGGCGCGGTGTTCCTGTGCCTGGCGGCGCGCGTGCCGGGGTTGTCGGTGGTGGCCATCGAACGCGAGGCGTCCATGGCGGCGCTGGCGCGCGGCAATGCCCTGGCGAATGACGCTGCGGCGGTGGTGATCGAGGGCGATGTCGGCGATCTTCCGGTCGCGCGCGACATCGCGAAGTGCGACCACGCCTTCGCGAACCCGCCCTATTGGCCGGGCGGCACGCCGCCGCCTGGCGCGGTGCGGCGCGCGGCAACGCATGAGGGCGGCGCAGGCCTCGTGGATTGGGCGGTCTTCCTGGCGGCATCGCTGCGCGCGGGCGGTACAGCGAGTCTGGTCCTGCCGGCGGCGCGCTTCGACGCGGGCGTGGCGGCGTTGCGCGCGGCTGGCTGCGGGTCGTTCACGCTGCTGCCGGTCGCGCCGCACGCCGGCGTGCCAGCCAAGCGCGTGCTGCTGCGCGCGCGGCGCGGTGGGCGCGGGCCGGCGCGTATCCTGCCGGCGCTTGTGCTGCACGAGGAAGGCGGCGCCTTCACGCCGGCCGCGGAGGCGGTGCTGCGCGACGCGGCGGCGCTGGCGGCGTAGCGCATATTCGCGTCCGTGGCGGCTGCGCGTGCGAAGCCAACACAAGCGATGCCACGCGTGGCGGGTCGATCGCAGGGGCTTCCGATCCGGAGATCACCCCCATGGATTCATGGGACTCACCCGCGCAGCCGCCACGGGCATGGAGTCGTGTCGCTCAAGGCGCGGTCGTCGCGCTGCGTCCGCGCGCGTTCATCAACGGTCCGCTGCGCGCGAGGTCCAGGCGCCTAACGATACCCGCTCATCATCCGTGATCGCGCGCCCGGCTGCGGGACGCTGCTACTGGTCCTTCACCTCGGGATGGCGCAGCAGCCACAGCCGTTCATGTGCCGCGACCAGGCTTTCCAGGTTCTTGCGCCGGTTGGTGTCGGGCGAGGCCGGACGGCGGGTCAGCATCATCTCGAGGATGCGCAGCAGGTCCTCCGCGACCTCGAAGTCGCCCTGGTCGCAGGCGTGGTGGAAGGCGATCAGGATCTTGTCGGAAAGCCTGCGTGTGTGTCGCGGCGCCGGAGCGTTGCCGCGGCCACCTTCCGAACCTGGCCCATCCTCAAGGTCGTCTGACATTCAAAACCTCCGCCGCCGCGCGCCCGCATGGCCGGGGCTGAGCGCGGGTTCGGCAGGATGACAATACCGCCGGAGGCCCGGTTGCGGAACCCCGTGTCTCATAAAGCGCGAAGTTGCGATGTGATCGCGGCAGCAATCGCCTCAGGTGTCGTTTCGGGACGAAACAGGCTTCGCACGCGACCATCCGGCCCGACGAAATAGATGAATGATGAGTGGTCCATCAGGTAGTCGGTCGAATCGCGCGGCCTGACCTTGGCATAGTACACGCGATACGCGCGGGCGGCCTGGGCGACTTGCTCGGGGCTACCGGTCAGGCCGACCATGCGGGGGTGGAAGCGGGAGACGTAGTCAGCCAGGGCTGCGGGCGTGTCCCGTTCCGGGTCGATCGAGACGAACACCGGCGTTACGCGCTCCCCCGCCGGGCCCATCGAGTCGAGCGCCGCGGCGATGGTGCCGAGTTCGGTCGGGCAGACATCCGGGCAGTAGGTGAAGCCGAAATAGACCAGCAGCGGGCGGCCGGCGAAGTCGCGCTCGGTCACCGTGCGGCCGGTGTGGTCCACCAGCGTGAAGGCCCCGCCCAGCGAAACGCCCTGCGCCAGCTGGATGCCGCCGGCCGATGGCGCGGGCATTTCGCCGCCGGTCAGCGTGGCGATGCGGCGCAGGAAGGCGTCCGCGATGGATTCGCCCGGCGCCCGGCCGAACCAGGCCACGGCCCAGACGCCGCCGAGCAGCAGGACGAGCAGGACCGACAGGATTCGAACGGTGCGGATCATGTGTGGGACATAGGCCGCGCTGCCCGGCCACCGCAAGTTGGGCACCAAGTATAGGTTTCCAAAGGCCTTTCGGCCTTTGGCGGGGTGGCCCGGAGGGGCAGCGCCCCTCCGGTGTCGCTCAGTGCCGCATGCCCTCGATAATCGCGCCCTCGGGCTGCGGCGAGGAGAACACGCTATCCGCGAAGGCTTCCTCCCAGGTCCCGCCCGTGCTGGCCTTGGAGTATTCGGTCGCGCGGTTCTCGAAGAAGTTGGTGTGTTCGACCGCGTTCAGCATCTCGTCGAGCCAGGGCAGCGGGTTCTTCTCGATATTGTAGAGCGGTTCGAGGCCCAGCTGCTGCAGGCGCCGGTCGGCGATGAAGCGGATGTAGGTCTTGGTCTGCTGGGCATCGAGGCCCTGCACGCCGCCCAGTTCGAAGGCCAGGTCGATGAAGGCGTCCTCGTGCTCCACGATGGTGGCGCAGATCAGGTAGAGGTCGCGCTTCAGCTCGGCCGTCCAGATCTCCGGGTTTTCCTGCACGAAGGTGCGGAACAGGCGGATCACGGACAGGCAGTGCAGCGTCTCGTCGCGCACCGACCACGACACGATCTGCCCCATGCCCTTCATTTTGTTGAAGCGCGGGAAGTTCATCAGGATCGCGAAGGACGCGAACAACTGCAGGCCCTCTGTGAAGGCGCCGAAGGCGGCGAGGGTCTTGGCGATCTCGGTCTTCGAATCGACCGAGAAGGTGTGCATGTAGTCGTACTTATCCTTCATCTCCTTGTACTTCAGGAATGCCGTGTATTCGGTTTCCGGCATGCCGATAGTGTCAAGAAGATGGGAGTATGCGGCGATATGAATGGTCTCGGTGTTCGAGAATGCCGACATCATCATCAGCACTTCGGTCGGCTTGAACACCTGGGAGTACTGCTTCATGTAGCAGTTGTTCACCTCGACATCGGCCTGGGTGAAGAACCGGAAGATCTGCGTCAGCAGGTTCCGCTCGGAGTCCGTGAGGTTCTTCTGCCAGTCCTTGACGTCGTCGGCGAGCGGGACTTCCTCCGGCAGCCAATGGATGCGCTGCTGGGTCAGCCAGGCATCATAGGCCCAGGGGTAACGGAACGGCTTGTAGACCGGGTTGGAGGTCAGGAGGTCGAACTTGATCGGCAATTCATCGGTCGCGATGCCATCAGCCATCGGTCAATTCCCCAAGCGTGCGATAGCCCGATCCTACCACGTCTGGTGGTCACAGCAATGGGGACCCGCAAGATGTTGTGTGGGCAGGGCGATGCGCGGGGAGGGCTTTGCCCTCCCCGAATCCCACCCGCCAAGGGCTTAAGGCCCTTGGAACCCTCGACTTGATCGGGGGAATTGGGGCGGGGCATCGTCGGTGCCGCCGACGCGACACGCGCGCCAGGCCCCTCCCCATTTCCCCCGATTAAAACCCCGCGGTCCAGGGGGCCGTAGCCCCCTGGTGGGGGGAGGTCCGGAGGGGCTTACACCCCCCTATACCGAACTCGCCTCAGCTGAAGACGGCTAAATGGCCTCAGCGCCTTGGACCACTGGATGCATGCTCGAATTGACGCAAGCGGAAGCCTCGAAAAACTCCTGGCGGCGACACGGGCTGATCTGATTCGCTTTCGCTGGTGATGGAGGGGCTCGGCTTGGCGGGACAGGCGGGCTTCTTCAATACGAAGGCGCATCTTCGCTGACTGTCGGCTTCAGGCGACCCGCTGGAGCGGCTACGCGCCGCCGTGGTGGATTTCGAGGCGTCGGGCGGAGCTGGAGACTTCGCCGCCAAGCGCGGACCGCAGCCGCCACGGCCGGCCGTCCCTTTGACGCCGTGCTGATATTCCGCGTCTCGTGCTGCAGTCACTCTGTACGTCACCCGACGAGCAGACCGAGTACCAGCTGCGCGATCGGCTCTCGTTGTTGCGCTTCGCGGGCCTGGCGCCGCACGATGCAGTGCCCGACGCCCCAAGACGATCTGGCTCTACCGGGTGATACTGACGCGCGCAGGCGCGCTGACCAGGTTGTTCGCCCGCTTCGAAGCGATGCTGGCGGAACGCGGCTTCCGGCAAGGGGACGGTGAGATCGTCGACGCCACCGTGGTCGAGGCCCGGCGTCCGCGGCCGCGATGCCCGCTGGACCGTCAAGTGCGGCCGCAAGGCCAGGCCGCCCGAGGGTGGGCGCCCGGCGTCCCGCCCAACGGCGTTCACGAGCGCCCTGCAACGCGGTTATTCGAGGCGTCGGATTGCCTTCGGTCACCACCATCCGGCCTGCGCTTGAGGAACGAAGGCAGCTTGGTCCGGGTCACTCGACCCCTGGGATATGGCTACCAAGGGTCCGTGCCGGGAGCCTCGGATCCTCCTCGTTGATTGCTGCAGGCGGGCTTATCGTTTGCGGGGAGATCAAGCCTTGCGATCCGCCCCCGCCTCCTCGCGCGAGCCGCGACGCGCGGCCGCCGCCATCAGCGCCTCGATCCGCGCTCGCTGCGCCTCGATGAAGTGACGCTGTTTTTCGATGACCTGGCGCTGGTCAAGAATCCGCTGCCATCGCGCGTCGGCAGCCTTGTGCTGCGCCGTCGCCTCGAGCCGTGCGCGGGCGACGGCGTAGGAATCGGCCACGCCCGCCAGCAGCGCCACGCGCATCGCCGGCGGGATCACTTTCGCATAGGGCCGCAGTCCGCGGCGCAGATCCGCCCAACCATCGGCCCGGCTTCGTAACATAGAGCCGGGCGCCACGCGGTACCAGAACAGCGGCTCCGGGAGAGCCAAAATCTCGTGGCCCGCCAGCGCGATGCGGGCGAAAAGCTCCCAGTCCTCATGTCCCAGTCCGAAATCCTCGGTGAAGCCCCCGGTCTGCTCGAGCACATCGCGGCGCACCAGCGCCTGCGCGTCGCCGAAGCCGTTCTCGAAGACGCCGAGCGCGACCGCGCCACCGAGCGCCAGGCGCAGCAACGGCGGGGTCTCGGGCGGCGTCGCGGTCTCGAAGGGCGCCAACGCCGACGTCACCACGGCCGCGCCACTCGCCCGCGCGGCAGCAAGCGCATGTTCGATCTGGTGCGGCAGGGCGATGTTGTCGTCGTCATGGAACAGCACGTAGCGCCCGCGCGCGGCCTGCCAGCCGCGGTTGCGCGCCGCCCCCAGCCAGGCATTCGGTCCGCGCAGGATGCGCCAGCCACGCGCCGCGAACTCCGCTTCAAGCGCATCGAGCGTCGTGAGCGCCTCCGGCAGGTCCGAGCCGTCGTCCACCAGCAGCACTTCGAAGTCGCGCCACGTCTGCCGGCGCAGGCCCTCCAGCGCCTCTGCCAGCAGGGCGGGACGGTTGTGGTGCACCAGCACCACCGAGACCTCCGGCCCTGCGTGCGGCGCCGGCTGCGGGGCAGACGGCACGGGCAGGTCGACCAAGCGGGTCAGCAGCCGCGCCCAGTCACCCGGCAGAGCCGCCGGATCCTGTGTCGGGCGGGCTGGCCGAAGGCCGTGCTCGATTGCGCGCAGCATGGCCTCGGCCAGCGGCCCGGGGCGGGGCGGTACCAGCACATCCATCGCATCGGCAGGATCGACCAGGGCGCGCAGCGCCGGAGTGTCGCAGGCGAGGAACGGGATCCCTTGCGCCAGGCAAAGCCGCACCGCCGCCGGAGCGACGTGCCCTATGCCGGGTGCCACGATGAGGCACCCCGGCGCCGCCAGCCGACCCGCTGTCGGCCAGTCACCCTCGGGAGGTGCGATCGACCAAGCCAGCCCGGCAGGCAACATCGTATCGAGCCACCGCCGCGGATCCCACGCCGCGACGCCCGGCGCCGGATGGCCGAGGAGCGTGACGCGCAGCCGGGCCAGGCGGTGTGGCGGCAAGCGCCGCAACGCCTGAACGAACAGCACGAGGCCGTCGCTGCGGCGCAGCCCACCCGCAAAGACCATCTCCTCGACCCGGGGCGCGAGCGAAGGGCGTGCTGCGGTATCGTCGATCGGCGGCGGTAGCACGACGCACTCAGCCGGCAGTTGCCACGCTTGGCCTTGCATCCAGTCGCGCATTGGCGCCGAGGCCAGGACGGCGGCATCTGCCCAGCCCACGCTGCAGCGTTCCATGTGGTCGCGCGCGACGTCGTCGCGGCTCGCTGGCAGGCGGCCATCCGCTTCCGCCAGCATGTCGCCCGCGCCCACGCACACCGTGACCAGGCGGGCACCTGCGACCAGCCGGCCCGCCCGCCGCGCGGTGGCGAGGAAATGCCCCAGGCCGCCAGCTTCGGGCACCAACACGAGGTCGGCCCTTTCGTTGTCCAGCGCACGCAGCACGTGGAAGGCGCGGCGCACCGATGGCAGGCCCTCGATCGTCGGCCTTTCCGGTCGCTGGCAGAACGCCAATTTCACCGCAGGCGGCGCGATGGTCCCGGTGCCGCGATCGGCCCGATCGTCGAGCGCTGGCGCCACCAACAGGCTGACCCGATGGCTGGCCTGAGCCAAGCAGGCGGAAAGGCGCGCCATCTGCGCCGCGACGTCACGGTCGTCCTCGATGCACGGCGTAACAACCCAAATCTCTAGTGATTGTCGCGCTGGGCAGTCCATGCCGGCCGTGCTGTCGCTCATGGCGGGTGTCCGTGCATCAGCGCCGACTGACCGCACCGAAAAGCTTGGCCAGGCGCCGCGCGAGGCCGGCGGGCGCTGCCATCGTTGCGCCCGCCCCTACGTCCTCGGCCCCGACGGCTGCATCCGGTTGAATTGAGGGCGGGGGCGCGCTGCTGCCATCTGGAGGACCGATCGGGGCCGTCACCCTGGGGGCGGAGGCGAGTTCGGCCCGCAGCGCCCGGACCTCTACCTGCAACGCCTCTACGTCCTTGCGCGCTGCGTCGCGCTGATCGCGCAGCACCGCGATGTAGGGCTGCAGCCCCGAAACGCGTCGGCCCGTCGCGTCGCGCTGATCGCGGAATCGAACCAAGCTGTCACGCTGCGCTGCAAACCTGCGGAGCAGGGCGTTGTGCCCCACACGCAGCGAATGGGCCGCCGCCCTCTGCGTATCGAGATCTGCCAGTGCCTGCTCCAGTCGCAAACGTTCGAGGAGGGCGGCCCGCCGGAGGTCGGCCAAAGCGTTGTCTGCCTGCCGGTCGCTGGGCCCCGTCGGCTTTGTCGCCGTCGCATCCGCTGCGTGAAGCAGGCGCGCATTCTCGAGCCGCAGCCACTGCAGAGCCTGGTATTGTTCGATCCAGGCGGGGTGCGAGACGGGGGCCGCCGTCAGCGCCATGGCGGCCTCGCCGCCCCAAGCCGCCACGAAGAAGCTGGCATTGCGTGCATCGAGGCGATGCTCGCGCTGTGCGGGCAACACTCGCGACGGCCCGGCCGGAGCGCCGCGCAGCATCGCCGTGAGGTCTGGCGAGTCGTTGCCGGCGAGCGCGGGGTCGGGTGCGAAAATGCCGAAGCCGAGGATCGGTGCGCCGAGCCAGACCTGCCGCGCCGGGCCGAGCACGGCCTCGGTCGCCGATAGGAAGCCATCCAGCGTATAGGCGCGCCGATGGAAGGGGTTGGCGGAAACGCCCTCGGCCGTGATCTCGTTTGGCGCGCTTATGAGCACCATGCCGCCCGGCGCCAGGATCTGGCGGATCCCCTCGAGGAACGTCTGCACGTCGATCACGTGTTCGATGGTCTCGAAGCTTATGACGAGATCGAAGGGCGGTTGATCGGCGAGCAGCGCCGGCAGGGTCTCGGCGTCACCGGCCAGGAACGTGACCCCGTCGCGCGCGAAGCGAGCCTGCGCCATGGCCACCGCATCGGCTGCGATATCGATGCCAAGCACCCGCGCCGCCCCCGCATCGGCGAGCAGCGCGCTGCCGTAGCCCTCCCCGCAGGCGACATCGAGCACGCGCCGCCCGGCGCAGGCCTGCGCCGCGAAGACGTAGCGGCAGACATGCTCGGCCGCCGTCATGCTGTTGTAGGCCGTGCGGCCCGGCGCGAAATGCAGGCGCTCGACGCTCATGGTGCCGTGCCACTCTGCGGGACCGCCGGCTGGCCTCCCACCGGGGCGAACAGCGCCGCCACCCGCGCGGTGTGCATGGTCGGCACGTGCCTCGCCTCAAGCCGCCCAAGCGCGCCCAGCGCGAGCCGGCGCCGCAGCGCTCCGTCGCGGCACAGCCGCAGAATCGCCTCCGCATAGGCCGCCGCCGCGGCGACATCATCAGCCAGCGGAGGCAGCAGGATCCCGCTCTCGCCATCCGCCACCAGTTCGCCGATGCCGCCGACATCCGGGGCGATCACGGGCAGGCCGGCGGCGATGGCTTCGAGGACCACGTTGGGCATTCCGTCGTACCAGGAGGTGTAGACGAAGCCATCATAGGCCGCGGTATCGAGCGCGGCGAAGCCATCGTACCCGCCATGCCAGGCGAGGTTCGGCAGGCCCTGCAGCTGCGCGGTGTCGAATTCCGTCAGCACGGCGCGGCCGAACATGTCGATACGCAGCGACGGGTCGCGCTCGGCCAGCACGCGGGCGATGCGCGGGAGCAGTTCCGGGCGTTTCTCGGGATCGAGGCGCGAGGCCCAGAGCAGGCGCCCGCTGCCGTGATCGGGGCGGGCGTGAATCGCCGCAGGAGTCGTGCGCGGCGCGCAGCGCCCATGCAGCGTGGCGATACGCTCGGGCCAGAGGCCGATGCGTGCCCGGTCCTGCCGGGCCAGTGCCTCGGTATCGACGACCACCAAGTCGAGTCGCCCGATGTGCTCCGAGATGAAGGCGAAGCTGTCGGCGGTGGCGAAGACGTCGCTGCCCATTCGCAGGCGCCCGTCGCTGAAGCGGTAGAATACCGCCGCGTGCCCGTTGAGCACCGGCCAGTATGTGCGGAAGAACGCCGTGGCGAAGTCGGAATCGCGCAGGTGCAGCCGCGCCCCCGGGGCGAAGGCCTCGATGATGCGCAGCGCTACCACCAGCCGGTCGGCCATTGGCATGTCGGGCCAAGCTGTGCCGAGGTCGAAGGCCGCAACCTCCGGCGGCAGGGCGCGCCGCGTCTCGGCCACTGCCGGCGGCTGACCGAGCAGCGCAAGGATGCGGCGGCCGGGCAATGTCTCGTGAAAGGCGGTCATGACATTGGCGAGGTAGGTCTCCGCGCCCCCGGTACCGGCGAAGGGCAGCAGAAAGACCTCGTCGAAGGGTCCCTTGCCCTGCAGGGCGCGGCAGGCCTCGGCATAGGCGCGCCCGGCCGCGATGGCGCGCTCACTGACATTGGTGTGCAGGCGCCGCGACGCGGCCAGGCGACCGATGTCGACCTCGGGGTCGATCGCGTTGGCGGCCTGGATCAGCAGCCGGAGGACAGGCCGGTCGAGAACCGCGCGGCGCGGACGATGACCGGCCTCGGTGAAGGCCTCCGGCGCCACCTCGGTGCGCCGGAGGGCCTCGGCGCCGAGGCGCAGGAAGGTCTCCGGTCGGAACAGCGGGTTGGGCGGGATCTGCTGGACCGACAGCGCACTGGCCTGGCGCAGCAGGCTCTGCGCCCGCTGCCGGTAGAACAGCGCGGTGTCGGGAACCACGCGAATGTCGCAGCCGCGCGCCACGCAGGCGGCGTTGAAGTCCCAGTCCTCGAAAGCATAGCCGTCGCTGAGCCGGAGGTCGCGGTAGGGCATCGCGCGGAACACCTCGCGCCGGGCAAACGCGCGCGATGTGTACGGATGCAGTTGCAGGAACGACAGCGGCGTGACCCGGTCGAGCCCGAAATAGCGCGTCGTGAAGCTGAGCGCGCCGAAACCGAACAGCCATTCTGGGAAATGCAGCGTCCAGGGGTCGGCCGCATCGGCGTGCCGCGCGGCGTCGGCAATGGCGTTGAACGAAACAAGGTCGTCGCCGTCGCACATCGCGACGTAGCGCCCGCTGGCGACCGCCACGCCGTCGTTGCGCGACGGACCCAGCGAGCCGTTGTCCACCTCGATCGTCCGGCGTTGCGCGAAGCCCGGTCCGGCGAATCGCGCCAGCGCGGCGTGCGTGTCCGTATCCGCACGGTCGAGCACCGCCACGAGTTCGGTCGTGATGCCCAGCCGCGCCGCATAGACCGCGGCTTCGTGCAGCGATTCGAGTGTCCGGCGGACCAGTGGCCCTTCGCGATGCAGGGTCAGCACCAGCGATACGTCAGGCGCCATGCCGGAACCCCGGCCGCAGGTGCCCCACGGGGAGGGCGCGATGGCGCCGGCAGGCGGCGGGATCGACGGCACCGGCTTTTGGCTGCTCACCGGCGGGGCGAGCTTCATCGGCACGCATCTGTGCCGGGCGCCGCACGCGGCCGGCGGCGTCGTACGCGTCCTCGATGATTGCTCGACCGGCCATGCCGCGACCGTACCACACGGCTGCGACGTGCTGCGCGGCGACGTGACGGACCCCACGCTGCTGCGCCACGCCTTCGCCGGCGTGGCGGGGTGCTTTCACCTCGCGGCCATCGCGTCCGTCGCGTGCTCGCTCGAGGACTGGGCGGGTACGCATCGCGTCGATGCCGGCGGCAGCGTGGCTGTGCTCGACGCAGCGGGCGCGGCCGGGTGCGTACCGGTGGTCTATGCGTCGTCTTCCGCCGTCTATGGCAATCAGGGCAGCACCATCGGGGTGGTGGCCCGCCTCGCCGCCGGCGTCCCCGCCGACGAGGAACTGGTGGTCCATGGCGACGGCTTGCAGGTGCGCGACGTCGTGTTTGTCGCCGATGCGGTCGCGCATCTGCGCGCCGCGAAGGCGGTGCTGCGCGGCGCGCCCGGCGCAGGCTTCGCCAATGTGTGCACGGGCCGCCCGACCACGGTGCTGGATGTTGCCGCGGGGGTCGGGCGCGCCACCGGACGGATGCCAAGGCTGCGCCATGTTGCGGCGCGGACGGGGGATATCCGCCATTCCCTTGGCGATCCCGGCCTGGCGGCCGCGACGCTTGGCTTGCGCGCGGCCACCATGCTCGACGACGGACTGCGCGCGACGATTGCGCCGTGATCCCCGGCTAGTAATAGAACCCCGCCCGCACGAACACTTGGTGGCGCGAGAAGTCGGCGAACTGGACGTTGGAATCCCGCCGCGTGAACCGGTAGTCCAGGCCAATCCCGACGTTCTGCGTCACGCGGTAGCGCACGCCGGCCGAGGCGTCGAAGTAGTCATCGGTGCGCGCAACGCCGACGAAGTCGCTCTGCCCCCAGGAGGCGCGCAGGATTCCGGTCACCCGCGGGATGATCTGCTGTTCGAAGCGCGCGCCGACCACGCTGTAGACGTAGCCCGAGGCCCCCGGCGTCGTGGTGTCCTCGATCGAACGGTCGGCATAGACCGCGAGCAGCGTGCCCGATTGCGGCCGCCAGCGCAGGGAGAAGTTGAAGGCCGGCGTATTGATCCGCTGCAGCGTCGGATCGTCGTAGCCCTGCTCCATCCAGCCGACAAAGACCTCCCCGGTCAGCGTCGGGTCGATGCGGTAGCGTGTGCCGAGGCCCGCGCGCCAGCCCTGCGAACTGCGGCGATAGCCGAAATCGTCCTGGGTCTGGGTGTAGTGGCGGAAGTCGCCGATCGCCTCGAAGAAGGGCTGCAGGAAGGGGTTGGCATCGTAGCGCACCAGGCCACCGGCGGTGGTGCGCGTGCGATCGCGGTCGGAATTGTTCACCGGGCCGAAGATCGTGGTGGAATCCTCGTAGATCAGGCTTTCCACCGCGCCGCCCGCGCGCAGCACCCAGTCGCCGACCCGCTGGCTGACACCACCATAGGCCCGGTAATCGTAGTAGACGACGGGGCCTTCGCCGAACAGCGTCGAGTCCGGCGTTCCGCGGTCCTCGTGGTCGCGCGAGGCCAGGGCACCGAGGTAGATCTGCGTCGTGTCGGTGGCGTCGATCCGCCCCTCGGCGGAGACGTTCCAGTCGAGCGTATTCTCGCTCGTGTATTGCCAGTAGTTGGTCCAGTCGAGGCCGCCCGACATGTTGAAGGAATGCCGGGTCCAGTCGGATTCGAGGGCGAGGCCCGGGGAGACCACGGTCGCGCCGTCCGCCCTGGGGTCGCGGCGCGTCGCGAAGACGTTGCTGTCGTAGAAGGCGGCCGTCTCCAGCGTCGGATACAGGGTGAAGGACCCCAGGCGCACGCCCTCGAGCGCGCCCGGCGCGCCGAGCGCGGCCCCCGGCGCCGGGCCGGTCGCGGGTGGCGCGACGCTGCCGGCGTCGACGCGGGCGAAGCCTTCTACCTCCGCCGCCACCGCCGCCTCGACCGCGGCGCGCACCGGTTCGGGCGCGGCATCGGTGATGGTGCGCGTGATCGAGCGATAGACCGGCAGGTTGGCGCCGACGAAGGCCTGCACCTGTTCGGCCGCGGCCCGCGCGAGGCCCGCCGCCGCCGCCGGCGTCGCCACAAGGCGCGGGTTGCGGGCGATAGCATCGTTCAGGGCGCGCAACAGCCCGGCGGGACCATCGGCTGCGCCGCGGCGTAGCCCCTGGGTCACGGCGGCCGGTGGGGCGGTCTGCGCGAGCGCGGTCGCGGCCAGGCCGGGAATGCCGACAGCCAGCGAGGACAGCAGTGCCAAGCGGAGGAGGTTCACGGGGTTGAATGTCCCTGATCGTTGGAACGCGGCAGATGCTTGCGGCTTCATGACTTCATACTAATGTTTTCCGGCCGAGGGGGTGAATCCCCCACCATGGGCATCGTCGGGAACAGGAGATCGCGTTGCAGGAGAGCCACAGTCAGGCGCCGCGCTTCTCGCAGCTGACGGGACCCGGGCGACCACCGGCTGATTGCCGCCTGTGCCTGGTGCGCGGGCTCTCGTTGTTCCGCCCCTTCGAGGGCGAGGCGCTGGCGCGGCTGAACCGGCTTCGTGTGGGCACGCGCGCGGTATCGGCCGGCATGCCGATCTGCGCGCCCGGCTTCGACGACGGGCATGTCTACACGGTGTTCCGCGGCTGGGCCTTCAGCTACCGGATACGCGACGACGGGCGGCGCCAGATCCTCGATTTCCACCTGGCGGGTGACCTGCTGGGCAGCGAGCGCCTGGCCACCGCCAGCCCGGATGTCGGGCTGGAAGCCCTGACCCCGGTGCTGCTCTGTGCCTTCCGGCGCGACGCGCTTCTGGCGGCGGCCGATGACCTGCCGGCGTTCGGCAGCGCGCTGTCGTGGATGACGTCGCGCGAGGGTGCGGTGCTGTCCGAACGCCTGGTCACGCTCGGCCGTAGGCGGGCGAGCGAGCGCGTGGCGCACATGATCCTGGAGCTCTGGACGCGCCAGCGATGGCGTGAACCGGATGCCGATGGCGTCTGCGCCTTCCCGCCGACCCAGCGTCATCTGGCGGATGCCCTTGGCCTGACGCCGGAACACGTGAACCGGGCGATCGCGGAACTGCGCGAGGCCGGGCTGGTCACGCTGGCGAGCCGGCGGCTTGGCGTGCCGGCCCCCCAACGGCTGGCGGATTTCGCGGATTGGACCAACACCTACCTCGACCCCCGTCCATTGTTCTGACGCCGTGCGCGTCATCTTGGGTGGGCGTGCGGCCCGCACGGCGCATTGATCCAGATCATTTTCCGATACTCTGGATTCGCAGACCCGATGCGCGGAGGACGCGGGGTCTTCTTGTGCCAGATCAATCGGTCCCGATCCCGCGGGCCTATATATCACCAGCGACGCAAATAGGCGCCCTCGGGGTGCCGGGCGGGCTGGAGACGATCAGGTGGCAGGTTCGGGGACAGTCACGGCGCTACGCGGGATGGTCTTCCTCCTGCCGCTGCTCGGCGCCTGCGGCACGGACCCCGCTCCGGATGCCGCGGCGGCACGGCTGACACCCACGACTTGGTGCGACGGGATCGAGGGCGAGCGGCTTGGGCTGATCAACCGGTTGGCCGGGGCCAATCGCGCCAGGCTCGCGGCTGCCCAGTCCTTGCTGGCGCCGGGCCTTGGCAACACCCGCGCGATCAGCGGGCTGTCGCTGCTCGGCGGCTACCAGGAAGAAATGGAGAAGCGCCGCCCGGACGTGGCTTCGGCCGCGATGTACCTCGCGACCGCGAGCGGCGTGCCGGTCACGCCCGGGCTGGTGGGGCAGACCAACGCGCTGCTTTGCGTGACGACAACGGCGGAGCGCGTCCGCACGATTGCCAGTGCGGCTGAAGAAGCCCGGCTGATCCTGGTGGCGGAACAGCGGTCGTGAACACGGGAGAAAAGGTCATGGAGACGATGCGCATGGATTCATCCACGCGGCGGGCGCTGTTCGGGCTCGGCATCGCGATCGCGGGCAGCCTGACCGGCTTGGCCGCGACAGCCGCCGAGAGCGGCGGCGGCCATACCAGCGGCGGCGGTGGCAGCAGCGGCGGTGGTCATACCAGCGGTGGTGGCGGTGGCAGCAGCGGCGGTGGTCATACCAGCGGTGGTGGCGGCAGCAGCGGCGGCGGCCATTCCGGTGGCGGTGGTGCGGGCGGCGGTGGCCGGGGCGGTGGCCGCGGCAATGCCCCCGGCTGGGCCGGTCGCGGCGGTGGCGGCCAAGGCGGAACGCATGGCGGTTCGGAGCGTGGCGGCCGCCGCTATGGCGGCGGTCGTGGCCGCGGCGAGGACCGCGAGGAGTCCGATCATGGCAGCGGCCATGAAGGCGGCGGCCATGAAACCGGCGCCCCCGGCGCCGCCATCGTAACGATTGCGCCGACCGTGACCGATGGCAGCCCATCGGGCGGCCTGTTGCCCGGGACGGTTGGTGGCTCCGGCGGTGGCGAGGACTTCGTCGGCCGGGGCCGGCCCAGTTGGGCGGTGGATAGCAGCGTCCTGCGACGCTGATCGGAACTGGGTCGCCGGCCGGCATTCGCGTCCGGCGGCCTCAGAGGGTGCCAGTTGAGTCTTGCAACGCAAAGGAAGCGCATGATGACGAATTCGAACAAGAAGGTCCTGAAGGCCGGCGTTGCCGGCGCGGCGTTGGCCTTCGGCCTGCTGACCGCGATGCCCATGCTGCCCGAGATCGGCGGCCTGGGCGGCACGGCGGCCTGGGCGCAGGGCCAGGGCCAGGGTGGCGGCGGCGGCCGGCCGGAAGGCCGCGGGCAGGGCGGCAGCGCTGGCGGCAGCGTCGGCAGCGTCCCCGAGGGCCGCGGCCAGGGTCGCCCGACCACCACCGGCGCGCCGACCGGCCGCGGTGGCGACAGCGGGCAGCGTGGCCCGTCCTCGGACAGCGACGGCACCCCGCATCGCGGCCAGCCGGCGGCGGGTGACCGCGGCGGCCGCCCGGTCTGGGCCGGCGACGGCGCCCTTCCCGTGGTCGAACTCGGCCGCCTGAATGTCGCCCGCGCGCCGGTCCGCGTGCTCGAGTCCCGCTATGCGGAACTGGTGACCAACTGGGCGACGATCGGCGTCACCAGCATGACGCTGGGCGGCGTGACCTACACGGTGGCGCAGCTCTACAGCCTGCCGGCGGCGCAGTTCGCCGCGCTGCTCGGGCTGTATTACGATCAGATCACGCGCATCGACTCGCCGCTCGAGAACCTCGGGCTGCTGCGCACGATCTACCTGAACCCGACGAACATGCTCCCGGGCGTGGTTCCGGCCTCGAACAACGACCTGGCGGCGATCGCCATCGCCAGCGCGTCGGACAAGACCGTTCCGGTCTCGAACGACACGGTGATCGCGCTCAGCACGATCCTCGGGCTGAACATCCTCGCCTCGGACGTGCCGGCCATCGCCGCGGCCGCGCTGCTGGTGCAGCAGGCGATCGTCGCCGGCCACGGCTGAGCCTCCTGAACGGCGCGGCGGCTTCCTCCCGCCGCCGCGCCGGGCAAATCCTCCGGAACGATGGCCGGCGCGGGCTTCGGCCTGCGCCGTCTGCGTTTCAGGCACCGGGATATTCGCTTGCCGCACGACGTTCCGCCCGGCGGCGCGCGGGGCCGAGCGCCCGGACGGGCATGGTCGCACATCGCGCCAAGCCAGGGGCCGCGACTGCGGCCCGCGCCGCGCCAAAGGCGTGCCCCTTGGCATTGAGCCAAGTGCGTGTCCTCCGCGCGACGCCAAGTACGTACCCCCGGCGCGGCGCGACATGCGCGCCCGCAGGCGCGACGCGTCTGCGAAGCGCGAAGGCGAACCCTTCGCGCGGCCAGCGTCAGAAGCCTTCGAGCAGCGCCGGGTTCAGGACGCAGCCGCCGGGCCGTGCCGCCAGGTGTTCGACCAGCGCGATGTCGAGCCGGTTATGGCGCTCGACCTCGGCGCGGTCCGCGGCATCCATGGTGGATTCCCGCAGCGCCGCCGGGGCCGGGCCGCCCGGTGCGGCGCGCAGCATCGCCATCAGGCACGGCCATTGCTCGGCCAGACGGTCCTGCTGGCCGACGAAGGCGAAGTCGGACCCGATCACGCCGATCGCGTGCTGCGCCAGTGCCAGGTCCTCCTGCGGCGCGACATCCGGTCCGTCGAGCACTGCCTCCGCGCCCCCCGTCCAGATCGCCGCGGGCAGCCCGTAGCCGGCGAGCGCGGCGCCCTTGCCGTCGATCTCCTCCCACCGCGCCGCGTCGGTCCGTTCGCCCAGGATCATGCGCGTCATCAGGTTGCCCGGGATCACGCCCTTGCGGACCAGCAGGCCAAGCGGCGCCGCGGCCAGGCGAGCCGCGCCGAGGCGATCCTCCGCCTCGTGCAGCAGCCGCCGGTGGTGCGCGACGACGCGCTCGAACGGGTCGCGCAGCACGGTCGCGTGCACGCAACGCCAGCCGACCAGCGCTCCGAAGCCGCGGGGAAAGTTGCCGAAGCCGATCTCCGCATCGCGCAGGCGCCGGGCAGCCTGCGCGATCGCCGCGGCATCGCCGTCCAGGCAGCGCAGCACTGTGCGTGCCGCGATGTCGCCTAGCAGCGGCGCCGGAAACGCCGCCAGCAGTCTGGCGCGCAGCGCGGCACCTACGGTACCGGGGATGTGCATCCACGCAAGCGCGGGCGGGCGCGGCAGTCGGTAGCGCGCCAAGTGCGACGCGGCGCCCGGGCGCAGCCAGCCGGCGCGGTCCTGCAGCGGCGTCAGGGCCGGGCGGTGGAACGGGTCCTCGACGATCGTCTCGCGCCAGCGAGCGCGGAAGACCGCGCGTTCGCGCCGCGTGCGCTCGCGCGCCGCCTCGCTGCGCGCGGGGCCGAGCGTGGCGCTCTGCCGATGGAACAACTCGGCATGCGGCGTCCAGATGCAGCGCAAGCCGAGCCGCTCGGTGACCCGCAGGCAATAGTCGGCATCATTGAAGACGACCGGCAGCCACTGTTCGTCGATGCCGCCGGCGGCGAGGAAGACATCGCGGCGCGTCGCCAGGCAGGCGCCAGTAACCGCCGTCATGCCCTGCACCGCCCAGTCTTGCGTACCGAGCTCCTCCCGCCGCAGCCCGTAATGCGCGTGCAGCGCGGCGCCGGTGCCGGGTTGGAAGACGATGCCGCCATGCTGGACGCGCCCATCGGGGAAGAACAACGCCGCACCGACGGCGCCGACACCTGGCCGCAGCGCCTGGCTCACGAGTTCGCGCAGCCAGGATTCGTTGATCGCCTCGACATCGTCGTTGAGCAGGACAAGAACCTCCCCGCGCGCCACCGCGGCGCCGAGGTTGTTCGCGCGTGACCAGTTGAACGGTCCCGGCAGGTGCAGTACGCGCGCCGTCCCCGCGGCCTCGATCGCGCCGAGATAGGCAACGGCCTCCGGTGCCGTCGAACCGTTGTCGACCACGATGATCTCAACCGCCGGGTAGTCGGTGCGATCGAGGATGCTCGCGATGCACGGGCGCAACAGGTCGATGCGGTCGCGCGTCGGGATGATGACGCTGGCGAGCGGCGCCGGCTGCGGCAGCGGATGACGCAGGCGGAAGCCGGGCCGGTCGTGGCGGCGCTCGATGGCCGCAGCGCTGCCGGTGCGCGCAAGGTGCGCGGAGATGACCGGCTGGGCGGCATCCAGCGTGCGCAGCGTGTCGTCCTGTGGCCGTTGCCGGCGGTGGTACAAGACGATCGGGATGTGGCGCGCGCGATGCGCCGCGCCCTCGGTCAGCCGCAGCGCGGAGTCCAGCCATGGTGCCAGGGCCGCCGCGCCGCCGGCCGCCAACACCGTGCGCAGCACCGCCGTACTGATGGCGGCTTCGGGCAGCGAGCCGGGCAGCGCACAGAGCAGGTCGGCATCCGGTAGGCCACCAAAGACTGGGTGCAGCCGCGCGCCGCCTGCATCGATCGCGTCGGCGTCCATTCCGATCCACTCGGCGGCGTCGTCGCGCACCGCCTCGCCTGCGATGAAGAGCAGCGCATGCGCCGCCAGCCGGTCGCGCGGATCGAGGCGCAGGCAGTAGGCGCCCCCTGCCTGGGCGAGCGCGGCATCCAGCGTGCCCGCCGGAGGGGCAACGCGGATGCGCGCGTCTGCCGCGGCCGCTGCGTGGAGTAGCGCGGCTGTCGTGGTGGCCTCGGCTCCGTCCGGGGCGATGCAAAGCTCCCAGTGCGGGTAGGCCTGCACTCGGACCGATTCGATCGCTGCGGCGACATCCTCCGGCACAGCCTCCGCTAGCGGCATCAGCACCGAGATCACCGGCCGCCGCGGCCAGCGCACGACGCCCGCCACCGTCGCCGCGATGGACGTTGCGTCGGTCGTGTCTTGCGTTGCGGCCCAGTCGCGGTAGGCCTCGCGTCGGGCCGCCTGGGTGACGCGGGCGAGCTCCGCGCGCAGCGCGCGCTCCTGCGGCCAATCCAGCCCGGTGGGCGCGACGAGTTCGACCTCCAGCGTGCCGGCCGCAAAATCTGGCGCAGGCTCGGGTGCGGCGGTGCCCAGGCGCTCGGGCTGCAGGTCGATGGCGTAGCGACCCGGCTCCGCTGGCGGCATCAGCGCGACCTCGAGCAGCGCCGCAGCGCCGGCCCGCAGGTCGGCCCCAAGGGACGAGGCGGGCCGGCGTGGTGCGGCCACCGCGGCGTCGAGCCGGCGCCAACGTTGACGCAGCGCGACGGCGCCTTCGCCGTGAGCCGTCCAGGCGGCGTCACCCCCGTTGCTGATTCGCCAGGCGACCAGCTGCGGCTCGCCGCACAGCATGTGCGTTGGCCGCTGCAGCGGCTCGGCACTGCCGCGAAAGACCGACGCGGGCAGGATCGCGAATTCGAGCGCACCGGCCGCGACCATGCCCAGGTCGGCGCCGTTGGCGCGTGCAGCGACCGTGAAGTCCAGGCGGTAGCGGCCCGCGAGGGGCGGCGCGGCGAGACGCAGCACGAAGCGCGCGGTCCCGCCGCCATCCAGGACCTGGCGGAAGCCAGGCCGGTGATCGGCGGGACCCGGCGATACGCTCTCCGTGAGGCGCGACCAGCGCCAGGCCAGGCGTTCCGCCTCGATAAGCGAGGGCCCGTTGTTGGCGATCACCAGCGGGACGGCGAACTCGCGGCCAGCCTCGGCGACCGGTTCGGCGCCGGGCGTGGTGGCGATACGCAGCCGCACCGAGTCGGGGCGAAAGCCCTGCGGCACCTCGGTCTGTCCGGGCGGGATCACATCGAGATCCAGCACCGCCGGCACAAACGATGTGGCCTCGGTGAAATCGCCCACGATCTCGCGTTCCAGGCCGATGCGGATGGCATGCCGCCCGGGCGTGGCCGGGGCGGTGAGCGCGAGCCGCATCTCTACTGCCGCGTCTGGGGCGAGGTCGGCGGGCAGGGCAGCGACCACCCGTGCGCCGTCCGGCATGACGGCAACGAGATGGACACGCTGCGGCGGCCGCGCGTTCCACACGGCGGTGCCGTCATTGGCGACACGCAACCTGAGCAGGATGGCGGCGCCCGCTGGGATGCCGGGCGGCGCTTCGAGCAGCGTCACCGAGCCCCGGGCATAGTCGTCGAACGCCAGGACCTGCACCGCGTCGTCCTGGACCGCGAGGCGCGTGGGGCCGGCTTCGCGCAGGATAGTCGTACGCAGCGCCATGGCCCCCGCCGGCGCGGGTGGCAGCCGCGCGCCGAGCACGACCACGCCGCCGGGCGGCGTCTCGGTGGTGAGCGGCAGGCGCTGGCCGCCGCCCTCGAACGCCACGCCAGAGGCATTCATCCACTCCACGGCGGCAATGACGCGGTCGGGCCCGTCCGGCTTCCATGCCTCATGCGTCGCGTTCTGGACGCGCAGCACGGTGCGGGCCGGACGGCCGGCGAGGAAGATGGGCATCATGGCGGCCTGCGCGCGCGCGGCTTGCGGCATGGGGTGTCCATGGGGGAGCGCGCTGGCGCACTTCCTCGAGGGCGCTGATCGTCCGCGGCCGAGTCTGAGAGCATGATGGAAGTCACCGTGCGCGCGGCGCGGCGCGTCAGCCGCCCGAGCCTGGCGACGGCGGCGGCGGTGCCACGGGCGGTCCTCGGCGCGGCCCACGGCCCATGCGCGGGCCGAACATGAGTTCCTCGCGCTGGCCGGGCGTCATGCCCTGCCAACGCTGGCGCATCTCACCCGGGCCGGGCCCGCGGGGACCCATGCCGCGGCCGAAGCGCTCCTCGGCTGCGCGCCGCTGGTCGGGTGGCAGCGCGTCCCAGTTGTCAGCCAGCCAGCGATGGCGCTCGTCGCGCTCGGCCTGCGAGCGCGGCGGACCCGATCCGCGCCAGGGCGGCGTCGGCGCCGGCTGTGCGACGGCCGCAACCGGTACCAGGGCGGCCGTCACAGAGAGAAGGGATCTCCGATGCATCGCATCACCTCGAGCAATTGCCGGACGCAAGCTTCATGCGCGAAGCCACACGTTTCTGCCTTGCGCTGCGTCAAGAGTGTCCCCCGATTGCCAACGATCGGCGTTTGGTGCCGACCGCGCTTGATCGCTCGATCCGATGGGAAGATGTCTCTAGGAGACCTGTGCGCGGAAGGCTTGCGGTGCGGCGTTGTGCTGTGCAGGACGTGGTTTGCCATCGCGCGGCGCTGGCGGCAGGCGTGTTGCTGCTT
>LNEW01000067.1 GCA_001464375.1 Rhodospirillales bacterium Ga0074136 | reverse complement strand
TGGGGGTCGGCGTGGCCTGGCGCGGCGCGGTGGGCGCTGCCGGGCGCGGGGTTGGGGCCGGGGTGGCCTGGCGCGGTGGCGCCGGCGCGCTGGGCGGCGCGGGCGCGGCCGGGGCGCCGGGGCGCACCGGCGGCGGCAGGCTGCCCGGCGCGGTGGTCTGGCTGAGCGCGGGCCCGGCGCCGAGCAGCGCAAGCAACGCGAATCCGATCCGGCGCGGGGCTGTCATGCCCTTCTGTCCTCCTGCCGCCGGGGCCGGGTCAAGCGGGCTACAGCGTGACGACCTGGCCGGGGCCGACCGCCTCGAGGAAGGTGACGATCCCGGCCACCTCGACGCCCGGGGCGAGCGGCAGGTCGAGCAGGTTCTCCGCGCGCAGCCCGGCTTCGCAGGCGACCAGGCGCACGCCCATCTCGATGCAGGCGGCGCGCAACGTGGCGATGCCGGCGACGCCACGGGCGGTGATGGCGGCCTCGCGCGGGTCGTCGATCAGCGGGCAGGGCTCGGCGAGCAGGCGGCAGCCCTGGTTGGTGGCGAACAGGACCACCTCGCGCCCGAGTGCCGCGGCGCCGGCGGCGACCACCAGCGCATAATGGGCGCGGGCGTGCGTGCCGGATTCGACGAGGATGCCGAGCGTGTTCACGGCGGAAGGCCCCCCGACCCCCCACTCATCCTTGCTCCTGGGCAACGGACAGCGGAGGACGGTACCCAACGGCCAGAAAGCCGAGGGGGATTCGGGGGAGGTGTCCTCCCCCGACCTTTCGTCCTGGTCACGCCACGCACACCGCCACCGTGGACCCATGCCCCGACAGGTCATGGATCGTCGCCTTCTCCCCGCACAGCGCACAGCCCGGATCGCGCCTCAGCCGCACGGTGCGGAAACGCGCATCCAGCGCATCCCACAGCAGCAGGCGGCCGGCCAGCGGTTCGCCGATACCGAGGATCAGCTTCAGCACCTCGGTCGCCTGCAGCGTGCCCATCACGCCGGTGACGGCGCCCAGCACGCCGGCTTCCGAACATGTCGGCACCAGGCCGGGGGGCGGCGGTTCGGGATGCAGGCAGCGGTGGCAGGGATGCGCGCCGTCATGGCCGGCGAAGACGCTGAGCTGCCCCTCGAACCGCAGCACCGCCGCGCTGACCAGCGGGCGCGCCATCAGGTGGCAGGCATCGCCCAGCAGGAAGCGCGTGGCAAAATTGTCGGTGCCATCGCAGACGATGTCATAGCGCGGGATCAGGTCGCGCGCGGCCCCGGCGTCCATGCGCCGGGCGTGGGTCTCGATGCGCGTCTCGGGGTTCAGGGCGCGCAGGGTTTCCGCGACGCTGTCGGCCTTGTTGCGGCCGATGCGCGCCGTGGTGTGCGCGACCTGGCGCTGCAGGTTCGACAATTCCAGCACATCGTCATCGACGATGCCGAGCGTGCCCACGCCCGCTGCTGCCAGGTACAGCGCGAGGGGCGAGCCGAGCCCGCCGGCGCCCACCACCAGCACGCGCGCCGCGCGCAGCTTCGCCTGCCCGGTCGCGCCGACTTCGTCGAGCAGGATGTGGCGTGAATAGCGGTGCAGTTCCGCCTCGGTGAAATCGAGATCCATGGACCGGGATATGGGCGCGCGGGGGCATGCCCCGCAAGCCGAAGGCCTTGCCGCCGCGCCGCGGCGGGCGCGAAATGCGTCGATGCATGGGGAGGATCTGATTCGCCGCCTGGCCGTGGCCCTGGCCATCGGCCTGCTGGTGGGCGCCGAGCGCCATTGGCGCGAACGGGACGATGCGCCCGGCCGCCGCACCGCCGGCGTGCGCACCTTCGCGCTGGTCGGCCTGTCGGGTGGCATCGTCGCGGCCTTGGCAGCGCCGATGGGTCCGTTCGGCGGCGCGGTGCTGCTGGCGGCGGGGCTGTTCGCGCTGATGGCGGCGCTGCTGCCCTTCGCCATGCGCGAAGCCGAGGCCGAGGGCCGGTTCAGCGCAACCAGCCTGGTCGCGGCGATCGGCACCTATGTGCTGGGCGCCCTGGCCGTGGCGGGGGAGGCGCACGCCGCCGGCGCCGCGGCGGTGGCCATGACCGCCGTGCTGGCGGCGCGCGAAAGCCTGCACGGGCTGATGGCGCGCATCACCTGGGCCGAACTGCGCTCCGCCATCCTGCTGCTGTCGATGACGCTGGTGGCGCTGCCGCTGGTGCCGGACGCGCCCATCGCGTGGCTGGCGGGGGTCAATCCGCACAAGGTCTGGATGCTGGCGATCCTGCTCGCGGGGGTGTCGTTCCTCGGCTACCTCGGCGTGAAGCTGGGCGGCGGGCATCGCGGGCTGCTGCTGGCGGGGGCGGCGGGCGGGCTGGTGTCGTCCACGGCCGTCACGCTGTCGAACGCCACGGCGGCGGCCAAGGGCGGGCCGGCGACGGGGCTGGCGGCCGGGGCGTTGGTGGCGGGCGCGGTGTCCTGCCTGCGTACGGCCGGGCTGGCGCTGCTGGTCGCGCCGGAGACGGGGCGCGCCTTGTGGCCGGCCCTGCTGGCGGCTGGGGCGGGCATGGGGGTGGTGGCGCTGCTGTTGGCGCGCCGCCAGGCAACAGCCGAGGACGGCCCCGCCGCCCCGGGCAATCCCTTCGAGATCGGCGCGGTGCTGCGCATGGCGCTGCTGCTGGGTGGCGTCGCCGCGGCCGCGAAGCTCGGCGCCGAGAAGCTGGGCGGCGGCGCCGTCATCGTGATCGCCGCGGTGACCGGGCTGACCGATGTGGACGCCATCACCCTGTCCGTCCCGGCGCTGGTGCCGGACACCATCACCGCGACGGTCGCCGCGCAGGCGGTGGCGGTGGCGGTGGCGAGCAACATCCTCGCCAAGGCTGCCTATGGGTTGGCCCTGGGGTCCGGGCGCTATGGGGTGCTGTTCGGGCTCGGCTCGGTTCTGGGGCTCGGCGCCGGGGCGGCGGTGATGTTCGCCGCGCCGGGCTGAGGGATCGACCGTGTGTCGCGGGCGGGCGGTCGTTCACCGTGCGAACGCGGGCTGGGTGTCGCGGCGCCACTGGCGCGCACTCAATGCACCGTCGCGCCGCTGGAGCGCACTCAGTCAGCCGTCGCGGCTGCGCGCACGATCGGTGCCCAATGCTCGGTCGCGGCGCGGGAATCGCGCGAGTTCCTGCGGGCTGCCGGCGGCGGCGGGTCGGCACGGGCGTTCGTCTCCGGGCAGGCGCCCGTTGGCCGGGGCGCGGGCCTCCTATTCCGCGGCCAGGCTGGCGGGAAGCCGGAAGGTGACGTCCTCGATGATGCCGGGCAGCGTCTCGACCGATGTCGCGCCGAGGATGCGCAACCGCGCGACCAGCTCCTCGACCAGGCGTTCGGGGGCGGAGGCGCCGGCGGTGACGCCGATGGCGTCCGCGCCCTCCAGCCAGGCGGGGTCGAGCGCGGCGGCATCGGCGATCAGGTAGGCGCGCGCACCGCACTCCGCCGCGATCTCCCGCAGGCGGTTGGAGTTCGACGAATTCGCCGCGCCCACCACCAGCACCACCTGCGCGCGTTGCGCGAGTTCGCGCACCGCGGTCTGGCGGTTCTGCGTGGCGTAGCAGATGTCGCGCGTGTCGGGCCCGGTCACGTCGTCGAAGCGGGCGCGGATGGCGGCGATCACGCCGCGCGTGTCGTCGACCGACAGGGTGGTCTGGGTGATGAACGACACCGGCGTTTCGCGCGGCAACGGCAAGGCGGCGACTTCGGCCGCGGTCGCCACCAGGTGCACCGGCGCGTCGATCTGACCCATCGTGCCGATCACCTCCGGGTGTCCCGCATGGCCCACCAGGATGACGGTGCGGCCCTGCGCGGCGTAGCGGCGGCCTTCATTGTGGACCTTGGTGACCAGCGGGCAGGTGGCGTCCAGCACATCAAGGCG
>LNEW01000066.1 GCA_001464375.1 Rhodospirillales bacterium Ga0074136 | reverse complement strand
GCCGCCACGCCGGCCAGGCGCAGCGGATACGTCACATTCGCCAGCGCCGAGCGCCGCAGCAGCACCGGCCGCTGGAACACCATCGCCTGGCGCCGCGCCGCATCCTGTCCGGCCCAGGTGATACGCCCGGTTGTTGGCGCCAGCAGCCCGTGCAGCAGGCGCAACAATACTGATTTCCCGGCGCCGTTCGGGCCGAGGATGATGGTCGGCGCCCCGGGTTCGATCGTGATGGAGACGCCTGACAGGATGCGCAGCGCGCCGGTGGCGAAACCGATGTCGTGCGCATCCAGCGGCAGGATGCTGTCCTGCGCGCGCATCAGCGCCGGTTCCGGCGCTGTTCGGTCGTGTCCGCTGCCCGGTTCATGTCGCGCGCTTGTTCCCTGGCGCAGGGTCGCATGGCAGATGGTCGCATCAAAGTGGCTTCGCCTTGACGCCGGCACATCATCCGCCACCATCTGCCGGATGCTGCCGGATGTTCTCACGCTCAAGGAAGCCGCTTCCTGGCTTCGGCTGTCGGAGCGGGCGCTGTATGACCTGGCGCGGGCACGCCAGGTGCCGGCGGCCCTGCTCGGCGGGAAATGGGTATTCCCGCGCGGGCTGCTGGACCGTTGGCTGGCGGCGCGCGCCGCTGGCGCCGATGCCCCGCATCGCGCGGCGCCACCGCCGGTGCTGGCGGGCAGCCACGACCCGCTGCTGGACTGGGCGGTGCGGCAATCCGGCTGCGGCCTGGCGATTCGCGCGGGCGGCAGCCTGGAGGGGCTCGAGGTCCTGGCGGCCGGGCAGGCGGTGGCGGCCGCGGTGCATCTGCTCGACCCCGACAGCGGTGCGTGGAACGCGCCGGCGGTGCGCCAGGTGCTCGGGCCGGGCGGGCATGTCGGCATCACCTGGGCATGGCGCGAACAGGGGCTGCTGGTGGCGCCGGGCAATCCGCTAGGGTTGGCGGGGGTCGCGGATCTCGCGCGGCCGCGGCTGCGCGTGGTGGGGCGGCAGAACCGCGCGGGCAGCCACCTCCTGCTGGTGCATCTGCTGAACGAGGCCGGGCTGCTGCTCGATGCCCTGTCCTTCCTGCCGGAGCCCGCTTTGGCCGAGGACGAGGTCGCCGCCGCGGTGGCCGATGGCCGCGCCGAAGCCGGCTTCGGCATCCGTGCCGAGGCACAGGCGCGTGGCCTGGACTTCGTGCCGCTGGTCCGCGAGCGCTTCGACCTGGTGATGGCGCGGCGCGACTTCTTCGACCCGCCGATGCAGGCGTTGCTGGGCTTCGCAAGGGGCGCCGCCTTCGCGGCACGCGCGGCGCGAATGGGCGGCTACGACATCACGCAGACGGGGGGCGTCGCGTTCAACTTCTGACCGGCGCCGTGCCGGTCGCGCAGCAAGGCGAGTGTCTCGGCTTCCTGGCCTGCCCGATGCTCAGCTGTCCAGCCGAGCGTGGCGGCCAGCGCGGCGGCCACGTCGCGCACTGCGTCCTCGCTGGCCTGGCCGCGCAGCGCGATGAGCGTGCGGCGCAGGATCACGTCGGCAAGATTCGTGACGATCTCCTCGCGCCCGATCCAGGCGATCTCGGCCGTCGAATGGTCGGGCAATGCCGCAAGCGGCGCATCGGGGCCGGCGGCGATGGCGCGCGCCGCGTCGCGGGCGCGCGTGCCGTAGTGGTCGAACAACGCGGCGATGCGCGGCTCCGCCACGCCGGTCTCGCGCGCCACGGTCGCGATCCACGCCGCGCGGTCGGCCGGGAAGCCCGCACCGCCGCCGATGGCGCGCGACTGCGTGCCGATGCTGCGCGCACGGCCGAGCCGGCGCAGCACCTCATCCGCCGCCTGTTCGCCGAAGGCGCGGAAGGTGGTCCATTTGCCGCTGACCATCGACAGCACCGGGAAGGGGCGATGCGGTGTCGCCTCGCTCGCCACCAGGCTGTGCGTGCGCGGGATCAGGCTGGGTGTTGCGGCATCGACATGCGGCAGCGGGCGCACGCCGGCGTAGCGGAAGCGGATGTGCTCGCGCCCGATCGCAATGTCGGGCAGCACTTCCCGCAACACGGCGAGCAGGTAGTCGACTTCGGATTCCTCGCAGCGCACGCCGTCGGCGTCCTCGACACGGATATCGGTGGTGCCGAGCAGGACGTTGCCGAGGAAGGGAAACACGATGCAGGTGCGCCCGTCCGGCGCCTCGAAATACAGCATCGCACCGCCGAGCGCGGCGCGCAGCCCGTCATGGTCGATGACCAGGTGCGACCCCTTGGTGCCGCCGATCATGCGCTGGTTGATGCCCATCGGCGCATTGACGCTGTCGATCCAGGCGCCGGCGGCGTTCACCACGATGCGCGGCGCGACACGCAGCGTCTCGCCGGTCGTCGTGTCACGCAGCATGACGCCGTCGGCGGAAAAACCTTCGGCGGCGACGTAGGTCAGCGCCTCGGCCTGCGGCGCGTCGCGCAGCGCATCCAGCACCAGTTCCAGGTTGATGCGTTCGGGGTGCGAGACCCAGCCATCCCAGTATTCCGCGGCCGCGCTGATGCTGCGCGTCAGGCCCGGCATGGCCGTCAGCGCGGCGTCGCGGGGCAGCATCCGGTGCCGTGGCATGGTGCGTTCGCGCCGCCCCAGCCAGTCGTACAGCGTCAGCCCAATGCGGATCAGCACGGCGCCGCGGCGCGAGGCCGCGACCGGCCGGCGGAAGAAACGCCCGATCGCGGCCAGCGTGCCGCCCCAGCGGTCGTACAGCGGCACCACCGTGCGCAGCGGACCCACCAGGTGCGGCGCATTGCGCAGCAGCCGGTTGCGTTCGGTCGCACCCTCGCGCACCAGCGCGAAATCGGCGGTCTCCAGATAGCGCAATCCGCCGTGCACCATGCGCGACAGCGCTGAGGACGCGCCCTCCGCGATGTCCCCGCGATCGACCAGCAGCACGCGCACGCCGTTCAGGGCCAGTTCGCGGAACACCGCCGCGCCGTTGATGCCGGCGCCGATCACCACCACCTCCGGCGCGGGGCCGTTCCGCAGCCTGTCGATCACCGCCTGGCGTGAGACATCGCGCATGCGGGTTGACTAGCCGCGCGGCGCAGCCCGTGCAACGCCCACGCGATCATGCAACGGCCCCGCGGCCCTGCAACGGTCTTGCCGCTGCGCCGCCGCGCGCGCAGGCTTCGTGCAACCGAGGAGAACGCCATGGCCGACCTGACCATCCGCGAGGTGCGCACCACCCTGCTGCAACTGCCCTGGGTGGATGACCCCTGGCTTGCCGGCCATGCGCTGGGGTCCATGCGCGACCTGGTGGTGGTCGAGGTGGTGACGGCCAGCGGCCTGACCGGCATGGGCTACCTGCATCTGCTCAACCTGCCGCTGCAGCGGACCATCGGCGCCTGCATCACGGAGGCGATGGCGCCGCGCATCATCGGCCGCGACGCGACGGCGGTGGAGGCGATCTGGCGGGACCTGTGGCGTGCCACGCTCACCGGTGGGCGCGGCGGTGTCGCGATGATGGCGCAATCGGCCATCGACATCGCGCTGTGGGATGTCGTGGGCAAGGCGGCGGGGCTGCCGCTGCATCGGTTGTGGGGGCACTACCGCAGCGAGATCCCGATCTATGGCAGCGGCTGCTTCCGCGGCGCGCGCGGCGACGGGATGATCGCCAAGGCGCGGCACTACATCGCGCGGGGCTACAAGGCCATCAAGATGCAGGTCGCGCATGTCGGGGACCTGCGCACCGATGCCGACAATGTGCGCCGCATGCGCGAGGCGTTGGGCCCCGACATCGACATCATGATCGACGTGAACATGGGCTGGTCCGCCGACGTGGCCATCACCATGGGTCGCAAGTTCGAGGAACACGACATCTACTGGCTGGAGGAGCCCGTGCTGGCCGACGACTTCGCCGGCTACCAGCGGTGCGCGCAGATGCTCGACATGCGCGTGGTCGGTGGCGAGACGCATTTCGGCCGCGCCGACCTGCTGCCGCTGCTCGAGGGCGGGCGCATCCCCATCCTGCAGCCCGACCCGATGCGCGGCGGCTTCACCGAGCTGCGCAAGATCGCCACGCTGGCCGATACGAACGGCGTGACCATCGCGCCACACCTGTTCCCGGAACTGAACGTGCACCTGCTGGCATCGATCCCGAACGGCATCTGGGCCGAGCAGATGGGGCTGCTGGACGATGTGTTCGTGAGCCTGCCGACGATCGCGAACGGGATGATCACCGCGCCCGAGACACCCGGCCACGGGCTGGCCTTCAAGCCGGAGGTGATGGCGGACTTCGTGCTGCGGTAGTCAGAACGCCATCCACCCACCATCCACCAGCAGGTTGTGGCCGGTCAGGAACGTCGCCTCGTCGCTCGCGAGGAACAGCGCGGCGGAGGCGACATCCATCGGCCGCCCCAGCCGCGGCATCGGCGTGCGCATGGTGGAATACTCCATCGCGTCGGTGCCCGCGCCCGCCGGCCGCCCGGTCAGGATGCGCCCGGGTGCCACCGCGTTGCAGACGATGCCCTGCTTCGCATAATCCACCGCGACCTGCTTCGTGATGTAGGCCGCCGCCGCCTTGCCGGTGCCGTACGCGATCTTCCCCGGTGCCGCGACCATGCCGTGCTGGGATGAGATGTTGACGATCCGCCCGCGCACGTCCTCCACGGGTTGCTGCGCCAGGAACTGCTGCACCGCGCGCTTGCAGCCGAAGAAGACGCCCTTCGCATTCACCGCCATGACGCGGTCCCAGTCCTGCTCGGTGGTTTCAAGCAACGGCTTGCCGTCGCCACGGATGGCGGCGTTGTTCACCATGACGTCGAGCCGCCCGAATTCGGCAACCGCGCTGGTGACCAGCGCGTCCAAATCGCCCCATGCGGCGACGTCACAGCGGACGAAGCGCACGGTGCCGCCGGCCTGGGCGATCACGTCGCGCGTCGGTGCGCCTCCTTCGAGCGGCGTCTCCGTCGCATCGCCGATCACGATTTTCGCGCCCTCGCGCGCGAACAGAACGGCGATGGCGCGCCCGATGCCGGAGGCGCCGCCGGTGACCACCACGACCTTGTCCCGAAGCCTCATGCACACCTCCCCTGGGGCCAGCCCCTGGACGGGCATCGCGACCTCGGCCGATCATCGCAGCGGGCGTCGTGAATCCAAAGTCGCCCTGGCCACGCCGGAGGGAAACCATGCGCCTCACCACCGAACCGCTTACCGCCGAGGCCTTCGCGCCCTTCGGCGAGGTCCTGGAAGCCCCCACCGCCCCTGGCCGCACCTATATCGACGCCATGCTGGCGAACCGCCGCGACCAGGCGAAGCCCAGCCTGTCCTTCAGCACGCGCGAACCCACGCCGCTGCCGCTGCGCTCGGCCACCATGGAGCGCCACCTGTATTCATCGCAGTCCTTCATCCCGATGGAGGCCGGGCGCTGGCTGGTGCTGGTGGCGCCGCACGGGGCAGATGGCGGGCCGGACATGACGCGCGCGCGGGCCTTCCTGGCGCGGCCCGACCAGGGCGTGACCTATGGCGCCGATGTCTGGCACCACCCGTCCACCGTCTTCGACCGCGTGGCGCGCTTCGCGATCTTCATGTGGAAGGACGGCACCTCGGCGGATGACGAGTTTTTCGACGTGGCGCCCTTCGAACTGCACCTGTCCTGAACGGAGCCGCCCCATGACCTACCAGGTGAAGCGCGATTTCATCGGCTACGGCGCCAACCCACCCGACCCGCACTGGCCCGGCGGCGCCAAGGTCGCGGTGAATTTCGTGATGAACTACGAGGAAGGCTCCGAACCCTCCTTCGAACTCGGCGACGGCCGCACCGAGGCCGGGCTGACCGAGGCGCATGCCGGCAGCCAGGTGAAGTCCGGCCGCGACCTGGCGGCCGAGGGCATGTTCGAATACGGATCGCGCGTGGGCGTGTGGCGCCTGCTGCGCCTGTTCCAGGACCGCGGCCTGCCCATGACGGTGTTCGGCTGCGCCATGGCGCTGGAACGCAACCCGGAAGCAGCCGCCGCCATCCGCGCTGCGGGCTACGACGTGTGTTCGCATGGCTGGCGCTGGGTGAAGCACTTCGAACTGAGCGAGGCCGAGGAACGCGACCACATCGCCAAGGCCGTCGCGAGCCTGGAGAAGACCGTCGGCCATCGCCCCGATGGCTGGTACTGCCGCTACGGCCCGTCGGAGAACACGCGCCGGCTGGTCGTGGAACACGGCGGCTTCCTCTACGACAGCGACTACTACGGGGAGGAACTGCCCTTCTGGGTGGAGGTGGCCGGCCAGGGCCATTTGGTGGTGCCCTATTCGCTGGTGAACAACGACGGCAAGTATGCCGGCTGGATGGGCACCTCCGATGAGTGGTTCGCCTTCGTGCGCGACGCCTTCGACATGCTCTACGAGGAAGGGGCGAAGGGCCGCCCGAAGATGATGTCGATCGGCCTGCACATGCGGCTGATCGGGCATCCGGCGCGCGCGGCGGGGCTGGCCCGGCTGCTCGACCATATCGGGCGGCGGCGCGATGTCTGGGTCACGCGGCGCGTGGACATCGCGCGGCACTGGGTGGCGACGCATCCCTGGACGGGGCGCGGGCTGAACGGCGGGTAGCGGAGGTTCAGCCCAGCGCCGCGCGCGCCTGCCGGGCATCCTCGGCGATCGCCGCCTTCAGTTCCTCGAGGCCGGCGAATTTCGCGTCCGGACGCAGGAAGTGCACCAGCCGCACGCCGATCTCCTGGCCATAGAGGTCGCCGTCGAAATCGAAGACGTAGGTCTCTAGCCGCGTCTGCGGGTCGCCGCCCAGCGTCGGGCGGCGGCCGACATTCGCCACGCCCTTCGCCTCGCGCCCATCCGGCAGGGCCACCGTCACGGCATAGACGCCCCGTGCGGGTTCGAGGTGCCGCCCGAGCCACATGTTCGCCGTGGGCCAGCCGAGCACACGACCGAGCTTGTCGCCATGCACCACCTCGCCACGGATCTCCCATGGCCGGCCGATCTTCTCGGTCGCGCGGTCGGGGTAGCCATCCTGCAGCAGGCGGCGGATACGCGTGGAGGACACCGCCTCGTTGCCGTGATGCACCGGCGGCACGATGGTCAGCCCCATGCCGCGCGCCTCCGCCTCGCGCTGGAGGAACGCCACGTCGCCGCCGCGCCGGTGACCGAAGGCGAAGTCCGGCCCGCAGGCCAGGTGCTTCGCGCCGAGGCCCTGGTGCAGCACCTGCTCGACGAAATCCTCCGCCGACATGGCGGCGAGCGTTTCGTCGAAGGGCAGCGCGAAGACATGCGCGGCGCCGGCGGCCGCCAGCGCGGCGGCCTTGGCCGGCAGCAGCGTCAGGCGGAAGGGTGGGTCGTCCGGGCGGAAGTGTTCGCGCGGATGCGGTTCGAAGGTCAGCGCGGCGAGCGGCAGGTCGGGCCGTGCGGCGTGCGCGGCGCGCAGCACCGCGGCATGGCCCAGGTGCACGCCGTCCAGGTTGCCGAGCGCGAGGGTCGCGCCGCGCGCCGCGGGCGGGATCGCCGTCCAGCCCTGGATGATCGCCGCGGTCATGCCTCGCCCGGCCTCAGCCAGCGCGGGACATCGGGGGCGGCGAAGCGCTCCAACGCATCGAGCGCCGCCGCGCCATCCGGCGCCAGCATGGCCATCGGCCGCATGTCGGCCCGCAGCAGCCCTTCCGCGACCATGTGGTCCAGCATGTCCATCTGGCGCGACCAGAAGCCCAGCGTATCGACGAAGGCCACGCCCTTGCGATGGATGCCGAGCTGCAGCCAGGTCAGCGCCTCGACCGCTTCCTCGAGCGTGCCGTAGCCGCCGGGCAGCACCACGAAGCCGTCGGACATGTCGGCCATCATCGCCTTGCGTTCGTGCATGGACGCGACGACGCGCAGGTCCGGCAGGTCGCGGTTGCCGGCCTCGCGCATCACCAGGCCATGCGGGATGATGCCGGTCACCTCGGCCCCCGCGGCGACCGCCGCGCGCGAGACGATGCCCATCAACCCCACGGCGCCACCGCCGAACACCAGGCCCAGGCCGCGTGCGGCGATGGCGCGGCCCAGCGCCTCGGCCGCCTGGGCGTATTCCGGCCGTGCGCCGGCCGCCGAACCGCAGAACACGCAGACGCGACGCATGCCCTATTCCGCCGCCGCCGCGCGGGCCTGGCTGGCGCGCGAGGGCACCGACACGTACGCCTCGCCTTCCAGCACGGGTTCGCCCTTCACGGTGCAGACGGTGCGCAACGTGGCGCGGTGCTTGTCGGGATGCAGCGCCATCACCTCGACGGTCGCGGTGACCGTCTCGCCGATCTTCACGGGTGCGCGGAACTTCAGCGACTGCGACATGTAGATGGTGCCCGGCCCCGGCAGCTGCGTGCCCAGCACCTTGGTGATCAGCCCGGCCGCCAGCATGCCGTGCGCGATGCGCTCCTTGAAGATGGTGGTGGCTGCGTATTCGGCATCGAGGTGCATCGGGTTGGTGTCGCCCGTCACCGCGGCGAACAGCACGATATCGGCCTCGGTGATGGTCTTGGAGAATTTCGCGGTCAGGCCGACGGAAAGGTCCTCGAAGAAGTAGAGTTCGGGCATGGGCGATCCGGTCCCCTTTTGTGCGCTGCGGCAGGGTCGTTACCGGCCTCGCCCGGGATGGACAAGCGAAAACCCGGCTGCCAGAAGCCGGGCCTCCGAGACCGTTCGGGAATGCCCCGCCCGGCCACCCACGAACGTATCCTTGATGGGTGGCCGGGCGGGGGAGCGGGCCGGTGCCGCACGACGGAATGCGCCTCCTCGCGCATTCTCGAAGGGTCTCTTCCCGCACCAAGGACCAAGCCATGCCGCGGACCGATATCGGCACCTCCGAACGCCTGCTGGACGAGTTGCGCGGCTGGGTCGAGCACGAGACGCCGACCACAGACGCGGCGGCCGTGAACGGCCTGATCGGCCGCGCGGAAGCCGAGCTCCGCGCCGTGGGCGCGGCGATCGAGCGCATCCCCGGCCGCGACGGCTTCGGCGACACGCTGGTCGCGCGCACGCCCGGCCACGGCGCGCCGGTGGTGGTCGCGGGGCATCTCGATACCGTGTGGGACCACGGCACGCTGGCATCGTCGATGCCCTGGCGCGTCGACGGCGCCAAGGCGCACGGCCCGGGCATCTACGACATGAAGGCCGGGTCCTTCTTCGCCTTCCATTCGGTGCGCGAGATCCTGCGCCAGAAGGTGCCGACCAGGCGCCCGATCATCCTGTTGCTCACGCCGGATGAGGAAGTGGGCAGCCCGACCTCGCGCGCGCCGATCGAACGCGCCGCGCAGGGCGCGCGCGCCGTGCTGATCCCCGAACCGGCCGGCGCGGGCGGCGCCTGCGTCACCGCGCGCAAGGGCGTGGGGCGCTTCGTGATGACGTCGCATGGGGTCTCGGCGCATGCCGGCGGCAATTGGCAGGATGGGCGCAGCGCGGTGGTGGCGCTCGCACGCAAGATCCTGGAAATCCACGCGCTGACCGACCTGGCCGGCGGCACCACCACCAATGTCGCGCCGATCTGGGGCGGCACGCGCCCGAACGTGGTGCCGCCCGAAGCCGGCTGCGAGATCGACTGCCGCGTCACCTCCATCGCGGAAGGCGAGCGCATCGAGCGCCTCATCCTTGGCATGGCGCAGGACGCCGACGGCATCCGTATCGAGGTCACCGGCGGGATGAACCGCCCACCCATGGTCGAGACGCCCGAGGTCACGGCGCTGCACGCCATGGCGCGCGGCATCGCGGCGCGGGTCGGCTACGACCTGCCGAAGCACCATCGTGGTGGCGGGTCGGACGGCAACTTCACCGCGGCGCTCGGCGTGCCGACACTGGATGGGCTCGGCTGCACGGGCGCGGGCGCGCATGCGCCCTTCGAGCACATCCTGTGGCAGGACCTGGCGCCGCGCTGCGCGACGTTGTGCGAGTTGCTGGAGACGATCGACTGACATGCTGCGGGCGGGCGGCGTCTGCATCCTGGCCGCGCTGGCCTGGACACCGGGCATGGAGCGGTTGAGGGCCGTCGCCGGCGCGGCGTTGTGCATCGCCGGCGCCGCGGTCATCCTGCCGGCGCCACGGACGGCGTGAGGGAGGCAGCGATGCCCAAGGCCCTGATCATCGGCGCGGGGGATGGGCTCTCGGCCTCGCTCGCACGGCTGCTGTCGCGGGAGGGCTACGCCGTCGCGCTGGCGGCGCGCAACATCGCCAAGCTCGATGCCCTGGTCGCCGAGACCGGCGCCGCCGCCCACGCCTGCGACGCGGCGTCCGAATCCGACATCGCGGCGTTGTTCGATGCCGAGGGCGATGCCGAGGTGGTGGTCTACAACCCATCCTTCCGCACGCGCGGACCCTTCACGGATTTGGTGCCGGCGGACGTGCAACGGGCGCTCCAGGTCTGCGCCTTCGGGGCCTTCCTGGCGGCGCAGCAGGCGGCGCGGCGCATGGTGCCGCGCGGGTCGGGCACCATCCTGCTGACCGGCGCATCCGCGGGCGTGAAGGGCTACGCGCAATCCGCACCCTTCGCGATGGGCAAGTTCGCGCTGCGCGGCCTGGCCCAGTCCATGGCGCGCGAACTGCACCCGCAGGGCGTGCATGTGGCGCATGTGGTGATCGATGGCGGCATCCGCTCGGCCAGACGTGCCGAGACCGGCGCGGACACGCTGCTCGACCCCGATGCCATTGCGCAGACCTACCTGGAGCTGATCCGCCAGCACCGATCCTGCTGGTCCTGGGAAATTGAAGTGCGGCCCTGGGTCGAACGCTTCTGACGAGGGCTTGGGCATGACACCCGTGCCGGCGGCGCTGCGCGACACCATCGCGGCGCTGTGGGAGCGCACCCTTGCGGACGGCCTGGCCGGGTTGGCGCGTACGCCCTGCGAGCGGACCCGGACGGTGGCGGTGGAGCTCGCCGCGGACCCGTGCCGGTGGGACATCGGCTTCCTGACGCGGCTCGCGATGGGCGAGCTGCCGACCGCGGAAAGGATGGCGTTCTTCGCGTCCTGCGACCGCCATCGGGAGGGCGGGCCGCTCGCCGGGGTCGCGCACCTGCCCACGACCGCGGCGCTGCGCAAGGTGCTGTTCCCGATGCTGGCGGCGCGTTTCGGCGAGACGCCGGTCGCCGCCGGGCGCATGGAATTCCTGATGATCGCAGCGCGCATGCCGGCGCCGATGCGGCTGTGGATGGACACCGCCAGCCGCGGGCAGGGCCTGCGCTGGAATCTCCAGGTCGTGCGGCTGCCGGCGCAGACGATGCGCTACGCGGCGTCCTACGAGTCGCTGCTCGGGCTCACGGCCGGGTTGAGCGGCTGGGACCGCATTCGGGCCGACCGTCTCGAGGAGCACGCCGCGCTGCTGGTGGAGCGCGCGGCCGGGACGGTGATGGCGCTGTCCGCTGTGGGCTGGGACGCGGTCGGGCGCTGAGAAGCGTCGCGTCGCGGCCGCTGTTCTGGCATGGTGCGCCGTGGGAGATCCGCCATGCCCGCCACGATCCGCGCTTTCTTCGATGAGCCGACGAACACGGTGTCCTACCTCGTGTGGGACCCCGCCACGCAGCGCGGCGCGGTGATCGACCCGGTGCTCGACTGGGACAACCGCTCCGGCACCGCCGATACCGCCTTCGCCGACCGCATCCTCGCCGCCGCCGACCAGGACGGCGTCGCGATCGACTGGGTGCTGGAAACCCACGCCCATGCCGACCACCTGACGGCCGCGCCCTACATCAAGGGAAAGACCGGCGCGCCGATCGGCATCGGCGAGCACATCCGCGACGTGCAGGCCATCTTCCGCCCGGTCTTCCATGCCGACGACGTGAAGCCCGGCGGCGGCGATTTCGACCGGCTGTTCAAGGATGGCGAACACTTCGCGATCGGCTCGCTCGACGTCGAGGTGATCCACACGCCGGGCCACACGCCCGCCTGCATCGCCTACCGCATCGGTGACGATGTCTTCGTCGGCGACACGCTGTTCATGCACGACTACGGAACGGCGCGCGCGGACTTCCCCGGCGGCGATGCGCGCACCCTGTTCCGGTCGATGAAGCGCCTGCTCGCGCTGCCGCCGCACACGCGGCTATGGATGTGCCACGACTACAAGGCGCCGGGCCGCGACAGCTTCGCCTGGCAATCCACCGTGGCCGAACAACGTGCGCACAACCCGCACGTCAAGGACGGTATCACCGAGGACGAGTTCGTCGCCTTCCGCACCACGCGCGACGCCACGCTGGCCGCGCCCTTGCTGCTGCTGCCGGCCATCCAGGTGAACATCAGGGCAGGTCGCTTTCCGCCGGCCGAAGCGAACGGCGTGCGCTACATCATGGTGCCCGTGACGGCACGCAACGCGGCGGCGGTGGAATAGCGCGTCGAGGGGGCGCCGCCCCCTCGAACTCCTCCGCCAGGGGGCAACGGCCCCCTGGACCGCGGAGACTCAGCCCGCCGAATCCAGGCGGGCCGAGACCTTCGGCGGCGACATCGGCAGGTCGTAGAAGCGAACGCCCAGCGCGTCGTGCACCGCATTGGCAATCGCGGCCAGCGGCGGGACGATCGGCGCCTCGCCCACGCCGCGCACGCCCTGCGGGTGCTTGGGGTTCGGAATCTCGAGCATGACCGGCTCGATCATCGGCACGTCCGAACACACCGGCATGCGGTAGTCGAGGAAGCTCGCGTTATCCACGCGGCCCTTCGCGTCGTACAGGTATTCCTCGCTCAGCGCCCAGCCGATGCCCTGCACCACGCCGCCCTGGATCTGGCCCTCGACATAGGCCGGATGCAGCGCGCGCCCGACATCCTGCGCGGCGGTGTAGCGCAGCACCCGCACGATCCCGAGATCCACATCGACCTCGACATCCACGCAATGCGTGGCGAAGCCGGGATCGGCGCCGGTGGTGTTGAGCTGGGTCTGGTTGCCGATCGGCCCGCCCATCTCATTGGCTTTCGCAGCCAGTTCCTTGAGCGACAGCGGCGGGAACTTGCCTGCATTGTCGCCGGCCGGCAGCGCCATGCCGTCCTGCCACTTCACCGCCTCGGCATCGATGTCCCAGATCTTCGCGGCACGCGCGCGAAGCTGGCCGATCACCTTCTCGGTCGCCGCCGTCGCGACCAAGGCGGACGCGAAGGTCACGCGGCTGCCGCCCGTGAGATTCGAGAAGCCGATCGTCTGCGTGTCGCCGATCATCACATTGACGCGCGCATGATCCACGCCGAGCAATTCGGCCACCACGTTCGAGATCGACGCGCGCGACCCGCCCACATCCGGGTGGCCGGTCGTGACCAGCACGTTGCCGTCCTCGGTGATGTTCACCTGGACGGAGCTCTCGCCGCCGGCATTGTACCAGAAGCCCGAGGCCACGCCGCGGCCGCGCTTCACGCCAGGCCGCGGGTTCTTGTCCAGCGGCGCGGTGTAGTGCGGATGCTGGCGGATCGCCTCCACCGTCTCCTTGAAGGTGATCTCGCCGAAGGTCGG